>JAVJPA010000159.1:0-43851 GCA_040216495.1 Amphiplicatus sp. | reverse complement strand
CGCACCGCGTCGTCAACCCGCCGGGCGGCGCCAACGTCTCGCGTTATTCGATGCCGTTCTTCATGCACCCGCACTCAAAGGCGATGCTCGAATGCATCCAGAGCTGCAAAGGCGCCGGCGCGAAATATCCGCCGATCACGGCGGATGCATTCTTGAAGCAGAGGTTGAGAGAAATTGGACTGGCGGGGTAACTTTGCACTTGGCCTAAGTTCCGCTCATCCCGGCGAAAGCCGGGATGAGCGGTGTTGAGCTTGTCATTCCAAATCGCAGAACCAGCAATCCTCGCCCATCATCGAACCGATGGGCGACCCCGGCGGAACGTCCGCTTGCGGAGCGGCGGGTTTCGCCGCCGGCGCCGGCCGCGCGAGATGCGCGTCGATCTTCGCCGTGAGGAACGCGCGATGACCGGCGTCGGCGCCGGATCGCACGGTTGAGAAGAGTCCCGGCGCGAGGCGGCCGCGCAGCGCGCGAAGATAGGCGTCTATGCGAGCCTGCACCGCCGGCGTCATGTCTTCCTTCGCCGCGAGATCGATCAGCGTCGACACGAAGCGCGTTTGCAGCGTGCGTGCGATCTCGCCGTGGCGCGGGGCGCCGGGTTGCGCGAAGACCTGCGTCTCGATGGCGCCGAACGCTTCCTCCGGGCCGAGCGCCGCTTCGTTGCGCCGTTGGGTTTCAATGAGGCGCGCAAGGCGCTGAGGATGCAGCAGCGCGCTCATCGTCTCCGAGCCCGCCGCATCGACAGCGCTCATCAGATCGAACATCGCGCCCGTGTCGCTATCGAACAGCTCCGGCCCGCCGCCGCCATAGAAAGAAGCGAGCGCCGGCGTAAGTTTGTTCAATGTCGCATCGGGAAGGTCGAGAGCCGCCGGGTCGAGCGTCCGCACGAGCGCGGCGAGCGCAGCGCGCTGACGTTCGGCTGCAACCGGCGCGCCGTTCGCCGGGCCGTCGCCTTTCGAGGAATAGCGGAAGTCGTATCCGCCGACGAGTTTGGCCGCCGCAGCGGCCTGATAGCGGTGATAGAGATAGACGGGGACCAGCATCGCCTTGAGATCGGCGGTCGGCTGGCCTTGTTTCAGCGAGCGCTCGCCGAAATTCGCGAGCGCGATCTGGCGCACGCGCATCGTCTCGTCGAGCGTCGCCACCGGGTCGGACCCGTTGTCCCAGACGCTCGCCAGCGGATGCGCGGCGGAGGTCGGACGGCCCTGCGGGTCGTCCATGAAGTAAAGGCCGGACGCATAGGCGTCGCGGATGATCTTTTCGAGCGCCGCTTTCTCGTCGGCGCCATCGGGAAACTCGGAATAGAGCCAGCGCGTCGCGACCTTGTCCCATTCGCCGATCCCGGCGTCATAGACCTGCGTGAAGTCGAGCGTACCATCCGTCTTCGGACGAACATAGGGCGCCGGATAGTCCATCACCGAGGCGCGGTCGTTGACGCTCGCGGCGAAATTATGCGCGAAGCCGAGCGGGTGGCCGACCTCGTGCGCCGAAAGCTGGCGGATGCGCGCAAGCGCCATCTCAACCGGATCGTCGGCGGCGCCGGTTCCGGTTTTCTCCGCGCCCGCGAGCCCTTCGAGGATCATCCGGTCCTGCCGGACGCGCTGGCTGCCGAGAATGACGGCGGCCTTGATCATCTCTCCCGTGCGCGGGTCTGCGATGCCGCCGCCATAGGACCAGCCGCGGGTCTGGCGATGCACCCACTGGATGACGTTGTAACGCGCGTCCATCGGGTGAACCCCTTCGGGCAACACTTCGACGCGAAACGCATTCTCAAATCCCGCAGCCTCGAACGCCTCCGCCCACCAGCTAGCGCCCTCTACCAATGCGTCGCGGACCTGCTCTGGCGCGCCGCTATCCACATAAAACACGATCGGCTTCTTCACCGGCCCCGAGGCCGCGTTCGGATCGACGCGCTCGAGCCGGAAACGGCGCGCATAACTTTTCTGGATCTGGCCGGAGAGCGGCGCGCTGAAATTATAGAAGGAAACATCGATGCCCGCGCTGCGCGCGTCGAATTCGCGGGGCTTGTACCCAGGCGCGGGCAGACGGACAAAGGAGTGATGCAGCGTCAGCGTGAATGACCGTCCGTCCGCTGCGGTCGCGCCGACCTGATCGCCGGGCGTTTCGCCGGCGAAGGTGACAAAGGCGTCCAATTCTACATTGTCGGGAAAGACGAGCACGGACGAATAGTCCGGAAAGCTGCGATCCGCCGCGATGGAATAAGCGCCCTGCCCGGCATTCTTCAGTCCGCCCTTCAGGTCCATCGTATCGCTTGTGAGAAAGCCCGCAATATTGACGACGACCGAGCCGTCGGCGTTCACGGTTTCAATATCGCCGGCCCACAGGAACGAGCGCGCGAACGAATTGGCGACGGACTTCTTCTCCAGCGCGTTCTCGGCGGAGGCGCGATAGGTCCAGTTTTCCTGTTCGATCACCGCCTTTTTGCCGGCTTTGCGAAACGCGATGATGCGCCCGCTCTCCACCGAGCCGCGATCGAAGCCGACAGGGTTGGAGCCGAGCCCCGCGGTGAGCCCGCTCGCATGGATCGCGCGCAGCATCACGCCGTCGTCGTCAGGGGCCGGCAGAGTGACGAGGAGCTTGCCCTCGTCTGCGTTCGCCTCGACGGCGAAAAATGCGCCCTCTTCGCTCGCCGCTTCCGGTCGCTGGCCGCTATCGTCCGAGGTTTGGCGCTCGCAGGAAGCGAGAGCGAACGGGACAAGCAAGGCGAGAACGAATAAAGCGGCGCGTTTCATGGAGGCCCCTAAGCTGCGAACCGGGCGAAACTGAACAATTCCGCAAGCAAGATCAACGCGCTCGCACGCCCTTTCGGGCTGCGCGCCGTCATTGCCGGGCCTTGCCCCCCTTCCTATAGTGCGCCGCAACAGCGGAGGCCTCATGCGTCTCCCGGAGTATCGGAGACGAAAAGTGAAGTTCGCCGGCACCAGCGATTATATCGCCACGGAAGATCTGAAAGTCGCGGTCAACGCTGCGGTGACGCTTGAGCGCCCTCTCCTCGTGAAGGGCGAACCCGGCACGGGCAAAACCGTGCTGGCGATGGAGGTCGCGAAGGCGCTCGGTCTGCCGCTGATCGAGTGGCACATCAAGTCGACCACCAAGGCGCATCAGGGGCTTTATGAATACGATGCCGTCGCTCGCCTGCGGGACGGCCAGCTCGGCGAGGAGCGCGCCCGCGACGTGCGCAACTACATCAAGCGCGGCAAGCTGTGGGAAGCGTTTACGGCGCCCGAGCACCCCGTGCTGTTGATCGACGAGATCGACAAGGCCGACATCGAGTTCCCGAACGATCTGTTGCAGGAGCTCGATCGCATGGAGTTCTTCGTCTACGAGACGAACGAAACTGTGAAGGCGGTGCGCCGTCCGGTCGTCATCATCACTTCGAACAACGAAAAAGAACTGCCGGACGCGTTCCTGCGCCGCTGTTTCTTCCACTACATCAAGTTTCCCGATGCGCAGACGATGAGCGAGATCGTCGAGGTGCATTTTCCCGGCATCAAGAAGAAGCTCGTCGCCGATGCGCTGAAGGTCTTCTACGAAATCCGCGAGGTTCCGGGCTTGAAGAAGAAACCGTCGACTTCTGAATTGCTCGACTGGTTGAAACTTCTTCTCTCGGAAGAACTCCCGGAAGAAATCTTGCGCGAGCGCGATCCGCGCAAGGCGATCCCTCCGCTCCACGGCGCCCTCCTCAAAAACGAACAGGATGTGCACCTGTTCGAACGGCTGGCGTTCCTCGCCCGGCGCGAGGGGGCGTAGGGCTGGCCGAAACGCCCGCCTTACGCCAGAATGGCCGGGAAGCAGGCGGCGACGACAGCGAACGCCTCGCTCGGGGTAGCGTGAGAGGGGCGGTTAAGGGTGGAAAATCAAATAGTTAAGGGCGCTGTTCTGGCGCTCTTCCTGAGCGCAATGGGTGGCTGCTCAAGCGCGCCGAAGGGCGAGGTTGCGGCGGCGCACACGGCGCCGATTTCAGCGCCGACCGCGTTCTCGCGCGTCCACATGATGCGCAATTACGCCTTCTCCCAGTCGGCGATGGTGGCGGTGTCGGCCGACCCCGATCCGTCTTTTTCAGCGGCCCATGAACGCGATACGGGCGTCAACGCCGATCATGCCGGGAAAAGCGCCCTCGCCGGCGTTTTCACAAGCGCCAACGTCATGCTGCCTGCCGGCTGGACACAGCTCAGCGCGGACAAGATCAGACACGACGCCAGCGGTCTCGAGTGCCCGGCCGAGATGACGCTGTCGGATGAAAACCGCGTCTTCTCGCTGCGCCAGATCAAGGCGTTCGATCAGAAGAATCTCGACGTCGCTTGCGACTACGCCTCGGCGGGCGGGGCCTTCATCACCTTCTATGCGTCGTTCTGGCCGCAGATGTCGGCGGAGGAAAGTTACTCCGGCGCCGTCGCCGCCATCCGCCAGCGCTTTCAGGTAAGCGCCAGCGTTCCAGTGCCTGTCGCGACGATGACGTCGAAAGACGACGACCCGCTGTTCGACGGCCTGGAGGCGCAACTGGCCGGCGGTTTTGAAATCGGATCGCTTGAAGGCGTTCCCTACAAGACCGCGCTGTGGCTGACCAAGACGCAGGGCTGGCACGTGAAGGCGCGCGCGACCTATCCGTCCGAGGATGCGACGACGGAAATCATGACGGCGATCATGTTCTCTTTCGCGCACCTGAACGTCCGCGCCAAGAATATGAAAGATCCTGTAACCGAGGGCGGCGAAGTTTAGGGGGCGTACGCGTTATGGAACAGCTTGTCGGGGCGCTGCCCTTTCTGTTTTTGCTGATCTTCTTTTTCATCCTGCCGGCGATCATGCGCTCGCAGAGACAGGCGGATATCGAACGGCGCTTCACGCGCATCCAGAAAAAGCGCAAATCGCGCGTGATCGCGCTGGTGCACCGCTTCGAGTCCATGGGCTTTCTCGGCGCGCAGCTTCGCTATATCGACCTCAATGACGCGGAAGACATACTGGACGCGATCCGCAAGACGCCGCCGAACCAGCCGCTCGATATCGTGCTGCATACGCCGGGCGGGCTCGTGTTGCCGGCGTTGCAGATCGCGCGCGCCATCAAGGCGCACAAGGGCAAGAAGACGGTTTACGTGCCGCACTACGCCATGTCCGGCGGCACGTTGATCGCAATGGCCGCCGACGAGATTGTTTTGAACAAGCACGCGGTGCTCGGTCCGATTGATCCCCAGATCGGCGGGCTTCCCGCCGCGTCGATCCTGCGCGTCGCGCAGGCGAAGTCCCCGGACGCGACCGACGACTACACGCTCGTGCTCGCCGATCTCGGCGGGAAAGCCATCGAGCAGCTTGAGGCCGCGGCGAAAGAGCTGCTGCAAGGCACGGTGTCGGAGAACGCCGCGGCCAACATCGCGCAGCTTCTTTCAAGCGGACGCTGGACGCACGACTATCCGATCGAAGCGGCTCAGGCGCGCGAGATGGGGCTGATCGTGTCGAACGAGATGCCGGCGGACATCATGGAACTGATGTCGCTGTTCCCCGAAACCTTGCGACGCGGGCGCTCCGTGACATGGCTCGACTCAGCGAAGGCGCTTTTGCCGGGCAAGAAGACGCTTCCCGCAGAAACGACGCCCTTCACCGGCTACCAGCCCGGCCCCGGCGCGCGCTCGTTCAGCTACGGCCCGTGGGACCCGAATGACTTCCGCCCGCGCGGACACGCCCCCGGACCGGGCGCGGGAGATGTGCGGGAGGATCGCAGCGTCAGGCGTCGCTAGTCCGATTAATGACGATTAGGCCAGCCCGCGCGCGATGATCTCAACGCGCGCCGCAGCGCCGTAGATTGTTTCGGAAGATGTCGTCACCGTTTCCGGGGGCATCGCCGATGGCGCAACCTCCAGCGCTTGCGCGGCATACTCGCGCGCTTCAGCGACCGCTTCGTCCACATCGCCGGCGCCGCCATCGTAACGGCCGAGATAGTCGACGACCGTGGTCATGAATCCGTAGGCGTCCTGATATTCATGGGCGTTCACGATGACGTCGTTCTTGACGCCGATGTCGAACTCTTCGCCGGCCGTGCGCAGCACTCCCGCCATCGCGAGCAGGGTTTCGCGCGGCGTGGCGTTGGCGCCCGCAACCGCTGCATCGATGCCGGCGCGCGCAGCGGCGAGTTTCGCCTCGACCTCATTCGCCGGCGCGCCGCCCTTGACCGCGACAGCGAGCGCGTCGAGCGCATCGGCGAAACCGGCATAGCCGCGCGCTTCAAAAGCCGGAAGCAGGCCGGCGTAAAGCTCGTCCTTCGGATGCTTCATGTGCGTCGCCGCCATGTTCTGGTCGCCCGCCGCATAAAGCGCGACGCCGGCCTGCAAGTGGCCGCGCATTAAAAGGAGCTGCTGGATGTAGGCGACATTGTCCGTCGCCGCGTTGACCGCGCTCGCGCCTTCGCTCTCGCCGCCTTCGGATTCTCCTTCGCTGGCCATGTGAGCGTTATGATCGGTCGAAGCCGGCGCGGCTGCGGATTTTGCACCCTCGCCTTCTCCTTCAGACCCGCATCCGGCGAGCGCCACGGCGCCGCCAAGGGCGAGCGTTGAAAGGCCGGCGAGAAGTTTCAGTCGGCGCGCCATGGAGCGGCTCCTTTTTCTGGCGTTTTCAGATTGGCGCGCATCATAATCAGGTCAAAACCAAGTGCAATCGCTTCTTAATAACATAAACTGACGATACAAGGCTCCAATGATTCTTCAGATCGCCAACGTCCTCGACCGCCCGACCCTCGCCGCGATCCGCGACGCGCTAGCCAAGCCTGCGCTCTGGGAGGATGGCGGAGCGACCGCGAAAGGCCGCGCCAAGGCCGCCAAGAACAATCTTCAGGCCCGCCTTAGCGATCCGGCGGCGAAGGGCGTGTGCGAGACCATCGCCGCAACGATCCTTGCGAACGACATGGTCCGCGCCGCCGCGCTTCCCGCCGCCATCGCCCGGCTGATGCTCAACCGCTACGACGAGGGCATGGAATACGGCGCGCATGTGGATGCGCCCTATGTCGACGGCGTCCGCACCGACCTTTCGTTCACCCTCTTCCTTAGCGAACCCGACGAATATGGCGGCGGCGCGCTGGTCATCGACAGCGCCGGGGCGGAGGACGAAATCAGGCTGCCGGCGGGATCGCTTATCCTCTACCCGTCGAGCTTCCTGCACCGGGTTGAGCGCGTGACGCGCGGCTCACGGCTTGCGGCTGTCGGCTGGATTAAGAGCCGCATCCGCTCCGCCGGGCAGCGCGCCATGCTGTTCGAATTGGCAGGCGCTCTCGCCGATCTCGCCGCCGCCGGCGCGCCCGCAGCGACGCGCGACCGGCTCGCCAATCTCCGCAACAATCTCATTCGTGAATTCGGCGACTGATCCCGCGCCTTTAACAGCCTGCCCGCGCCCTCCATATTGGCGCGATGATTCCTTTCTCCGTTCTCGATCTCGCGCCCATCGTCGAAGGCGGCGACGCGCGTCAGGCGTTTGAAAACTCCCGCGACCTCGCCCGCCACGCCGAAACGCTCGGCTACAATCGCTACTGGCTCGCCGAGCACCACAACATGCCCGGCATCGCCAGCGCCGCGACCGCGGTCGTGATGGCCTATGTGGCGGAGGGCACGACGCGCATTCGCATCGGCGCCGGCGGCGTCATGCTGCCGAACCATGCGCCGCTGGTGATCGCCGAACAGTTCGGGACGCTGGAGGCGATGTATCCGGGCCGAATCGATCTCGGGCTTGGCCGCGCGCCGGGAACCGACATGCCGGCGATCCGCGCGCTCCGCCGAACCCTCGACAGCGATGGCAATGGTTTTCCGCAGGACGTGCTTGAGTTGCAGCGTTTCCTCGGGACCGCCGAGCCGGGCCAATCCGTGCGCGCGGTGCCGGGCGAAGGCTCGAAGATTCCTTTGTGGATTCTCGGCTCGTCGACATTCGGCGCGCAACTCGCCGCTGCGCTCGGCCTGCCCTACGCCTTCGCCTCGCACTTTGCGCCGGCGCAGATGATGGAGGCGATCGCGATCTACCGAGAAACCTTCCAGCCGTCGGCGCAGTTGCAAAAACCTTATGTGATGCTCGGCTTCAACATGCTCGCCGCCGACACGGACGAGGAAGCCCGCTATCTCGCCACGTCGCTGATGCAGGCGTTCGTAAACCTGCGCAGCGGCGCGCCGACGAAACTGCCGCCCCCAGTGGAGGGTTATGAGCAGAGGCTGGCCCCCGCGGCGCGCGCGACGCTGGAACAGGTTCTTTCCTGCTCGGCCGTCGGCGGGCCGCAGACGGTGCGGACCCGTCTTGCTGATTTTATCGCCCGGACGGGCGCGGATGAGCTGATCCTCACCTCGCAGATGTACGATCACCAGAAGCGCCGCCGCGCTTTCGAGATCGCCGTTGAAGCCCGGGCCGATATCTCCCGCGGCGAGTGACGCCGCCCGAGACAGGCAGGCGGATTTGCGCGATGCTTCTCTCGAGCAAGACCTGAATGAAATAATTTCGGCTTTTTGTCGAAATGAGCCGGCCTCGCCCGTCATGGTTCCGGGAGCGCGCGGCGCGCCCGCAAGCAAATGAGGAGACAGACATGAAAGTGATGCTTCTCGCCTATGAGTCGCCGGAGGATTTCGAGACCCGCGACGACAAGGCGAAATCGGGCGCCTACTTCAACGCGTGGAAAGCCTTCGGCGCATCTCTGCACCAAGGCGGGGTCTACGTGCGGGGCGCTGCGCTGTGCGGACCGGAAACGGCCACGTTGATTTCAGTCGAGAACGGAAAGCGCTCGGTTCAGGACGGGCCGTTCGCCGACGCCAAAGAACAGCTCGGCGGGCTTGTCATCATCGATGTGCCCGACATGGAAACGGCGGCCAAATGGGCGGCTAAATGCCCAGCGGCGGCGAGCGGGCGCGTAGAGGCTCGCCCTGTTCCTAATTACGGGGAGGAGTAAGTCATGCAGTACGCCCTTCTGCTTTATGACAACGAAGACGCCTGGGACACGGCTTCGGAAGCTGAACAAGGCGAAGTCATCGGCGCTCATATGGCCTACACGCAGGCGCTGAGAGACGCCGGAGCCTATGTCGGCGGCGAGCCTCTGGATCATAGCCGCGCCGCTAAAGCGGTGCGTATGCGCGCCGGGCGGGTTTCCGTCGAAGACGGTCCGTTCACGGACAGCAAAGAGCAACTTGGCGGCTTCTACATCATCGAGGCGAAAGATCTCGACGCCGCTCTCGACTGGGCGGCGCGTTGCCCTTCCAGCTCCTACGGTCAGATCGAGTTGCGTCCGGTCTTAACAATTCCGGCGGACGCCTGAACATGAAAGAGGCGCGGGCGATTGCGGAAGCCGCCGCCCGCGCCTCTTATGGCCGCCTCGTCGCGTGGCTGGCCGCACGCACCCGCGATGTGGCCGAAGCCGAAGACGCGCTCGCCGGCGCATTCGCCTCGGCGCTTGAAGCATGGCCTGAACGGGGCGTTCCTGATGAGCCGGAAGCGTGGCTTTTCGCCGTCGCGCGGCGAAAGCTGATCGACAGCGCGCGGCGCGCCATCACCCGTAACAGTTTCGCCTCGGACCTAGCGCTGATCGCTGAAGAAGCGGAAGCCGCCATGCGGGGCGATCGTTTTCCAGATGAACGCCTGAAACTGCTGTTCGTATGCGCCCACCCGGCGATCGATTCCGGTGTCAGGACTCCTTTGATGCTGCAAACCGTGCTCGGTCTCGATGCGGCGCGCATCGCATCGGCTTTTCTCGTCTCGCCGGCTTCGATGGGCCAGCGGCTCGTGCGCGCCAAAAAGAAAATTCGGGACGCCGGACTCCGCTTTGAAACGCCGGAGCCGGAGCATCTGGCCGAACGGCTCGACGCGGTTCTCGCCGCCGTGTACGCCGCGTTCGGGACCGGATGGGAGGACGCGGACGGCGCCGATCCGCGCCGGGCCGGGCTCGCCGACGAAGCGATCTTTCTCGGCCGCGTCATCGTGCAGCTTCTTCCCGAAGAGCCCGAAGCGCTCGGGCTTCTCGCGCTGATGCTCTACGCGCATGCGCGCCGCCGCGCCCGGCGGCAGGACGGCGCCTATGTTCCGCTCGACGAACAGGACACGCGCTTGTGGGATGCGACGGCAATCGCCGAAGCCGAAACCGCATTGATCGGGGCGGGCCGGTACGGAAAGCCGGGCCGCTATCAGCTTGAAGCGGCGATCCAGTCGGCGCATGCGGCGGCGCGTCTCAAGGGATACGACACGTCCGCGGCGATTGTGGCGCTTTACGACGCTCTCCTGGCGACGGCGCCGTCAGCCGGCGCCGCAGTCGGTCGCGCCGCAGCGCTCTCGCAGGCGGGAAGGAACGAAGACGCGCTCGCGAACCTTGACGCGCTTCATGGCGATCCGTTTGCGGACTACCAGCCCTATTGGGCGGCGCGCGCGCATGTGCTGGCGCAGCTTGGGCGCGCCGATGAAGCGCGGGACGCCTATACGAGAGCGGCGGGCCTGAGCGAAGACGAAGCCGTGAGGCGGTTCCTGCTGGACCGCAAGGCGCAGCTTACGATCGTTTGACATAAGTTGCGGCGGGCCGAAGCCCGCCGCTTTCCGTAATCGAACGCTCTACTTACGCGACTTCTTTTTTCTTCCTGGCCGCAAAGCCGAGCCCGCCAAGGCCAGCGAGCATCAGCGGAAAGGCCGCGGGAAGCGGCACTTCGCCGTTCGGCGGCGGCAGGATGTCTTCCTCGATGCCGGCGTAACGAACGGTCGCCTGCGAGTAATTGTAGAACCCGAACGAACCATCGCCGAAGATGCCGGCGATGCTGATCTCCAGCAGGCCGTTGACGAACACTTCGACCAAATTGTCCGTAAAGGTCAGGTCGAACGTGTAGGTCGTATTGTCGAGCCAGCCGGTCGCGCCGAGCGTCGTCGCCCGGGCGAGTTCGGTGACATTGTTCGCCGGCGCATGGCACCAGGCGCCGCTATTATCGCCGAGGGCGCCGCTGACGTGCGAAATCGCGAGACCGGCGTTGGCGGAGCATCCGTATGAGCCCTGCGTGCCCTGTTTCCAGTCGATCAGCAGATAGTCGGCGGCGGGGTTGGATTCGTCGCCCGCGTTAAAGCCGAGCACGAACCCAATGAAGTCGTCATCGCTCGTGGTTTCAACAGTGATCGTCCCTGACAAGGATTTCCCCTTGTCGTTCAGGTTGCTGTAGAAAATCGTCGGGTTGCCGTTGACGGTTTGCAAAACCGAATTGTTGTCGCCGGCGACGTTCCACGACCCGCCGACGGTGTGCGACCAGGTGTTGAGATTCACTGGCCCCGCCTGAGCCGTCGATAGGCTGGCCAACGCCGCCGCAGCGCCCGCCAGCATCAGCGCCGAAAGGCGGTTGGTTTTTCCGCTACTCATATTGGTGCTCCCACTTTCCATACAGAATGCGCCTTAAGGCGGCTGGGAGCGCACAGACGTTCCCCCGATTTTCGCGCCGGGAAGCGCCAAGGCTACACGCTTCCTAATGGATAGAGCGCAGACGGGGTGGAAACCGGATCAAATTGGATTAAAGTTTTTTTAAGGGCGCAGTCGCGTTCCAAACGGCGATGAAGGGGATCATGCGTTTCGCGACCTGGCGACCTGCCGCGCCGCATGAATGCGAGCGGCGCTTTTAATGGACGAGTCCTGTCAGTACCGAACCGCCCAGGACGGCGCCGAGCTAGTCCGCGCCTGGCGCGGCGGCAGCGTCGAAGCGCGCGACCGGCTGTTCGAGACAATCCAGCGCGAGCTGGAAGATATCGCTTCTTTTCTCCTGAAACGCGAAAGCCGCTCGATTTCTATCGTGACAGGCGATCTCGTCAACGAGGCGATCCTGAAGCTGCTTCAGTCGGGCGATCTGCAAGTCAACGACCGCGCTCATATTCTCGCCCTGTCGGCGCGGGTGATGCGGCATGTTCTCGTCGACGCCGCCCGGCGGAAGGCCGCGCAGAAGCGCGATGTCGCCATCGTCGCCCTGACGACGGGCCTGCCGGAAGACCGCGACATGTTCTTCGAGATGCAGGCGCTTGAAAAAGCGCTGGTCCGGCTCAGCCTTATCGATGCGCAGCGCGCGCAAATTGTCGAGTTGCGTTATTACGCCGGCATGTCTGTGGAGGAGATCGCGGAAGTTGTCGGCGTTTCGCCGGCGACAGTGAAACGTTCATGGGCCTCTACGCGCCTGTGGCTCAAGGATGCAATCAAGAATGACCTCCCGCGCTGAAACGATCGACGCAGCGGCCCTTGCGTTGCTCGATGAGGCGTTCGATGCGCCTGCGGACGAACGGCGCGCCGTTATTCTCGACAGGACGAAACACGACCCGGAGTTGCGCGAGCGGACGCTGGCGCTGTTCGATACCGCGCTCGATCATGACGACGCGCCCATAACCGGCGGCGGCCTTCGCATTCTTGATGAAACGCTGGCGCCCGATGTGATCGGCAACTACCGCATCGAACGTGAAATCGGCCGCGGCGGCATGGGCTCGGTCTATCTCGGCCGCCGGATCGCCGGCGACTTCGATCATGCGGCCGCGATCAAGCTGGTGCGCCTCACGGGGCGGTCCAAAGTTTTCTCCGACCGCCTCCGATCCGAGCGACGTCTGCTCGCACAGTTGAAGCATCCCAACATCGCGCAATTGCATGACGGCGGCGAAACCGAGGACGGCGCCCCCTACTTCATCATGGAGTATGTGGACGGCGCGCCGCTCTACGA
Source organism: Amphiplicatus sp. (assembly GCA_040216495.1). Classification (GTDB taxonomy): domain Bacteria; phylum Pseudomonadota; class Alphaproteobacteria; order Caulobacterales; family Parvularculaceae; genus Amphiplicatus. The sequence continues at coordinate 31,171 of JAVJPA010000159.1, read as the reverse complement.
CTATCTGCGCACGCATGAAGCCGACCTCGCCGAGCGGCTGAGAATTTTCACCGAAGTATGCAGCGCCATCGCCTACGCGCACCGCAACCTTGTCATCCATCGCGACCTTTCGCCGGCGAACGTGCTTATCTCGCGAGACGGGGCGGCCAAGCTTATAGATTTCGGCATCTCGCACACGATCGGAGAAGACGCCGACGCGAACGGCCCGCGCCTGACGATGACCAAGGGCTATACGGCGCCCGAAAGGATGCGCGGCGAACCAACGACGACATTGAGCGATATTTATTCGCTTGGCGTCATGCTCAACGAACTTACCGCCGGCGCGAAGGCGCCGCGCGCCGGCGATCTTGCGGCTATCGTCGCCAAAGCGCGCGCCGACGAGCCGGGCGAGCGGTACCTGAGCGTCGAAGCGCTGCTCGATGACATGGGGCGATATCAGGCTGGGCGTTCCGTTTCAGCTGTTAAAGGACAGTGGCCGTACGCCGTGCGGCGCTTCATTCAGCGGCGCAAGTTTGCGGTCGCCGCCGCCTCTCTTGCCGCTGTCGGCATCGTTGCAACCAGCGTCGTCACGACGGTTCTTTACCTCCGCGCCGACCGCGCGGAGAAACAGGCTGTGGAGCAGTTCGAGGCGGTGCGCTCGCTCGCCAAGTACATGCTGTTCGATTTGCACGACGAAATCGCCAGGATACCCGGCTCGACGCGGGCGAGAGAAATGCTCGCTGACACCGGCCGGCGTTACCTCGATGCGCTGAGCCGGACCGAAGACGCCTCATCGGCGCTGAAAATCGAGACCGCTCTCGGCTACAAGCGTCTCGGCGACGTTCTAGGAAACGCCGCCGGCGGCAATCTCGGCCGTCGAACAGAGGCGGGCGAAATGCTGGAAACCGCTTACGCTCAATTGTCAGCGCTGAAAGCGCAATCGCCGGATAACTCCGATGCGCTGCGCGCGTTCGCCGATACATCGTATGCGCTGGCGATCTACAATTTCGTCATCAGAGATGACAGCGACGCCGCAATCGAGAAAGCCGCTGATGCCGAGAAAGCTTACAGAAAGCTCGCCGCCTCGCCTCGCGCCGCCGCAGGCGACAGGCTTGGAATTGCAAACGCGCTCACGGAGCAGGGACTCGCGCTTGTCTGGATGAATAAAGGGGAGGAAGCGATTGAACGGATTAAAGCCGCGCAAGCGATTATCGACGACCTTCTGGCCGCCGATCCTCAAGATGAGGGACTTCTGAAAGCGCGCGCGCAAAGCGCGATCGATTTCGGGGATACGATATCGCGGCATGTCGATCAGCGCGGCGGCGAGCAGGCGCCGGCTCTTGCGCAACTCGACGACGGAATTGCCCGGTTTCGGGCATTGCGAGATGCCGGAAACGCCGATTTCGATGCGACGAGAAGCTACATCGCGGGACTCTGGAAACGCGCTTTGGTGCTTTATGTCATGGAACGCGACGAGGATGCGCTGGTCGATCTAAACGAGGCGGACGACTTGCTGAAGCCGCTCATCGCGCGAGACCCGGAGGATCTAGGTCTTTTCCGCATGCGGCTCAGCGTGCTGTCGCAAAAAGCGCTCTCGTATCGCTATGTCGGCCGTCTTGACGAGGCGACAGCGGCGGCCGAGGAAAACGTTGCGGGGCGCCGACGACTGCTCGATCTGGAGCCAGACAGCGCCGCTCTTAAACGTGAGATGGGCAGTTCGATCATGACTCTCGGCGATATCCGGAAAGATCGCGAGGACAATGCGGGCGCTTGCGCGCGTTACCGCGAGGCGAAGTCATACCTCGTGGCTGCGTCGGACACGGCTGCCGGCAGCGAATATTTCGGCTCTCTGGTTGGCGGAGAACTGGAGAAAAATCTGGCCAGTTGCGACCCGGTCGCCATAGCTGAATGAGTCGTCTTGTTTTAGCCAAGGCTGACGCGCAACGCGCCCCTCAATACAGAAACTCCGCTTCTTCCGGCACGCGCGAAAACGCGATCTTGGCGCCGAGATAGTTGAGGGCGAGGCCCTGTTGGCGCGCCAGCGTGACGTGCTTGTGGGGGCCGGCGGCCTCGCCCGCCGCGCCGCCGAGGCGCGCGAACTTATGCCCCGGGTCCGAATTGATCGCGTCGATGGCGCGCCACAGCCGCGCTTGCCGGCCGTCGTCGGGCGATGGCGGCGCGAACAAGTCGGTCTGCATGACTTTCTCGCTGCCCTCCCCGGCGAGCCCATGAAGATAGACGGTGACGGCGCCGCAGCGCAGCCGTTCGCCTCGCGGCTGCTTTCTCTGGGCGACGACGAACTCCTCCCAGAGTTCATCGAACAGTTTCAGGAACCGGAACGAATTCTCGGAATAGGGAAAGCGCCGCGCGCCTTCCCAGTGTCCGTCGGGACGCAGGCGAACGCTCACCGAGAGCGAACTGGCGCGCATGTCGTGATGGCGGAGCCGGCTTGCGGCCTTCAGCAGCAGCGCGCGCACGACGATCCGCGCGCCGTCCGGGTTTTCATGCTCGCGCGAAAGCACGCGGCTGTGGCCGATCATCGACTTCTTCGTCTCCGGCTCCTCAACCTCGTAGCCGTGCAGCGCATACCAGAAGCGCTCGCCCGTCACCCCGCCCCAGATCGCGCGCGCCTGCTTCGGCTGAAGGTTCCAGAGCGAGAGGAAGTCGTTGATCCCGGCCTTCGCGAGGCGGACCGACATGCCAGGCCCGACGCCCGGAATGTCCGTAAGCGGCATATCGACCAGCTTGCCCGGCAGATCCTCGGCGGCGAAAACCGTAAGCCCGTCTGGCTTTTGCGATTCCGCCGCGAGCTTGGCCAGCAGTCTTGTCGGCGCGAGACCGATGGAGGCGCGCAAGGAAGGCCCGATATTCTCCGCGATTCCCCGGCGGACAGCGTGCGCCACCGGGAGCGCCGCGGCTGCGGTCGCTTCCGAACGGTTAAGCCGGAACGCGGCCTCGTCGACCGAATAGACTTTAACCAGCGGCAGGTGCCGCTCGATTTCGGCGATCAGCTTCTTGTGAATATGCACATAACGGTCGTGCCGCGCCGGCATCACGGCGATGCCCGGGCAAAGCGCCCGCGCCTCTTTTATGTTAGTGCCGCGCTTGATGCCGTAGGGCCGGGCCTCATAGCTGACGGCGATGGCTGACGTGTGCTCCGAAGCCAGCGGCGCAACGATCACCGGCCGGCCCCGCAGCTCGGGATGGTCGTGCTGCTCTACCGCCGCGAAATAGGCGTTGAAGTCGATGAACAAGTAGCGGAGCCCGGCGTTGGGGGCGAAGACATGGGCGGTTGGCGGCTCGGCGCGCATGAGAACAAAACTAGAACATAATCCATGCCGCAGCAAGCCCCTGGCGCGTCCCGCGCTGCCCAACACGGTGTGATGGATGCAGGACGCATGTTAGACGAAGTCCATGTTCGCCAAATTCTTCCATGAGCTGAAAAGCGCCGGCCTGCCGGTTTCCCTTCGGGAATACCTCACTCTGATGGAGGCGATGGACGCCGATCTCGCCTCGCGCAAGGTGGAGGACTTCTATTACCTGTCGCGCTCGGCGCTGGTGAAGGACGAGCGCAACCTCGACAAGTTCGACCGGGTGTTCGGGCACGTGTTCAAGGGGATCGAATCCGTTGGCGAGGCGGCGGAGGCGGAAATCCCGGCCGACTGGCTGAAGCTCATGACCCAGAAGTATCTGAGCGAAGAAGAAAAGGCGCAGATCGAAGCGCTCGGCGGTTGGGACAAGCTGATGGAGACGCTGAAGAAGCGTCTCGAAGAGCAGAAGAAACGCCACGAAGGCGGTTCGAAATGGATCGGCACGGGCGGGACCTCGCCCTTCGGCTCCGGCGGCTATAATCCGGAAGGCGTCAGGATCGGCAACGAGGGCCAGCGCCAGGGCCGCGCCGTGAAAGTCTGGGAGAAACGCGAGTACAAGAATCTCGACGACCAGGTCGAGCTTGGCACCCGCAATATCAAGGTGGCGCTCCGGCGCCTCAGGCGGTTCGCCCGGCGCGGCGCCCATGACGAGTTCGATCTCGACGGCACGATCGATGCGACGGCGCGCGCCGGCTATCTCGATATCAAGATGCGTCCGGAACGCCGCAATCTCATCAAGGTGCTTCTATTTTTCGACGTAGGCGGATCAATGGATCCGTTCATACGCATATCTGAGGAGCTGTTCTCCGCGGCGCGGTCGGAGTTCAAGCACATGGAGTATTTCTACTTCCACAACTGCCTCTACGACTATGTGTGGAAGGACAACAAGCGGCGCTGGACGGAAAAAATTCCGACCTGGCAGATCCTTCATAAGTACCCGCATGATTACAAAGTCATCTTCATCGGCGACGCTTCGATGAGTCCCTATGAGATCACCGTGCCGGGCGGCGCCGTCGAATATTTCAACGAGGAGCCGGGCGCGTTGTGGCTTAAAAGGACGCTCGACATTTATGAGCGCGCCGTCTGGCTTAACCCCGTGCCGCAAAAGCACTGGGATTATGCGCCGTCGATCAAGATGGTGCGCGACTTGTTCGGCGAGAGGATGTTCCCGCTGACCCTTGGCGGCATCGACAAGGCGATGGCGGAGCTTAAGCGTTAGGCCGCGTCGCGATGCCGGCGCGCCTCGTCTATTGCGAGATCGAGCTCGGCCTTCAATTCCGACATCAAGGCGCGGCGCGAAGACGCCTTCTGGGCGCCCTGTCCGACCAGCTTTTCCGCAGCTTCACACAGATCGCCGACAGACCATGCCCCGACGCCGCGCGAGGCGCCTTTCAGTGCGTGGGCGGCGTTGTACCATTCCTCATCTTCGAGGTCGGCGTTGAGCCGACCGATCCACATCTCCGCCTGTTCGGTGAAAATGGTGAGGATCTCGTCGCGCAGCGCCGCATCGCCGCCGACATAAAGTTCGAGATGATTGAAATCGATGATGTCGGCCATGAAACCGCTACTCGTTACAGGTGTCCTATTCCCTACAGGCAAGACTGCTTCCGGAAAGTTAAGAGGCGAGGCGGATCAACTTCTTAGCGGCCGCCACAAACGGCGGCAGGTCAAAAAAAATGCGCCGCCCAAAAGGGCGGCGCATGCATTCTGTCGCCGTTAAGGAAGAATTAGTGCTGCGGCTCTTCGGTCGCTTCTTCGATTGTCTCTTCGGCTTCGTCCATGGTCTCTTCGGCTTCAGCCGCCATGTCGTCCATGGCCGCTTCGGCGTCGTCCATCATGTCTTCGGCGCCCTCGCTGACCGCGTCGCCAGCGTCCTGAAGCGCCTCTCCGGTCGCGTCTACGGCGTCGCCGGCCGCATCGACCGTATCGTCAACGACCGCTTCGGTCGCGGCGCCGACATCGGCCGCTGCGTCGCCCATGGCGTCTCCCGCGTCTTCGATCGCGTCGCCGGCAGATTCAACAGCGCTTTCGGTCGCTGCGCCCACATCGCCGGCATCGGTGCCGGTCAGTTTCATCAGCCCGATCACGACCGCGATCGCGACTGCGATAATCAACAGAATTCTCAGCATTTGCCCCGTCCTTACTTTCAATGGCTATCGTCAAGCCTGTTTCGACGACGCTCTTCATTCGATTGCCGGCTGCTCAGGAACCGGAAACCTGTTTGTCGATCCGTCGCCAGACGGGCACATTATCATGCTCCGTCAACGGCTTTTTACTTGATTTTTGCTCATCTTATCAACCAAAGCGGCTTTTGGGGGCTCGGATTCCCGCCGTCCTTCAGCCCTTGCGGCCTCTGGCGACCCCGCCTAAACGGCCTCATGCAGCCGCGAAAGTCTTCCCATGACCGCTGAAAACGCCATTTTTATCGGCAAGGGAGAGGCCGACGCGCTCCTCAGCCTCAAATACGCCAACCGCCACGGGTTGATTGCGGGCGCAACCGGCACGGGAAAAACTGTCACTTTACAGATACTTGCCGAGGGTTTTTCAGCCGCAGGCGTGCCGGTTTTTCTGTCCGACGTCAAAGGCGACCTCGCGGGCCTGTCGCGAGCGGGCGAGCTTAAACAGGGGCTTGTCGACCGGGCGACAGCCATCGGCCTCGATCCTTATGAGGCGGGCGCTTTTCCGGTTTGCTTCTGGGATCTGGGCGGCGAGAAAGGCTCGCCTGTTCGGACCACAGTTACCGAGATGGGTCCGCTTCTTCTGTCGAGGCTGCTCGATCTCAACGAAACCCAGGAGGGCGTGCTTACTCTCGCTTTCCGGTACGCCGACGACGAAAACCTCGCGCTGCTCGATCTGAAAGACCTGCGCGCCCTCCTTGTCGAGGTGGCCGAGCAGGCCGATACGCTGACTACGGAATACGGCAACGTCTCCAAAGCCTCGGTCGGCGCCATCCAGCGGCGGCTTCTGGCGCTGGAGGAGCAAGGCGCGGAGCGCTTCTTCGGCGAAACCGCGCTCGATCTCGTCGATCTTCTGCGAACGGATGAAAAGGGCCGGGGCGTCGTCAATATTCTCGCCGCGGACCGGCTGATGCAGACGCCGAAACTCTATGCGACGTTCCTGCTCTGGCTTCTCTCGGAGCTTTTTGAAGAACTCCCCGAGATCGGCGATCCGGAAAAGCCGCGCCTTGTTTTCTTCTTTGACGAAGCGCATCTGCTCTTTGACGACGCGCCGAAGGCCCTGCTTGAGAAAATCGAGCAAGTGGTCCGCCTGATCCGCTCGAAAGGCGTCGGCGTTTATTTCGTCACCCAGAACCCGCTCGACGTGCCGGATTCGGTGTCGAGCCAGCTCGGCAACCGCATCCAGCACGCGCTCCGCGCGTATACGCCGAAAGAGCAGCGCGTTATCAAAGCCGCGGCGGAAACCTTCCGCGCCAATCCGGCTTTTGCGACCGTCGATGTCATCACCGAGCTTGGCACCGGCGAAGCCTTGGTCTCGACCCTCGAGGGCAAGGGTGCGCCGGCCGTGGTGCAGCGCGTGCTGGTGCGTCCTCCCTCTTCCCGTATGGGCACGATCAGCGAGGCCGAACGGCGCGAAACCATCGGCGCGTCGCTGCTGGCGCTCAAATACGAAAAAGAAATAGATCGCGAGTCCGCCTACGAAACTCTTGCTCGCCGCAACGAAGAGCGTGTGCGCGAGGATGAAAAGGAAGCCGCCCGCCGAACGAAGGCGAAGAAGGCGCCGCGCCGCTCCAACCGCCAGTCCGTGACGGAAGCGGCGATGAAGTCTTTCGTCCGCTCGCTTTCGACTGGCCTCGGGCGCGAAATCCTGCGCGGCGTGCTCGGCAACACGCGCCGCCGATGATCGCCGCCCGATGAACGAAGATGAAAACGAGGATGATCCGGCTGCGAGCGACGCGCGCGCTTTCGCCGTCATAATCGGCGGGATGGCGTTGACGCTTCTGGCGGGTCTTGGCTTCAGTTTCATCCTGACGACGCCGATCATGCCGCAACTTGCGCTGACGTTCCGCACGATCTTTTTCGGCATCGCCGCGACGATGCCGCTCGGCGCCTCTCTTTACTGGTTCATGCGTTCGAACGCCCCCTCCATCGTCAAGTTTCGCGAGTCCCAGATCGAGTTCTTCTCGCAGATCGGCTTTGAATTCACCCCCTCGCGCATCGCGCTGATGGCGATCGGCGCCGGCGTGACGGAGGAACTTTTGTTCCGCGGCGTGTTCCAGACATGGCTCGCCGGGTTCCTGCCCGCCGCGCTCGCCATCATCCTTCCGAATATCGTCTTCGGGCTTCTCCATGCGCGCACCGCGCTCTACGCCGCGATTGCAGGGCTGGTCGGCTGCTATCTCGGGCTGGTCTTCTGGGCTAGCGGCAATCTCGTCGTGCCGGTCGTCGCCCACGCGCTCTATGATGTTGCAGCTTTGGAACTCACGCGGCGGTCAATTGCCGCAAGACATGCCTAGCCGCGCATCGCCGTGTCGAGCGCTTCCTCCGTCACCGGATAACCAAGGTCGTTCGGGATCGTAAGATAGTTGGCGCCGTCTCGCGTCACGATGTCCGGCTGAACTGGACGGATCGGCCGCCGTCCCGCAAGCTCGAACGTTTCCGCGACCGAGCGGCTTTGCGCCAGAAGTTCAAGATTGCGCGCGGTCGGAAAGATGATCTTGCGCGTCCCATTCGTTCGCGCCTCGATCGCCGCTTCAGGAGCGATCCACAGGGCTTCCGTCGCCTCATCGCCGTCTTCCAAAGGCTGTTGTCCGGCTGGACATTCGGCGGCGAAGAACCAGGTGTCGAAACGCTTGTGCACGCCCGGCGGCGCCACCCAGCGCGCGAAAAGACGAAGCCGGTCGCAGGCGAGTTCAAGCCTTTCGGCTCTTATCATCTCAAGAAACAACGCATCGTTTTGTTCGACCGCCTTGCGCCGCCCCGAAAGCGATGTCGCGCGAGCGCCCCCGATGAGGTCGCGCTCGCCTTTCTCTCGGGCCAGCAGGATGCCGACTTCCTCAAACGCTTCGCGCGCGGCGGCGACCTGCGCGGCGCCATGCTCAAGGTCAAGTCCCGCCGCATATTCCGTCCACGCCCGGTTGGAATCGCCCGGATCGAGCCTGCCGCCGGGAAACACCAGCGCGCCGCCGGCGAAGCCTATATCCGCGTGGCGTTCGATCATCAGGACTTCAAATCGCGGCGCGTCCCGCAAAAGCAAAACCGTGGCGGCGGGGATTGGCGCATCGGACATTACGCTGGATAACCTTGCTTGCTCAAAGGCCCGGCTTCGGTGCCGGAACCGGGCGCGCATACGTCGCCTTCGTCAGCTTGATCGCGCCGTAGCCGCCGGCCAGCGTCGCGATGATCGCCCCGGCGACCATCCACCACGGATGCGGGATTTGCAGCATGGTGATCCCCGCCATCGCGAAAAGCGTCCCTGCGACGACCCACGCAACCGGCGCCCAGCGCAGGGCGATCAGCAGGCTGACAATCCCGCCGCCGAGAATGCCCGCGAACCAGGCGACGATGACTGCGATCTTCGCGCCGACCGGGACCTGTCCGATGATAGATTTAAGCTGCTCCGGGTCGCTCACATTCGTCCCTGCGGGGGGCGGAAAGATGATATGGCCGAGCGCTTCCACGACGATAATGATGATCGCGCCGGCGAGCACCCCGGCGACGACGCCTCCGATGGATTTAAGCATGAGAAATCCTCCGCCTCTTCTCGCAACGGCGCGCGCCGATGCGGCTGCCCAGACTCGGAACTGGCGGGCATTGTAACCGTCGTCTTAAGGCTTGTCGCGTCACGCAAAAACGCCGGTCCGAAGACCGGCGTTAAGGCCCATAATGAGCCGGAAATCCATCAAGCGGCTTTGTAAAGCGTCTCTTTCTTCTCAGCCATTTCGCGGAAATGCTGCGGCGGCGAGAAGCGCGCGCCGTACTTCTGGGCGAGGCTTTCGGCTTTCCTGACGAACGTATCGAGTCCGATCGTATCGATGTGGCTCATCGGTCCGCCGGTCCAGGGCGCGAAGCCCCAGCCGAAAATGGCGCCGAGATCGGCCGATTGCGGATCGGAAACGATGCCCTCGGCGTAGCATTGCGCCGCGGGAATGAGCTGGGCGTAAAGCAGGCGCTCTTTCGCCTCTTCAAGAGTCGGCTGCTCCTTCGCGATAGGGAAATACTCTTCGAGCCCCGGCCACAGGAACTTTTTGCCGTCCGCCGGATACTCGTAGAAGCCGCCGCCGGATTTCCTGCCCTTGCGGCCGAGTTTCGTCACCATCGTCTCAAGCAAGTCCTCGACGCCGGACGGCTTGTAGTCCTTGCCAAGCTCTTTCTTGGTCGAGTTCATGATCCTGAGACCGAGCTCCAGCGAGGTTTCATCGGTAAGCGCCAGCGGGCCGACCGGCATGCCGAGGGACTTCGCCGCGTTCTCGATCAATGCCGGTTTAATTCCTTCGGCGACCATCAGCATCGCTTCATTGATATACGGAGGAACGACGCGGTTGGTGTAGAAGCCGCGCGTATCCTTCACGACAATCGGCGTTTTCCTGATCATGCCGACATAATCGAGCGCGGCGGCGAGCGAGGCGTCGCCTGAGCGGCCGCCGGGAATGATCTCGACCAGCGGCATTTTATCGACCGGCGAGAAGAAGTGGATGCCGATGAACTGCTCGGGGCGCTTTGAGTGCTTCGCGAGCCCGGTGATCGGCAGCGTCGAGGTGTTGGAGGCGAAGATCACATCCTTGCCAATAACTTCCTCTGTACGCTTTATGACATCGGCTTTGATATCCGGGTCCTCGAACACAGCCTCGATGATCATGTCGACGTCTTTAAGGTCGTTGTAATCGGTCGTCGGCTTGATGCGGGCGAGAAGCTCGTCGCCTTTTTCCTTCGTCACCTTGCCGCGCGAGACGCCCTTTTCGACGATGCCTTGCGAGTAAGCTTTGCCTTTTTCGGCGAAAGCGATCTCACGGTCGAGAAGCACGACTTCCGCGCCGCCCTTGGCCGTCACGTAGGCGATGCCCGCGCCCATCATGCCGGCGCCGAGAACGCCGATTTTCTTGAGTTTTGTCTTCTCTACGCCTTTCGGCCGCTGCTCGCCCTTCTCCGCCGCCTGCTTGTTGATGAACAGGGTGCGGATCATGTTGCGCGACTGGGCGCTGGTCAGCAGCTTGAAGAAGTACTTCGACTCAATGCGGATCGCCGTGTCGAACGGCACGATGGAGCCTTCATAGAGGCACGATAGAATATACTGCACCGCCGGATAGTTATGCTGCGTTTCGCGCTGCGCCATCGCATTGGAGCCCATGTGGAACTGCACGGAGCGCGGGTCCATCGCGCCGGCGCCGCCCGGATATTTGAAGCCCTTCTTGTCCCAGGGCTGCGCGACTTTCGGATTGGCCTTCACCCACGCCTTCGCTTTGGCGACGAGTTGGTCGCGCGGGGCGACTTCCTGAATGATGCCATAGCCGAGCGCCGTTTGCGGATCGATAGGCTGGCCCTGCGTCGCCATGATGGCGGCGTTCTGAAGTCCGGCGAGGCGCGGCAAGCGTTGAGTGCCACCGCCGCCGGGAAGCAGGCCGACCTGCACTTCGGGCACGCCAAGCTGCACCTTCGGATCGTCGGAGACGATGCGGTAATGGCAGGCGAGCACGAGTTCGAGCCCGCCCCCGAGAGCGAGGCCATTGACCGCCGCCGCAACGGGTTTGGCGTAAGCCTCGCCCTTCAGCAGCGCTTTCGCCGGCTGGCCGCTCGTTTCAAGAATGCGGAGCATGTTGTTCAGGTTAAAGATGTTCTCGAACTGCTCCTTGCGCGACAGTTTAGCGCCGCCCGTCGGCCCGCCGCGTCCCAGCATTCTGAGGTCCGCGCCAGCGAGGAAACCGGACGCCTTGCCCGACGTAATGACGGCGCCCTTGATCTTGTCGTTCTTGCAGAAGTCTTCGACGAACGCGGCGAAGTCGGTCATCAGCGCCTCGTTCCAGACGTTCATCGACTGGCCCGGCAAGTCTATGGTGACGAGCGCGACGCCGTCTGTGTCGATTTCGACTTTCATGGCGGTGTAGGTCATTGTTCCGTTCCCGTCTGAATGAGTTAAACGCGCTCGATGATCGTCGCCGTGCCCATGCCGGCGCCGATGCAGAGCGTAACGAGGGCGGTCGATTTGCCCGAGCGCTCAAGTTCGTCGACCATGGTTCCGAGGATCATCGCGCCGGTCGCCCCGAGCGGATGGCCCATGGCGATGGCGCCGCCGTTGACGTTCATGTCCTTGTGATCGATGTCGAGAGCCTGCATGAAACGCAGGACGACTGAGGCGAAAGCTTCGTTCAGCTCCCAGAGGTCGATGTCTTTCGTCGTCATGCCGGCGCGCTTCAGCGCTTTCTGGGCGGCGAATTCAGGGCCCGTCAGCATGATCGTCGGTTCCGATCCGACCGATGCGAAGCCGCGGATACGCGCGCGCGCTTTCATTCCGATCTTCTTGCCGATCTCGCTGTTGCCGATAAGGACGGCGGCGGCGCCATCGACAATGCCGGACGAATTGCCGGCATGGTGAACGTGATTGATCTTCTCGATCTCGCCATACTTCTGAAGCGCCACGCTGTTGAACCCGATCCCCTCGCCCAGCGCGGCGAAAGACGGCGGCAGCGCGCCGAGCGCCTGCATGTCGGTGTTCGGACGGACGGTTTCGTCGCGGTCGAGGATCTCTTCGCCGATCACGTCCTTGACCGGCACGATCGACTTTTTGAATCGCCCTTCCGCCCATGATTTCGCGGCCCGCTTGTGGCTCTCGACGGCGTAAGCGTCAACGTCGTCGCGGCTGAAACCGTACTTGGTGGCGATCAGGTCGGCGGAAATGCCTTGCGGCACGAAATAGGTTTTAAAAGCCACCGACGGGTCGACCGGCCACGCGCCGCCGTCCGAGCCCATCGGCACGCGCGACATGTGCTCGACGCCGCCGCCGATGGTGAGGTCGGCTTCGCCGGCTTTCACTTTCGCGGCCGCTACGTTGATCGCCTCAAGGCCGGAGGCGCAGAAACGGTTGACCTGAATGCCGGCGGTCGTCTCGGCGTAACCGGCGTTGAGAATCGCGGTGCGGGTGATGACGGCGCCCTGCTCGCCGACCGGTGAGACGCAGCCGAAGGCCACGTCGTCCACTAGCGCGGTATCGAGGTTGTTGCGGTCGCGGACAGCCTCCAGGACCTGCGTCGCCAACTGAACCGGCGTGACCTCGTGCAGGGATCCATCCGACTTGCCCTTTCCGCGCGGCGTGCGCAGGGCGTCGTAAATGAAGGCGTCTGTCATGGAAGGCGTCCTTTCGAAACGGGCGTGAGGCCGGGTTTGCGGCGCGCCCGGCACCCCTTACCTAGGCGTCGTCAGCAACCTGCGCAACGATGCGCTGCAGTACCCGTCGCGCGGCCGATTTCCTTTCAAAAACGAGGCCTAAATCAGCACTTTGCGCGCCCGATCGGCCATGACATGCGCGCTGCGGCGCGCTACACGGGCTGCGCCACCCATAAGAGAGAAAATCCATGACCGCACCCGCCTCCCTGGACGCGCTTCGCGCCGAAATCCGCGCTCACTATCTGGCGGATGAGGCCGGGCTCGCCCGCCAGCTTATCGCCGAGGCCGACATCGGCGCGGCGTCGAGGAAGCGGGCGCAGGATGCGGCTGCGGTGTTTGTGAAATCGGCGCGGGCCAATGCGTCGCGCTCGGGGCTGATCGACAAGTTCCTTCAGGAATACGGCCTCTCGTCCGACGAGGGCGTCACCCTGATGCGCCTCGCCGAGGCGCTGCTCAGGACGCCGGACGCCGCGACGGCGGACGCGCTCATCAAGGACAAAGTTGAAGCTGGCGACTGGGCCGTTCACAAGGGCAAAAGCCCCTTCCCGGTCGTCAACTTCTCCACCCGCGCCTTGATGCTGACTGCGGCCTGGCTCGACGATGTGGAGGCGAAGGATCCGGCGCGCAGGCTGGTGAAAGCCACCAAGGACATTCTCGACCGGGTCGGCGAGCCGGTGATCCGCGCCTCGGTCGCGCAGGCGATGCGTATCATGGGCGAGCATTTCGTGCTCGGCGAAACGATTTCCGAGGCGGAACGCCGGGGGCGAAAGTTCGACGCAAAAGGCTATACCTTCTCCTTCGACATGCTGGGCGAGGCGGCTCACACCGCCGCTGATGCAAAAAAATATTTCAACGACTACGCCGCCGCCATCGCCGCTATCGGCAAGACGGCAAGCGCCGAACGCACCGTGGATAATTCAGGCATTTCGGTGAAGCTCTCGGCGCTACATCCGCGCTACGAGTACGCCAAGAAAGAGCGGGTGCTGGGCGAGCTTGGCGCGCGCCTGAAGCAACTGGCGATCATGGCGAAGGACGCCAATATCGGCTTCAACATCGATGCGGAGGAAACCGAGCGGCTCGATATTTCGCTTGACCTGATCGAGATGACGCTGCGTGACGAAGCGTTCGCAGGTTGGGACGGGTTCGGCGTTGTCGTGCAGGCGTATCAGCGCCGCGCGCCGTTCGTTATCGACTGGCTCGCCGCGCTCGCCCGGGCGCACCAGCGCCGGATCATGGTGCGCCTCGTCAAGGGCGCGTACTGGGACAGAGAGATCAAGCGCGCGCAGACGATGGGGCTGGAGACTTACCCCGTCTATACGCGCAAGGTGCTGACCGATGTCAGCTTCGCCGCCTGCGCGCGGCGTCTCCTCGCCAACACCGATGCGATCTATCCTCAGTTCGCCACGCACAACGCGCTGACCGTCGCAATGGTGCGCGAAATCGCCGGCGATTACGCGGATTACGAATTGCAGCGCCTGCACGGCATGGGCGAAGCGCTGCACGATCATTTGCTGGAAGCTGGCGCGCGCTCGCGCATTTACGCGCCGGTGGGCGGCCACAAGGAGTTGCTTCCCTACCTCGTCCGGCGCCTGCTTGAGAACGGCGCCAATTCGTCCTTCGTGAATCAGCTTTTCGATTCCGATCTATCGGTCGAAGAAATCGTCGCCGATCCCGTCGAGGAGGCGAAAGCGCTTACCGTACTTTCCAACCCCGCGATCCCTGCGCCGCGCGATCTGTTTCAGGGCGCGCGTCTTTCGGCGCGCGGCGACGACCCGAACGATCCGGTTGCGGCGGCGGCGCTGGCGCGCGCCGTCGCAGGACCGCTCGACGCGCTCGCTGCGCCGATGCTTTCCGGCAAGCGCAAACAGGGAACGACTGAAGATGTGAAGAACCCCGCGCGTCGCAGCGAGCGCGTCGGCGCCGTGGTGCTGGCCGACGAAGAGCTTGTCGAAGAAGCCTGTTCGGCGGCGAGCTCGGCGCAACCCGCCTGGGCGAAGCTGCCTGCGAAAGACCGCGCCGCAATCCTGCGGCGCGCCGGGGACATGCTCGAAGCGCGCGACAAGGAGTTCATGCAGATCGCGACGCGCGAGGCGGGCAAGAACATTCCTGACGCTATCGCCGAAGTGCGCGAGGCGATCGATTTCCTGCGCTATTACGCCGATGAATCTGAAAAACTCGACGGAACGGCAGTCGGCGTCATCGCCTGCATCAGCCCGTGGAATTTCCCGCTGGCGATTTTTCTCGGCCAGGTTTCCGGCGCGCTCGCCGCCGGCAACGCCGTTATCGCCAAGCCTGCCGAGCAGACGCCGCTGATCGCCTTTGAGGCCGTAAAGCTCTTGCATGAGGCGGGCGTGCCGCAAGACGTGCTGCACTACCTTCCCGGCGACGGACCAAGCGTTGGCGGGCCGCTGGTCGCGCATCCCTCCGTCGCCGGCGTCGTTTTCACCGGCTCGACGGAAGTTGCGCAGCTTATCAACCGCTCGCTCGCAGCCCGCGGCAAGCCCGATGCGACGTTGATCGCCGAGACGGGCGGCATCAATGCGATGATCGTCGATTCGACGGCGCTGCTGGAACAGGCTGTGACCGACGTTGTCGCTTCCGCTTTCCAGAGCGCGGGTCAGCGCTGCTCCGCCTGCCGTCTCGTCTGCGTGCAGGACGATGTCGCCGACCGTTTCTGCGAAATGCTCGCGGGCGCGATGGCGGAGCTGTCCATCGGCGATCCCTCGCTGCTGGCGACCGATGTCGGCCCAGTGATCGACCGCGACGCGCTCGCCTCCATCGACAGGCATTGCGCTGAGATGGAAAAAACCGCCCGCCTAGTCGCACGCGCGCCGAAAGAGCCGGCGGATGTCGAAGGCGCGTTCGTCAGGCCGGTCGCCTACGAACTGAAATCGATCCGCGATCTGAAGCGGGAAGTATTCGGCCCGGTGTTGCATGTGGTGCGGTACGATGCGGACGATCTCTACAAGGTGGTCGATGAGGTCAATGCGCTCGGTTACGGGCTGACGCTCGGCGTTCACACCCGTATCGACGACACAATGAACTTCATCGCCAGCCGCGCGCGCGTCGGCAACGCCTACATAAATCGCAACCAGATCGGCGCTGTCGTCGGCGTGCAGCCTTTCGGGGGCGAGGGACTGTCCGGAACCGGACCGAAAGCCGGCGGACCGCATTACCTCAAAGCGCTTCAGGCGCGCGCCTTCCCCGAAGGCGGCGTTGCGCTCGCCGTCTCTGTCGAGGCGGGAGTCAACGTCAGCGAAGCGGCGATGGCGGCGGCCCAGAAGGCTTATGAAACCTTCAATCTTGTCTCCGACCGATGCGCGCTGCTCGAACGCGCCGCCACAAAAGCGGAGGGCGCAGCCCGCGAAACGCTGTTGGCGGCGGCGGCGATTTTCAACACCGAATTCCGTGAACAGCTCGCGCTGCCCGGACCGACCGGCGAGTCCAACACGCTGCGCTTACGCGGGCGCGGGA
Source organism: Amphiplicatus sp. (assembly GCA_040216495.1). Lineage (GTDB taxonomy): Bacteria > Pseudomonadota > Alphaproteobacteria > Caulobacterales > Parvularculaceae > Amphiplicatus. Next base: position 15,012 of record JAVJPA010000159.1, on the reverse strand, counting down.
TCGTTGTCTGCATGGGCGGCGCCGAAGCTATAAGCGCGCAAGTCGCCAAAGCGCTCGCCGCCGGCAACGCGGTTATCGCCGCCAGCGACTGGACGGCGCCGCTCTCATCCGCCCTGGTTGAAGCAGGAATCGCCAACCTGGCGTCGCCATTGCTTAGCGGGTTTGGCTCGGCGCCGGACACTCTTCTTTCTGACGCCCGTATCCGAGCCGTCATTATCGATACGGACCGCGTGGCGCGCCTCGCCCTGCGCAGCATGCTCGCAGCGCGTTCCGGCCCGATCTGTCCGCTGTTAACCTCGCTCGACGCCCCGTGGCGCTTCGCGACGGAGCGGGTCCTGACTATCAACACGACGGCGGCCGGCGGCGACGTCCGGCTTTTGTCGGCGAGCGATTAGGCCTACCAAAGGCTGCAAGAGCAGGCGTTCATCGCGCGGCGGGGGCTGCTCGCCGCTTTGGCCTTGTGCGCGGCCGGCGAAGGATTGATTGATGGACCGTCATATCAAGGACGATGAGGGCGCGGCGATTAAGGTCGGCGAAACAATGGCTTCTATCGGAATAAAGGCAGGCGGACGTCGCCCTGCGCCGGCTCGCGCCGGCGCGGCGGGGCCTTTCGTCGCCAAGGACAAGTCCGCCAAAGCCATCAACTGGGTGTTCGCCGACAAAGAACGAATGTTCTGGATCCTCCAGGTATCGAGCTGGCTTGGGTTTTTCTTCTTCCATATTTTCACGGTCTCGACCCTGATCGGCGGCCGCTCCGCCCAGTCCATCAGTTTCTCGTTCGCCTCCGCCCTGATCGGGTTTTTGACCACCTCGATCGTCATGCGCCCGATCTTCCGGTTCGCGCGCCGACAGCCGCCAGCGATCCTCCTCACCACGGCGCTTGCGACGACCATCCTGATGACCATCGCCATGGCTGCCGTGAAGGCGCAGGCGTTCGGCGTGTTTTTCGGAAATGAGTGGATGCAGAGCCGGATGGACATTCTCGGCACGCAGAACTTTTTCTATGTGCTCATTCCCGACCTGCCGGTGAACCTGTTCCTGCTGATGTCATGGGCCGGCTTTTATTTCGGCATTAATTATTACCTGACGCTGCGCGACGAGACCCAGCGCGCCCTGCTTTCGGCGCGCCTCGCCGATCAGGCGCAACTAAAAATGCTGCGGTACCAGCTTAACCCGCATTTTCTTTTCAACACGCTCAACGCTATCTCGACATTGGTGCTGGAGAAAGACGGGAAGAACGCCAACGGGATGTTGACACGCCTCTCCGCTTTCTTGCGCTACTCGCTCGATAGCGATCCGCTGCAAAAAACGACATTGTCAGAAGAACTGCGCGCGCTTCAGCTATATCTCGATATTGAAAAAACCCGCTTTGGCGACCGGCTGGAGGTGCATCTCGACATCGACGACGCTGTGCAGAGCGCCATGGTGCCGTCGTTGATCATGCAGCCGGCGATTGAAAACGCGATCAAGTATGCGATTGCGCAGATGGAGAGCGACGGCAAGATTTGCATTACCGCGAAGCGCGAAGGCGACATGCTGCGTCTTCAAGTCTGCGATAACGGACCCAAAGCGCCCGCGGATCCTAACAAAGTCCTTGAGAACGCCACGACCGGGGTCGGCCTTGTCAACATGCGCGACAGGCTTGCACACCTTTATGGCGCGCGGCAGGCGTTCCTGCTGTCGCGCCTTGAGCCGGCGGGCCTCTGCGTCTGTCTGAAACTGCCCTTTGAGACCAGGAGCGACTAACGTGGAAACTGAAAAGATTCGCGTGCTGATCGTCGATGATGAGCCGCTAGCCCTGCGCGGCCTTAAACTGCGCCTCGCCGAATTTCCCGAGATCGAGATCGTCGGCGAAGCGACAAACGGGCGCGAAGCGGTGAAAGCGATCAAGCAGCACCTGCCCGACCTCGTTTTCCTCGATATCCAGATGCCGGGCCTCGACGGGTTCGGCGTGGTGCGCGCGATGATCGGCGCCCCGGCGCCGCTCTTCGTGTTCGTAACCGCTTACGATAAATACGCGATCGACGCCTTCGAGGCGAACGCCCTCGACTATCTCGTCAAGCCTGTAGATGAGGAACGCCTGAAAGACGCGATTCATCGCGCCCGAGAGGCGATGAAATCGCGCGCCGCCGCGCAGCGCGAGTCGCGCCTCGTCGAATTGCTCGCCTCGCTCAGCGACGATGACCGCGACCGCATCAAGGAATTGATCGCCGAACCGGAATGGACCGAGAAGGAGCGTTATTCCGAGCGTCTCTCTTTCAAGGACGGCTCCAAGGTCGTCATGCTCAACGCCGATGAGATCGATTGGATCGACGCCGCCGGCGATTACATGTGCATCCACGCCGCCGGAAAGACGCACATCATTCGGGAGACCATGAAAACCTTGCAGGCGCGCCTCGACCCTTCCCGCTTTCAGCGCGTCCACCGTTCGGCCATCGTCAATGTGAAAAAGGTGAAGGAGCTCCACCCGCATTCGAACGGAGAATACTTCATCATCCTCGAAGGCGGCGCTGAGCTGAAGCTGTCGCGGTCGTACAAGGAAGTGGTGGCCCGATTTCTTTAGAAATCCCAACCCGCCCGCACGACGCCGGCGGTTGCAGACTCGCCTTGCGCAGTCGCATTGATCTGGTGGAGAAGACTCGCTTCGATCCTGCCGCCAAGCGCGCCGCCGAAGACGTATCCCGCTTCAAGGTCGATCTCTCGCGGCCCCTCCCCGAGCGCGACACGCCGTTCATCGAATGAGAATGCATCCGTCAGGTAATCGTAGCGCACTGGCGCGATGACCCTGAGCGCGCCGGCTTCGACGCGGAGCGGCTGAGAAACGGAAAGCCTCACCCGGTCGCGGGCCGCGAACACGGATGTGCGGTAAGCCCCGAGCGCGAATTGCGAAGACACAACCCCGTCGACGCCGGCGAGCAACCCGGCGGAACCGTCGGCGTCCGTTGAAGTGAGCCCGACAGCATAACGCCCCGCAGCGCGCCACTCGCCCGCAATCGGCAGGTCGAAAGAGGCGACCTGATACCAGGTCGAGCTCGAAACCCGCTCCCCAAAGGCGCCGCCTATGCGCGCGCCGAGCAGCCCGCCCATTTCGCGAAGCAGCCCGGCCTCAAATCGCGCCATCCCTCCCGGCAGCGCGTATGTCGCGCCGGCGCGCAGATTGCTTTCCGCAATGCTGGAAAGCGTCTCGCGATAACCCTCGACAAGATGGTCCGTATAGATTGTTTCAGAGCCTGAATGCGCAGCGATAAAGTCGAGCGAGACCCTGCTTCCTGCTCGCCATTGCAGCGCCGTTGAGAGCGCGTCCTCATCGGCGGAGAGATAGGCGTCCGCAAACCCGTCACGCCCGGCAGTCCGTATCGGCTCATGTCCGAGCATAAAGCCGTCGACCTCTCGGGGTGAAAAGCCCTGCGCGGCGGCCAGGTTGAAGCCCCCGCCAATCGGCTGCGCCAGCGCGGCGCTGAAACGGCGCTCATAGCGATCCGTCGCGAAAGGATCGTTCCATGAAACCGCCCTTGCGCCGGCCATTGCGTCAACGAGGGTCGTATCCGACGCGGTCAGTCGGAACATGGCGAACCCGCGGCCTAGCGGGCGCGACGCCGTGTCGATCTGTTCGGCCGGTCGCAAATATGAACTCGGATCGAAACGCAGATCGGGGCTGCGCCGCACGAGGCCGTTGAGCGAAGCGTGAAAGTCTCTCCCATAACCGTCGAGAAAAACATAACTGCCGAAGTCGAGACCTGACGCATCGAATGCGCCGCCGCCTGCGAAACTCATTGTAGAGGCGTCAAGCGAAGCGCCGGCTATGCTCGTGGTGGAAGCGCCGCCCAGCGGCTGGATGGCGGCGCCGATATTGAGGAGCCCATGACCGTAAATCGGATCGACGCCGGTCGCGCCGAGATCGGTGGCGGAATCGAATAGGATCGAAACTACTTCGGCAGCGGTCAGCCCCGGCCACAGCTCGCGGATCAGCGCCGCCGCGCCGGCGACAAACGGCGTTGAGGCGCTGGTGCCGCTGAAGTTCACGAGTGACGCCGCATTGCCGTTATTATTCGTCGTCGGAACAAGCCTTCCCGGCGCGACCATGTAAAACTGCGCGGCAGAACCGGCCCGGTTTGAGAATCCCGCAATATTGCTGCCGAAGTCGACGGCGCCGACAATAATTACGGTTCCGGCAGCTTCCGCGCTTGTCGCCGCCTGAGCGGAAGCTTCGGGATTGGGGAGGCTGTCGTTGCCGGCGGCCACGGCGACAAGAATGTCGTTGTCGGACGTAAAGTCGAAGATAAACCTGAAATCGTCTTCGGCGCCTGCCTCATCGGAGCCAAGCGACAGATTCATTACCTTCGCGCCATAATCCGCGGAGCGCTGGACGCCTTCTGCTATGGCTTCGCCAAGGATGATCTCTGTATCGCCTTCCTTATCGGCGCGGAAAACCAGCAGGTCCGCCTGCGGCGCCACCCCGTGAACGCCTATAGAGTTTTTGGCGGCTCCGATAATGCTGGCGACGGACGTTCCATGTCCGTCAATATCCTGAAGGCTGGGGATGCGTTGTTCAGATGGCGGAACGACGCCGGCTACAACGAGATCGGCGCTGCGCGGATCAATGCGGCCCGCAAACTCCGGATTGCTTACGTCGATCCCGGTATCGATAATGCTGACCAGCACGCCGGCTCCCATTGCGCCCGCCTCGTAAGCCGGAATCGCATTGACCTGATCGAGACCCGGGTTAGCGTTAAACTCCGCTGTCCTGAAATCTGTCCCCGAAGGCGGAGGGGGCGGAGGCGGCGGAGGTGGGGGCGGCGCTGTCACGATAGGCCTCGGCGCGCTTCCGCCGCCTCCTCCGCCACAACCGGCGCAAAGAACGGCGATCAACGCAAAGGCGACCAGCGGATGGCGCAAGGCGGATGCAAGGGGCATCAGAGGACCGGACGGTTTCACATCCCTCATTGCTTAATACTAACCGGTGTCCGAGCCGTTAACCATCGCCCCGCAAAAGCTAAAATCCCGGCGGCCGTTCGGCCGAAACACCAAGTCGGGCCTCGAGCTGGCGGCCCAGCGCAAGGATTTTCCGTTCTTCAAAGATGTCTGCCCAAAGGCTTATTCCGCGCGGCGTACGGGTGGTGACGGCGTTTTCGGCGCCTTCAGCTGAGTTGTCGAACAGGGTTCGGTTCGGCGTCTGGGCGTAGCCCGCGCGCAGCGCAAGTTGCGGCTGGCCGCAGCAGTTCGTGGCGAGCAAAGCGCCGCCTGAGTAATGCGGGCCGATGAGCGCGTCGAAGCCTTCGAAAGCGACAGAAAGCTCCTGCATCAGCCGTCGCCGGAGCCTGTCGATCTGCACGTAATCGACCGCCGATACGAAGCGGGCGGCGCGCCACGAGTTCGGCCATGCGTCCTTGTCCTGCCAGACAAGTTCGTCGTCGCGATTGGAGAGTGTCAGATCGGAAAAGGCGGCGGCGGCCTCGACGAGCACGATCTGCACAAGCGAATCGAAATCGGTTTCCGGCCAGGGAAACTCTTTCATCGTCACGCCGAGCGCGCGCATTTCCGCAAGCGCGGCCTTATCGGCGTCATCGCCTTTCTCGAACCATTCGGGCACGTAACCGACAGTCATGCCTGACACGTCAAACGTCCCGTCGTAAGAGAACCCGACGCGGCCCGCGCCGGGATCGTCAGCGTCGTATCCGTTGATCTGCGATAGAACGAAAGCCGTATCCTCTACGGTGCGGCAGATCGGCCCTACCTTGTCGAGCGACCAGCACAGCGCCATGAAGCCGGCGCGGGAAACCCGTCCGAAGGTCGGACGCAAACCGGTCGTTCCGCAGCGTTCCGATGGAGATACGATGGAGCCGAGCGTCTCCGTGCCGATGCCGAACGCGCAAAGCCCGGCGGCGACTGCCGAAGCCGTGCCGGCGCTCGATCCGCTCGATCCTTCTTCCGGATTCCACGGATTGCGCGTGCGTTCGTCGAACCAGAGATCGCCATAGGCGATGGCGCCGCAACTGGTCTTGCCGAGCATCACGGCGCCGGCGCGTTGCAGCTTCCTGACGACTTCCGCATCGCTTTCCGGAACGCGCTCCTTGTACGGAGTAGCGCCCCATGTAGTCTTGATCCCTTTCGTATCGGCGAGGTCTTTCACGCCGTAAGGAATGCCATGAAGCGGTCCGCGATCGTTACCGGCCGCGAGATCGGCGTCCGCTTTCGCCGCTTCCGCGCGGGCGACTTCCGGCGTGACGGAGATGAAAGCATTGAGCGCCGGATCGTGCTTTTCGATCCGGTTGAGGTAGATCTCCGTAAGCCGCGCGCTGGTGAGCGCTCCGCTCCTCAGCCATCGTCCTAACTGGCCGACGCTGGCGAAAGCGATCTGATCGTCGCTCCCGGGCATCGCCGCCGAATAGTCGCCGCCCGGCGTGAATGTGTTTTTCTGCGACCCGACCGACTTGCCCGGCAGACGCGGATCGAACAGCAGCGCCGGCGCTAGCGTATTGGGCATCTCGATCGAACGCAGTGTCGCCAGCCATTCGAGGTTATCTTCGAGCCCCTCAAGCATCATGGCGCGTTCCGCCGGCGTATAGGAGAGGCCTTGAAGCTTCTCCGCTTCGGCGATGGTGCGGGTCGATATTTTCGGATCGACGGTCTCGCCGGTTTCGTCAGCGCTCGTTTTCGGCTCGCTGCATCCCGCCAGAGCGCCCGCGCCAGCGACAACGCCGCCAAGCGCCGCGCCCTTGATAAGGTCACGTCTGCTGGTTTTCATCGAAAAGCCCCTCGCTCTTTGTTTCCGGCGAAAACGCAACAGAACCCGCCCAACGGCGATGATTGCCGAGCCTCACACGGCGGCGCAAGCCTTGACCGGCGATTGACCCTGTTCGCTGCGGCTGGCACATCACGGAACGAGCGCTGAAGGACTGAAAAATGACAGCAAAAGAAGACTTTTACGCCCGCGTCACCGAAACCCTGGCGGACATCCGCGAACAGGGGCTCGAAAAAATCGAACGCCAGATCACATCGGCCCAGGGGCCAGTGATTGAAGTGGCGCACAAGGGCGTTAAGCGGAAGGTTCTCAACTTCTGCGCCAATAATTACCTCGGTCTCGCCGACCATCCGGAGATTGTGCGCGCCGCAAAGGAGACCATGGACCGTTACGGGTTCGGCATGGCTTCCGTCCGGTTCATCTGCGGCACGCTCGATCTTCATCGAGAGGTCGAAAAAGCGATAGCCGCTTATCTTGGCTATGAGGATGCGATCCTTTTCGCCGCCTGTTTCGACGCCAATGGCGGGGTGTTCGAGCCGCTGCTTGAAGCGACAGATGCGATCATTTCGGATTCGCTCAATCACGCTTCGATCATCGACGGCGTGAGACTGTCGAAAGCCATGCGCTACCGGTTCGCCAATTCCGACATGGCGGACCTCGAAAAACAGTTGCAGCAAGCGGCTGCCGACGGCGCGCGCACCATGCTGGTCGTCACTGACGGCGTCTTCTCTATGGATGGCTACATCGCCAAACTGCCCGAGATTTGTCAGCTGGCGGAAAAATATGGCGCGCTGGTCATGGTCGACGATTGCCATGCGACCGGTTTCATGGGCGCCAAGGGGCGCGGGACGCCCGCCCATTGCGGGGTCGAGGGACGCGTCGATATTCTCACCGGCACGCTCGGCAAGGCGCTGGGCGGCGGCATGGGCGGCTATATCTGCGCTTCCGCTGAAGTCGTGCATCTCCTGCGCAATCGCGCCCGGCCCTATCTCTTTTCCAATGCGCTGACGCCGGCCTTGCTTGGCGCGACGCTGAAGACGCTTGAAATCGTCGAAACCGGCGACGAGCTTCGCAAACAACTCTTCCGCAACGCCGAACGATTTCGCGCCGGCATGGCGCAAGCCGGATTCGATCTCCTCCCAGGCGAACACCCGATCATTCCGGTGATGTTGGGCGACGCAAAGCTCGCTCAGCAAATGGCGGCGTCGATGATGGACGAAGGCGTCTATGTGACGGGCTTTTCGTTCCCGGTCGTGCCGAAAGGCAAGGCGCGCATCCGCACGCAGATGTGCGCGGGCCATAGCGACGCGCAAGTGGACGAGGCGGTCGCCGCATTTACGAAAGTCGGCAAGGCGCTCGGCGTCATCTAATGAACAGCCTCGCCGCGAAGCAGCTTTAGGAACGTCGGATAGCTGCTCGGGAAAAGCCTCTGCAGGAACGAGATCACGCGCGCGTCGCGGCCGATCAGCACGCGGCGCTTGCCTTTAGCGGCGCCCTTGAGAATTATTTCGGCAGCCTTTTCCGCACTGGTGATGGCGATTTTGTCGAAGCTTGCGGCCACGTCAGCCGCAGATGCTGCGCCCTCCGGCAAGGCGTCAATGGCGGCGTTGCGGGCGATGTTGGTCGCAACCCCGCCCGGATGAACCGATGTGACGCGCACGCCGTCCGCTTCAAGCTCGCTGGCGAGCGTTTCGCTGAATCCCCGAACGGCGAATTTCGAGGAGCAGTAATGGGACTGTCCCGGGACGGCGATCAAGCCGAACACGCTGGAAATATTGATGAGACCGCCTCTGGTTTCGAGAAGCTGCGGCAGGAACGCTTTCGACATCCGCACGACGCCCCAATAATTCACGTCGATCACCTTCTCGATCGATGAAAGCGGCGTGTCCTTGAACGCGCCGATCCGCGACAGGCCGGCGACATTGAAAACGTAATCGGCAGGTCCAAGACTTTCGCGCACCAGCGGCGCGTAGCGTTCGATAGCGCCGGCGTCGGCGACGTCGAGCATATCCGTGCGGATACGGTTGGATGTCTCGCCGTCAATCAGGCGTTGCGTCTCGGCGAGACCTGCGGGATTTATGTCCGAGAGCGCCAGCGAAGCGCCGCGCTTGGCCAGCGCGATCGCAAGAGCGCGACCGATGCCAGACCCTGCGCCTGTAACGACGCAGACCTTGTCGCGAAACGGATCGCTCACCGCCGCCTTCCCCTAAAGCTTCAGCGAAGAGTGTAGCGCATACCGAAGGCGGAACGGCAACCGCCTCGCTCAGTTGCGCAGTGCGGCCGCGACGCTTTCCCATGAGCGGCCAGGCGCGGTCGCCAGCAAAGCTCCGTCCATCGGCGGGCGAGGGCCATAGGTTTCGCCTGACCTGAGAAATGCCGCGCGCCCGCCAAGCTCGGTCAGCAGCAACGTCCCTGCCAGATGATCCCATGGGTGTATCCGGCTGGAGATTTTGAAATCGAACGCGCCGCGGGTCAGCAGCAGATAGCTGTATGCGGAGCAATGCCCGTTTTTCGTCTCGAACTTTTCTTTCAACGCCGCCTGAATTTGCGCCCGCTCGCTTTCTTCCAGCCACGAGAGCGAACGCAGGCCCCGGAAAGGTTCACGCGCAGCAGGTTCCGGGCAGATCGGTTTGCCGTCCCAGGTTGCGCCCTCGCCTTTAACGGCGATGGCGCAGGCCTTGTCCGGCGCGCCGTAAATCCAGCCCATGAGAGTTTCGCCGTTCTTCACATAGGCGACAATCGAGCCGTACTCCGCAATGCCGCGCACGAAATTGCGGGTGCCGTCGAGCGGATCGACCACCCAGAACGTCCCGTCGCTGCTGAGCGCCTCGGCGCGCGCCGGCTCGCGAGCGACGGATTCCTCGCCTATGAAGTAGGCGCCCGGGTCGATGGCGCTAAGCGCTTTCTCCAACGCGCGCTCCGCCGCCTCATCGACGTCCGTCACCAGATCGTTCGGGCCGGATTTTGTCCGCACCGCCTCCTTCGGCAGGTTGCGGAACTTAGGCGTGATGATCTCTTCAGCGATCCCGCCGATCAGCGCCGCGACTTTGTCGGGATCGATCCTCATGCGCGGCGGCGCAATTCCGCGGGCGCCGGAGCAAGACGGGCCTGCGGAAACGCTTTCTGGAACTGTCCGCGGGATTTTTCTGTGAGGCGCGCGGTGATGCGGCGTCCCTCTCCGATTTCTTCTTCCGACAGCACGTCGCTTTGCGCATGAAGCCATGCATGCGCGGCGCCGTCGGCGGAGGGAACATCGATGAGAAACACTTCGCGCTCGGCGGTGACGAGCCGGTCGATCAGCATCTCCAGTTCCTCGACGCCCTCGCCGGTGACGGCGGAGATGGCGACTCGCAAAGGCTCGCTCAGCGTCATCGCGGCGCGTTCCTGCGTCAGACGCGCTGTGGCGCGCAAGGCGCCGCGTTCATCCTCATCAAGCTGATCGATCTTGTTGAGCGCTTCAATGATTGGGCGATCTTCATCGCCTTCGACGCCTAGGGCTTCGAGCACTTTTATAACATCAAGCCGCTGAGCTTCCGTATCGGCATGCGACGCATCGCGCACATGCACGATCACATCGGCTTCGAGCACTTCTTCGAGCGTCGCGCGGAAGGCGGCGACGAGATGGGTCGGCAGGTCCGAGATGAATCCGACCGTATCGGAAAGAATAATGCGCTGGCCGGAGGAGAGGTCGACCGCGCGCATGGTCGGATCGAGGGTGGCGAATAAAAGATCTTTCGCCATCACGTCCGAACGCGTCAGCCTGTTGAACAGCGTCGACTTGCCGGCATTGGTGTAGCCGACTAGCGCGACGACCGGATGCGGCGCGCGCTTGCGCTTGGCGCGCTGCAAGGTGCGCGTGCGGCGCACCTGTTCAAGCTTTTCCTTGAGGCGGTCGATTTTAACCGCGAGATCGCGGCGGTCGGATTCGATCTGGCGTTCGCCCGGACCGCCGAGAAATCCCTTGCCGCCGCGCTGGCGCTCAAGGTGGGTCCATGACCGCACGAGCCGTGAACGCTGGAAGCTGAGATGCGCGAGTTCGACTTGCAACCGCCCTTCGCTGGTCTGGGCGCGCTCGCCAAAAATTTCGAGAATGAGCGCCGTGCGGTCGAGCACTTTCGCGTCCCACGCTTTCTCGAGATTGCGATGTTGCACAGGGCTCAGCGAGCAGTCGACAATGACAAGACCGGGACGCGGATCGAGCGAATCGAGCAGCGCGCCGATTTCATCGACTTTGCCTTGGCCGAGATAAGTCGAAGGGCGCAGCCGATGAACCGGCGCCGATGCGGCATGCACGACATCGAGATCAATCGCTGCGGCGAGGCCCACCGCCTCTTCGAGCCGCGCATCGACATGCCGCAAACTGTCCGCCCCGGTCAGCGCCGGGTGGATGACGATGGCTTTTGAAAGGTCTGAGACCGGGGCCGTCAAATTCTTCCGCTATTCGACTTCTTCGCCGTCCCACAAGGTCACGGGAGCCGAAGGCATGACTGTTGAGATGGCGTGCTTGTAGACGAGTTGCACCTGTCCGTCTCGCTTGAGGAGGACGCAGAAATTATCGAACCAGGTGACAACGCCCTGAAGTTTAACCCCGTTCACGAGGAATATGGTCAGGGGAATTTTAGCCTTGCGGACATGGTTTAGAAAGGTGTCCTGAAGGTTTTGTTTTTTCTCGGTCATTTTTGATTTGCCTCAGGTGAAATATGCAGACGGCTGCTGCACTGCACAAATATTCTGGCGTGGTCAGGATAATAACGCAACCGCTTTCCTTAGACACCGCCCGCTACCCAGCGCCGCAATGGTCCATATAGGCTTCCCGCAGCCGGGCCGCGACCGGGCCGGGCTTGCCTTCGCCAACCTTGCCGCCGTCGAGCGAAACGATCGGCATGACGAAATTGGTGGCGGAGGTCAGGAAAGCCTCCCGCGCCTTGCGGGCTTCATCTAGGCTGAAAGCCCGCTCGACAACCTTCATCTGCAGTTCTTCGGCGCATTTGAGGACCGTCGACCGCGTGATGCCGCCGAGGATAGCGTTGGTCAGCGGATGCGTCACGATCTCGCCAGCTTCGGTGACGATCCATGCGTTGGAGGCCGAGCCTTCGGTAATCATCCCGTCACGCACCAGCCAGGCCTCGCTTGCGTTCGCTTTCGCCGCCGCCTGCCGAGCGAGGATATTCGGGAGGAGCGAGACCGATTTTATGTCGGCGCGCGCCCAACGGATGTCGGGGGCGGAAATCACCGCAAGCCCTTTCTTCGCAAGCCTGTTGTTTTTCTCGATGTCGATGCGCTTGGCGGTGACCACGATGGAAGGCCGCGTAACCCGTTCCGGAAACGGATGATTGCGCGGCGCGACGCCCCGCGTGACCTGAATGTAGACGAGCGCGCTTGTAAGTCGGTTGCGTCGCAGGATCTGGCGCATGACATTGCGCAGCGCCGCGTCGCTCATGGGGCTCGCGATCTGCAACTCGCCGAGAGAGCGTCGAAGGCGCGCAAGGTGCCCCTCCTCGTCCCAGTAACGGCCGTCAATGACGACGCACACTTCATAAACGCCGTCGGCGAATTGGTAGCCTCGGTCCTCTATATTCACTTCGGCCGCGGCGAGAGGTTCGTAGCGACCGTTCACATAGGCGATTTTAGGCATGGTTCCTCGATGGCCAGGAAGAGGTGAGACTAGAAATACTCAAGACTGACGCGAAACATCTGTTCGACGTCTTTGACATGATCGCGCAGCGTCATCAGCACGATGCGGTCGCCTGCGTTGATGACCGTGTCGCCAGTCGGCATCGACACGCTGCCGTCGCGGAACACGGCGCCGATCATGACGCCTTCCGGCAAATGCGCTTCGCGCAGCGGCTTGTTAACCAGCGGCGAGGTTTCAAGCGCTATGGCGTCGACGATCTCAGCCTGTCCGTCCGAGAGCGAGTACACGCCTTTGATGCGCCCGCGCCTTATGTGCTGAAGGATAGTGGAAATCGTCGTCGCGCGCGGATCAATGAACCGGTCGATGCCGACGGCTTCGGAAACAGCGCCGTAATCTTGGTCGTTAATGAGCGCCATGGAGCGCCGCGCTCCTTCCCGCTTGGCGACAACGGAGGCGAGAATGTTCACCTGATCGCTGTCTGTGACAGCGACCACGGTTTCAGCGTCGGCGACGCCCGCCTCCTGTAACAGTTTGCGATCAAGTCCGTCGCCCTGAAGCACGATGGTTCGCTCAAGCTGCTCGGCGATCTCTTCTGCCCGCTTTTTGTCGCGTTCGATCAGGCGAATTTTCATCGAGCCGAGTTTTTCGAGCCCGCTGGCCACATGGAGGCCGATATTGCCGCCGCCGATAATGATGACGCGCCGCGCCTGCCGCTCCGCTTCTCCCATGATTTCGAGCGCGCGCGTGACGTCGTCGCGGTCCGCGATGAAGAAGATTTCGTCGCCGACGGCGAGCTGGTCTTCCGCATGAGCACGCCACATTTCGCCTTCGCGTTTAATCCCGACAATCGTGATTTTGAGGTCAGGGAAAAGCTCCGCCACCTGCCGCAGCGGCGTGTTGATGATCGGGCAGTCCTCGCGCAGCTTTACGCCGACAGCCCAAACCCGTCCGTCTACGAATGACTTTATCTCGAAGGCTCCCGGCGTCGACATGCGCTGGATGATCGCTTCGGAGACTTCGCGTTCCGGCGAGATAATCACATCGATGGGGATGTGATTGCGGCTGAACAAATCGGAGTAGCGCGGGTCTAGGTAGCCGGCGGCTCGTATGCGCGCGATCTTGGTGGGCACGTTAAACAGCGTGTGCGCGATCTGGCAGGCGACCATGTTGACTTCGTCTGAATAAGTGACGGCGACAATCATGTCGGCCTCGCGTGCGCCGGCTTCCGACAGTATCTCCGGATAGGCGCCGTTGCCGACAACGCCGCGGACGTCTAACCGCTCGACGACGGTCCGGATCAGGTCCTTGGACTGATCGACGATGGTGACATCGTTATTCTCGCGGGCGAGACGCCGCGCAATGCCGTAGCCGACGCGCCCCGCGCCGCAGACGATGACCCGCATGCCGCCTTATCCTTCGCTGCCGCTCAGGCGCTTTCTACGCGCGGCTGGCCGTTAACGCCAAGGGCTTTAAGTTTCCGGTGCAGCGCAGATCGCTCCATGCCGATAAAGGCGGCGGTGCGAGAGATGTTGCCGCCGAATCGGTTGATCTGCGCGATGAGATACTCCCGTTCGAAGCGTTCGCGCGCATCGCGTAAGGGCAGCGCGATGATCTGTTCGAGACCTTCGCCTGCCGGAATCGACAGACCCGCGTCGATGATCTCGGACGGAAGATGATCGCTCGTGATTTCCTGCGCGCTATCCTGGGCCATCAGGATAAGCGTCCGCTCGATAACATTCCTGAGCTGGCGCACATTGCCGGGCCACGCATAAGCCTGAAGCGCCGCGAGCGCCTCCGGCGTTAACGTCCGTTTCGGCAAGCCGGAGCTGCGCGCGATACGGTCGATGAAATAGGCGACCAGCGCAGGGATGTCTTCGCGGCGTTCGCAGAGCGAGGGCGCCATGATCGGCACGACGTTCAGGCGATGAAACAGGTCCTCGCGGAAAGTCCCCTCCTCAGCCGCCTTGAGCAGGTCGCGCGCCGTCGTTGAAACGATGCGCACATCGACCGATACGGGCATGTCGCCGCCGACGCGCTTGAAGCGCTGGTCGACAAGCACGCGCAAGATCTTGCCCTGGGTTTCCGCCGGCATGTCGCCGATCTCGTCGAAAAACAGCGTGCCGCCGTGCGCCCGCTCCAACAGGCCGACCTTGCGCTGCTCGCCGCTTTGTCCTTCGACGCCGAAAAGCTCCTCTTCCATGCGTTCAGGCGCGATCAACGCCGAACTTGCAACGATAAAAGGTTGCGATGCGCGGCTTGATTTTGCGTGGAGAAGACGCGCGATGACTTCCTTGCCGGAACCGGCCGGTCCCGAGATCATGACCCGCGACCGCGAGTCGGCGACACGGTCGATAATGCTGCGGAGCGCGTTGATCGCCGACGAGCCGCCGATCAGCCCCCAGTCCGGCGCGCGTTCGCGCAGGTCGGTATTCTCGCGTCTCAGACGCGCCGCCTCCAGCGCACGGTTGACCGCGAGGATCAAGCGGTCGGCGTTGAACGGCTTTTCGACGAAGTCGTACGCGCCTTTCTTGATCGCGGCGACGGCCGTTTCAATCGTTCCGTGCCCGGAGATGATGACGACGGGAAGATCGGGGTGATTTTTTTTCAGCTCTTCAAGAATCTCGATTCCGTCAAG
>JAVJPA010000158.1:0-23632 GCA_040216495.1 Amphiplicatus sp. | reverse complement strand
TCGATCATTTCAAGAAGTTCAACGACACATGGGGCCATCATATCGGCGATCAGGTGCTGAAATTCGTCGCCAGCGTGCTGGAAAAAAACACCAAGGGCAAGGACAGCGTCGCGCGCTATGGCGGAGAGGAGTTCGCGATCGCGCTCCCGAACACCGGCATCGACAACGCCGAAAAGCTCGCCGAGCAGATTCGCATCGAGATTTCGCGGCGCAAGCTTGTCAGCAAGACGACGAACGAGGATCTCGGCTCGATCACCATGTCGTTCGGCGTGGCGGAGTTCCATCCGGGCGCGACCGTCGACGGGCTGCTTCAGGACGCGGACTCGGCGCTCTACCGCGCGAAAACCGCGGGTCGAAACATGGTCGTCACTCACGAAACGGAAGTGCGCCGCAGCGCCTGATTTTAGTCTTAGGTCCGGCCTGGCCCGCGCATCTGCGTGAGCGCTTCGCGGCGTTCTTCTTCGCGCGTATTGTTCTCGTTGCGCCGTTCCTGTTGCGCGGCGGTCGATAATGACTCCCAGGCGATTTCCTGCCGCAGCGATGCGCGAAGCGCGCTTGCTTGCGAGGCTTTGCGGTCTTGCAGCGCAGCGGCGTTGGCGCGCCGCGCATCGGCCTTCCGCTCAAGATTTTCCTGTCGTCGCCCGTAGGATTGGAGCGCCTGCGTCGTAAGATCTTCGTGCGCGTCCAGCGAGGCGCGGGCTGAGGCTTCAAGCGCATCGGCTTCGGCGAGCAGCGCCTGCTGCGCGGTTGCGAGCGCCGCCAGACGGCTTTGCTCAAGCTTTGTGCGCGCCTCGGCGATGCGCAGAAGTTTGCTGATGCGATTCAGATTCATTGCGCGAAGCCTTTCTTCGACTTGCGGACGATCTCATCGGCGTAATGGATTGCGGCGGCGACGGCGGCGTAGTGTTCTTTCTTGATTTCGTTGCCGACATCGACTGTCGCGTAAATGGCGCGCGCCGTAGGCGGGTCGCGCTGGATCGGCACGCCGGATGTCGCCGCGATCTCGCGGATGCGCGCGGCGATTTCGTCGACGCCCTTGGCGACGCAGATGGGCGCGGCGCCTGATTCCCGGTCCCATTGGAGCGCGACGGCGTAATGGGTCGGGTTGACGATGACGACATTGGCTTTCGGCACGTCCGCCATCATCTGGTTGTGCGCGATCGCCTGCGCGCGCTGGCGGCGCGCGCTCTTCAGCGCGGGGTCGCCATCGTTTTCTTTCGATTCTTTTTTCAGTTCTTCATGGCTCATCATCAGCTTTTTCTGATGCTGGTAGCGCTTCCACGGCAGGTCGACGGCGGCGATGAGGATCGCGGCGAACGTGACAAGACCGAGAAAGAAGGCGGCTTCGCGCTGAATGATCGACTGGAACGCCTGCGCCGGCAGGGCGGACATTCCCGGCAGTTCGAGAAACCGGTCGCGCAGGCCGAAGAACAAGATGGCGCTGATGGCCGTCAGCTTCGTGGCGCTCTTGGCGAATTCGAAAAGCCCGTTCGGCCCATACTTCTGTTTCGCGTTGTCGATGATGGAAAGCCGCGAGAGTTTCGGCTTTATCTTCGACGGCGCGAAGACGACCGCCTGTTGTGCGACAAGGGAGAGGATCGCCGCCAGCGCGAGCGCGCCGAAGATCGGCGCGAGCGCAATCAGGATGTCGATGATGAACGCGCTCAAAAAGCCTGTCTGACGCGGCGACAGAAGCGCCGCGCCGATGTCTTCCGGGCGCCGGAAGAACGCCGACAAGGCGACGCAGATGCGTGAGATCGACCAGCCGCCGGCGAGAATTACGATGAGATAGAACGCGCCGTAGGTTGCGGCCATGGTGATTTCCGACGAGTAGGGAACGTCGCCCTCTTCTCGGGATTTTTTGATCTTCTGCTGTGTCGGGAGATGGTGGCGGTCGTCGCCGCCCTGTTTTTCCTCGCTCATAATGGCGCCCCCATGAGCGTAGCAAAGATGCGGTCGACCATGTCGAGCCAAACGCTGAGCAGAAGCGGCGTCGTCGCGGCGAGAAGCGCAAGGCCGGCGAGCGTGATCGCCGGCGCGCCGACAAAGGCGACCATCAGTTGCGGCATCGCCCGGTTCGCGGCGCCGATGGCGAGGTTGTACATGAAACCGAGAATGACGAAGGGCAGGGAGAGGGACAGCGCGGAGGCGAAGGCGAAGCCGGCGCGCTCCGCCGCCCAGCGCCCCGTTTCTGCGGCGCCCGGAAAGGTTCCGAACGGCATCACGTCGTAGGAAACGGCGAGCGCGCCGACCGCCTTGAAGTGAATGCCGGTCGCGACCGCGACGGCGATGGCGGCGACCATCATCAAGGTTGCGATCGGAGGTTCAGGCTGGTCGTCGAGCCCGCCGCCGAAAATCTGCGACAGGGAAAGATGCTGCGCGGCGATGGAGCCCGCCGTCTGGATCGCGTAGAGCGCGATGCGGATCGAAAAACCGATCAGCGCGCCGCACAAGACTTCCGCGCAGAGCGCGAGCGTCAGCGCCGACGGCGTTTCCGGCGCGATCGGATGCGCCGCCATGACCATAGGCGTCAGCACCAGGGTCATGGCGAGCGCGGCGGCGAGGCGGATGCGCGGCGATACGGTGCGCTCGCCCATGCCAGGCAGAAAGAAGACGAGCGCTGAAAGCCGCGCGAACACGCCCGCGACGATGGCGATCGGCCCAAGACCGCGTTCGACAAGGGGCTGTAGGGCCTGAATGAGGTCCATCGCCCGCCGCCTTACGCCACGCCGAGGATCGCCGGCTTTTCCGACGGGTCGATCTCGTCGTACGAGATGACCATGTTGCGAATGCCTTTGGCGCTGAGGACGGCGCTGAGGAAGCGGCGGCGGCGCGCGCTGGTGACGATCGCCGGGAACGCGCCGCGCGAAACCGCGGCGGCGATCTTGTCGCGCACGGCGCCGGCGAGCTTGTTGAAGTCGGTAGGCGATAACGCCACGTCGACGGCGCCGTTGTCGCGCTCGGCCTCGTGCTCGCGGAACAGCGTCTCCCATTCCGGCGAGAGCTGGATCAGCGGCAGGCGTCCTTCCTGATTGCGCAGTTTCGACACGAACTGGAAGCCGATCCGCTGGCGGACATATTCGGCGATCTGTTCGGGCGACGACAACGCCGAGCGGCCTTCGGCGATGGCTTCCAGAATGACCGGCAGGTTACGGATCGAGACCTTTTCAGCGAGCAACAGGCGCAGCACGGCCTGAACCAGATCGAACGGCGTCTTGTCGGTGATGAAATCGTCGAGCATTTTGCGGTTCGCCGCCGCGCGTTGCGGATCTGAGACCGTGACGAACTCGTCGAGAATGCGGCGCAGCCCGCGGCGCGTCATCAGCCGTCCGAGATTGGCCTTGATGACTTCAAGCAAATGCGTCGCGGCGACTTCCGCCGGTTCGATGATCGGCAGGCCGAGCAGCGCCGCGTCTTCCTGGCGCTCGGCGGCGATCCAGCGCGCGGGCGCGCCATACACCGGCTCCTTGACGTCCGTTCCCTTGATGTGCAGCGGCGTGTCGTCGCGCGTCAGCACCAAGACGCCGTTCGGGTCGATGATTGAGCGCGCGACTTCGACACCGTGGATGCGGATGACATATTCATGGCTCGCCAGCGTCCCGTTATCGGTGAGACGGATCGACGGCACGATGAAGCCGAACTCCGCCGCCACATACTTCCTAATCTTGGCGATGCGTGAGTCGATGCCGGCGTCGGACTCCATGGCGATATGAACGAGGTCCGGCGCGAACTCGACGTGGATTTCATCGAGATCGAGCACGTCGCCGAGCGATGGCTCCGCGGGGCGCTTGCTTTCGATCGGCGCCGTTTCGGCCGCCTTTCGTTTTTTCTCGGCTTGCTGAAAGCCGAAGTAAGACGCGCCGATCAAACCGAGCGAGGCCGCCATGAACGGAATGAAGGGAAGGCCGGGAAACAGCGCGAAAACCCCGAGGATGGCGCCGACGGTGGCGAGCGCCGCCGGATGCTCGCCGAGCTGAGCGAACAGCGCCTTGTCGGTGGACCCGTGCGCGCCGCCTTTCGAGAGGAGCAGCGCGGCGGCGATGGAGATGATGACGGCCGGGATCTGCGACACAAGCCCGTCGCCGACGGTGAGCATCGAATAAGTTGCGATCGCATCTCCGAACGACAGATGATGCACGCCGATGCCGACCGACAGGCCGACGATGATGTTCAGCAGCGAGATCAAAAGGCCGGCGATGGCGTCGCCCTTGACGAATTTCGAGGCGCCGTCGAGCGAGCCGAAGAACGTCGTTTCTTCCTGTTCGAGCTTGCGGCGGCTTTTCGCTTCTTCATGGGTGATGGCGCCGGCGGCGACATCGGAGTCGATGGCGAGCTGCTTGCCCGGCATGGCGTCGAGGGCGAAGCGGGCGCCGACTTCCGCCATGCGTCCGGCGCCCTTGGTGATGACCATGAAGTTGACGATGAGCAGGACGGTGAACACCACCAGCCCCAGAAAAATGCTGCCGCCCATGACGAAAGTGGCGAAGCCGTAGATGACGCCGCCCGCCGCATCCGGGCCGGTGTGGCCCTGGCCGATGATCAGCTTGGTCGAAGAAATGTTCAAAGACAGCCGGAGCAGGAGCGAGCCGAGCAGCACGGTCGGGAACGAGGAGAAGTCGAGCGGCCGGTCGATAAAGAGCACGATCGTGAAAATCAGGATCGCGAACGCGAAAGAAATCGTCAGCCCGACATCGAGCACCCAGGCGGGCGCCGGCAGCACCATCATCACAATGACCGCCATCAGGGCGATCGCGAGGAACACCGTCGGCTGGTACAGGGATTTGATGTTGACGGGCATGGTCTCGTCAGCTTCCGGAAAGGGCGCGCTTGATCATTGTCATCCGCCTGCGATGATCGGAATGACCTGATCCTTGAACATGGTCAGCAGAAGCCGTGAGGCGAAACCGGAGCACAGCGCAAAGGCGATGAGCATGGCGATCAGTTTTGGCACGAAGGTGAGCGTCAGTTCCTGTACGGATGTCAGCGCCTGCACGAGGCCGACAATGACGCCGACCACCAGCGCCGTCAGCAATAATGGCGAGGCGATCCATACGCCCGCCCACAGGAAGCTGCGCAAGACGTCCAGAAGCGCTGTTTCGCTCATCGGTTAACCCCGCCCCTTCGCCGTCCGTCAGACCGGCATGCGCATCAGTTCCTGATAGGCTTCGACGACGCGGTTCCGCAGCGTCACCGCGGTCTCGACGGCGAGCTCGGCCGAGGCCAGCGCCTCGACGACCGAGTGAGGATCGGCGGCGCCGACCATGTAGGCCGAGGCCGCGCTTTCGCTCTTGGCGATCGCGCCGGTCATTTCGCCGACAAGTTTCGCCGGATTGAATCCGCCGTCGCCTGCGCCGCCCTGATCGGGCTTGGCTTCGGGCTTCAGGAATTTCTGGGCGGCGCCATAGGTTTTTGCGGCGCTGAAAGCATTGATATCCATAAACGCGATCCTTATCGCCTTAAGAGGTCGAGCAGGCTCGAATACATCTGCCGGGCCTGCTGGAAAGTTGCGAGGTTGGCTTCATACGAACGGCTCGCTTCGCGGCCGTCCGCCATTTCCATCATCAAATTGACGTTCGACATTTCAACATACCCCGCTTCGTTCGCCATCGGATGGGCGGGGTCGTAGCGCTCCTCGACGGGCGAGCCGTCAAGCGATACGCCGCCGACAGTGACGCGGTTGACGCCGGTAGACGTATCGAAAACATTGTCGAACGACACCTGCTTGCGCTGATAGCCCGGCGTGTCGACATTGCCGACGTTCTCGCTGACGATCCGCATGCGGAAGCCCTGGGCGTTCATGCCGCCGGCCGCTGCGCTCATCGCTTTGGTGAAAGGGTTCATGGCGCGGATCCTTTAGAGATTCTTGCCGAGGCTGAGACGCAAGATGTCGAGCGTTTTCTTGTAGATCGCTGTCGCCGCCTGATGATCCTGCTGCGCTTCGATGGTGCGCATCATCTGGTCTTCAAGAGAAACCGTGTTGCCGTTAGGCGATTCCGCGCCTTTCGTATGCGTTTCCATCAGACGCCAGTTGAGGCCTTCAAGATCGAGCGGCGCGCTGGCGCTCGCGGTGCTGCTCGCCGCGCGCATGAATGTCTGCTCGAACGGTTCGATATCCTTCGCGCGATAGCCCGCCGTGTCGGCGTTGGCGATGTTCTCGGCAAGGACTTCATGGCGGGCGGCGGAATGTCTCGCCAGCGCCGACGCCATTGTCAGAAGCTTCAATTCTCCGAGCATTTTCGACGTCCTGTTAAGGATTACGGTTTATGAACGTATTAGTGAAAGTTGAAGATTAACTTAATCAAAACGGAGCTCGCCTTGACGCCTGGCCTGATTGAAATTGCGCAGGGCGTGGCGAGCGACATCAGCCCGGCGCGCCCCTTCGGGCGCGTGCGCGCCATCGATGGCGGCGCGATCCGTATCGCCGGATTGAGCGAACTGGCTCGCATAGGCGACAGCGTCTTAATCGACGGCGCGCCGGCGGGAGAAATCATCGCCGTCGACGGCGAGTTGGTTCTCGCCATGCCCAGCAGCGCCGTCACCGGCATCTCCATCGGCGCGCGCGCTTACCTGCGTTCCGACGACGGCGCGCGCCCGACGCGCGCGTGGCTCGGACGGGTGCTCAACGGGTTCGGCCAATCGTTCGACGGATCGTCTGCGCCGCAAGGCATGGTCATGCCGCTGTCGCCGCCTCCGCTTCCCGTTAACGCGCGCCGCCGACTGGGACCGAGGATCAATACCGGCCTTGCAGCGTTCGATACGTTTCTTCCGCTGTGCCGCGGTCAGCGCATCGGTCTCTTCGCCGGATCCGGCGTCGGCAAGTCGAGCCTTCTCGCCGACCTCGCCAACGGCGTCGAAGCCGATGTGGTCGTTCTTGCGCTGATCGGCGAGCGCTCGCGCGAGGTGCGCGATTTTCTGGAGGAAACCTTGGGCGCCGAGGGCAGGGCGCGTTCGGTCGTCATTGTGTCGACCTGCGACGATCCTGCGACGCTGAAGCGCCGGGCGGCGCTCCTCGCCATGACGACAGCGGAATATTTCCGCGATCTCGGCCTGCATGTGCTGCTCCTGTTCGATTCCGTCACGCGCTTCGCCGATGCCTATCGCGAGATCGGCCTCACGGCGGGCGAAACCCCGTCGCTCCGGGCCTACCCGCCTTCCACTTTCCGCACCGTCGCCGGGCTCGCCGAACGCGCCGGGCCGGGGGTCGGCGACGCCGGCGATATCACCGCGATCTTCAGCGTGCTGGTGGCGGGTTCCGACATGGATGAACCCGTCGCCGATATGATGCGGTCCATTCTCGACGGGCATGTGGTGCTTGAGCGCGCCATCGCCGAACGCGGACGGTTTCCGGCGATCGACATCCGCCGCAGCGTGTCACGGGCGTTGCCCCGCGCGGCGAGCGAGAACGAAAACCGGATGCTCGGCGCCGGACGATCCCTGATCGCCGCTTATGAAGAAGCCGCGACCATGATCCAGACAGGCCTTTATGCAGCCGGCAGCGACAGACAGATCGACCGCGCCGTGGCGGCGTGGCCCGCGCTCGACAGTTTTGTCGGGGATAAGTCGAATAACTGCGAAGAGGCTTTTGAGCGCCTTGCGGCCATCGTCGGCGAAGGAAAGAAGGCTTAGGTCTCTACGCCTGCGACAGAAGCAGATTGATCCCGCTGGCGCCGCCAAGCCCTGAACTTTGCAGCAATGTCAGCGCCGCGGCGCCGGGCGTCGATTCCGATGGGCCGGATTTCATTTGCTGAAAAAGAAAGAAGCGGCGAATAGCGTCGTCAATCTTCGCCGGGTCCTTGAACATGGCGACCGACTTGTCGCCGAACACGCGCAGCGCCTTGTCGGCGAAGATTTCCTGCTGTTTTTCCAGATCGAGCTGCGCGACGGACTCAGGCAGGCCGAGCGCCGTCTGCATCAACGTCCTCATGGGCAGGCTGCCCATGATTTTCAGCCAGCCGTTTCTGTCAGCGCTTTCTGAAGAAGCGAGAGCGCCGATTTCGCGCTTGAAGTTCATAGCGAGGCGCATGTCGTTATCGACATCGCCGACGGCGCGCTCGAACTCCAGCGACTTGTACCGGGCGATAACATCCTCGCGAAACTCCTTTAGAAGGATATTCGATCCTTGAGTGATGTTGCCGTAATCGAAAGCTTTGGCCAGCGCCTGCCAGCGCGGGTCGCCAAGCCGGTTCGCGAAGGACGACGCATCTTCCGTGCCGCCTTCGAGGATCTTCTGAACGAACGCCTGCTTGTTGATTTCGTCCGCAAGCCCGAACGCGCCGAGGGCGACGGTGAGCAGCCGGCGGTCTTTCACGAGGTCTTCAGCCGTCGCGGCGCTCGAGATGTTCTCGCGGAAATATTCGATGTCGCGTGCCAGCATGGGCGACTTTTCAAACGCTTCGCGCTGACGCGTCTGGGTCGCTTCAAGGATGCGCCAGCCGCCATACCCGCCGATGCCGATGACAGGTTGAAACGTCATCAGTGCGACTCGTCGGAAGCGCTCGCCACCGCCGCTGCGCTCAGCAGCGCTTCTTCGTGCGGGAGGACGCGGTTGAGCGCGCGCATGACATTGTAAAATTTGCCTTCCCCGGCGTCTGCGAGCGCCGCGTCGAGATCGTCTCGGCAAAGTTTGTCGCCGAACGCGGCGCGCAGGGCTTCCAGCCCCGGGACCAGTTCGGCTTTCGTTTCCTCGACGCCGGTTTCGCCGGCGACAGCCAGTTGAGCGATATAGTAGAGGCGTTTAGCGGGCGTCACGGCTTCTTCAGGGTGCAGCGCGTCGCGAATGCGGAGAATTTTTGCGTCTTGGGTTTTGACTCGAAGCCGCGCGCGTCTGTCGCCATTCTCGATAATGACGCCGTTGACCAGAAACTTTTCGTGCGGACGAAGCCGCAGGACAAGCCCGCCGGACATGCTATGCGCTCTCCTCTGAAACCGCCGCGACCCTGAGGCCGCGCATGACGGCCGTATTGATATCGACAAGCACGGAAGGGTCGGCGCCGTCGTTCAGCACTTTCGCGCTGTGCTGGCGGGTGAATTCGAAGAGATAGAAGATTTTCGAGCGCAGCTCGGCGCTGAGTTCGTTCGTCTCGACCGCGACATCGCTGGCGAGCGTCGTCCACAGCTTAAGATTGTCGTGGATAGCTTTAGTGAGGTTGGCGAAGCGGTCAAACCCTTCGCCCGAAACGGACAGAGCGCGCGTGACGCGCGCGAAAATCTGATACTCGATAGCGCGGGGCGAGGCGGTGGAGCGCGCAGAATGCGCGTAAGCCGTTTCAGCAAGCCGCGTCTCGAACATGTCAGGCGCACTCATAAACTCGGGAATTTAAGATCCCAGTGAAAGAAAGGCCGGAACGGCGCACCGCCGCCCCGGCCTATTAGTCTATTTTAGCGGAACAGGTTGAGCAGAACCTGCGGACGCTGATTGGCGATGGCGAGCGCCTGAACGCCGAGCTGCTGCTGCACTTGCAGCGACTGCAGACGGGCTGAAGCCTCTTCCATGTCGGCGTCGGTCAAGGCGCCGATGCCGGTTTTCAGGGCGTCCATCAGGGTCGTGACGAACTCGTTCTGGATTTCGATCCGCTTTTGCGCAGAACCGAAAGCCGCGGAGGCGTCGATGCCGACCTGAATGAAGCCTTCGATCGACGACAGGGCGGAAGCGGCGCCCGCAGTCGTCGTCACGTCGATCAGGGACACCGCAGCGAGGCCGGCGGTGGACGAGTCGTCAACCGACGAACCGAGGTCGACCGCGTCTGAGCCTGAGTTGGTGAAGGTGATCGTGTCGGCGGCGACTGACACGGCGACATTGGCGATCTTGTCGCCGATGACGTTCGCGAGGCCCGCCGCAACTTCGTTCACACCGTCGCCGGCGCGGGCGACATAGTAGTATTCGTCAGTGCCGTTGCTGATCGTGTAAACTTCGCCTTCGATGACAGTGCCCCCGATAACCGCCGTTGCAGTCGTCGGTGTGGATGAGCCGTCAGCCATCGAGGCCGGATCGGTGATAGTGCCGGTCGCTGTAATCGCCGTGCCGCCCGTGACGGAAATGTCGTCGCGGTCGATGCCGATGGTCGACGCCGTGACGGTGCCGTCGGCCGAGCGGTCGAGCGAGGCGAGGATGTTGACCGAATCCGTGCCTTTAAGCAGGTTCAGACCGTTGAACTGGGCGGCGCTGACGACGGTGTCGATCTGCTCGACGAGACGGTTGATGTCTGTCTGGATCTTGGCGCGGTCGACGTTTTCTTCCTGCGCGGAGACGACGAGCTCTTTGATCTGGCCGAGCAGGTCCGTGACGCTTTCAGCCGCGCCGCGAGCGACGCCGACCGTCGCGGAGCCGAGGCCCAGCGATTTCGAAATGGCGTCAAAGCCGTCGACGTCCGACTGCATGACCGTCGACACGGCCCAGATCGCCGCGCCGTCGCGCGCCGTGGCGATGGATTTGCCGGTGGAGATTTCCGCCTGAACGGTCGTCAGGTTCTTGTTGATGTTGCGCAAGGTGCTCAAGGCGACCATTGCGCTTTCGTTGGTGAGAAGACTGGACATGTGCACGCTCCTGGTTTTTTTGTTGGCGTAATGTTTCTACGCCGATGATTTCATCCGGATCAGGCTTCGCCAATCTCACCGGAACGGCCGTCATTCTGACGAATGTGGAACGTGTTCTCTCGATCCCACGACATGCTATCTATCAAGGCCGGCTCCCCCCGGCTTGGCGCAGTATTTACAGTTCGCGAGATAAATTTCGGTTAATGCAGGTTCAGCTTGCCAGGCGACGCCAGACCGCGTCAGGCGAGCTTGCGGCGCGTGACGCCGGCGTCGGGGGTCAACAGTTTTTCGCCAAACTCTCCGTACACGCCGACATTGCGCTGTCGGTTAACAATATCTTGAAGCCGCGTGCGGGCGGACTTGACCCCGACCTGCGCGGCCGCGAGCAACGCTTCGTTCTCCTGCGCTAGGGACACAACTGATGAAAGCCCTCGACGAAACGCCGTCGCGTGGCTCGAATGACGCGGATCGAGCAACATCGCTTCAAGTTGTGTCGTCAGATTCTGTTTGCGCTGGAGGATCGGCGCCACGGCGTCGAAGTTCGCGGCGAGCAGGCAGTTTTTTTCCTGCTCTAGCAGCGATTTCAGGTCGGCGATCACCGTTTTAAGCGTTTGTTCGCTCGACATTCAAGCCGTCCTTGCTCAGTAACTGTTCGTAAATCTTTTCGGCGAGGCCGAAGCCGCCCTGGTCGACCAGCTTCTCCGCATACTGCTCGACGAGGAGAGACGAGAATGCCTCGCCGCCAAAGCCGCCGTTCGACGAAAGCGCTTCGCTGAAGCCGCTATGAGTCAACATTTGCGCGACGAAGGTCGCTTCGAAAGCTTTCGCATTCTCCATCAGCGCAGCGCGTCGCGCGCCGTCCGGCTGCGCCGGCGGGTTCGCTGCGAGGGGCTTGAACGGCGCAACAGGGTCGGTCATCGACATCGGCCTTTCAAAGTCGGCGTATGCAAAAGCTCGGTAACCTTTTTGACGGATAAGCATGGTCACGAAACTTTTAACGAAGGTTTGCAGCGTGGACATTTTGAAGGCCATGGGCGTAGGCCGCAGCGGCGCATCGCCGCGCGAATTTGACGGCGCGGGCGACAGAGGAATGTTCGGCGAGAAGCAGGGGGCACCGGATCAGGCGGCGTTCGCGTCGCGCTTTGCAGAATTGCAGCAACATCGCGAGAGCCAGAGAAATCCAGCGGCGGCGAAGCCTGTGCGCGAATCGGCGCTCCGGCAAGATGGCGCGCACGAGGGTTTTGTCGAGGCGAACGCACAAGGCGAGAGTTTCGCCGATGCTGCGACGCTGACAGTCGATGGCGCGCCTGAAGAAGCGCTTGAGGATATTGCAGGCGCGGCGCATGACATGGAGTCCGGCGACGCCGATCCGTCCGAGCCTGTTCCGGAGGACGCCCAATCTGACGCGATAGTTGTTGAGATCGCTCTGGGCGCTGGACTGGACGTCGATCCCGTCGCCGATGAAACCGCGGTCGACGGAGTCGATGCGGCCGCCAGCGGCGAAACCGGCAGCGATATGGTTGCGCAATCTGTAGAAGCGGGAGAGGCCGTTGCAGAAAGTCCGCGGACGGCTAACGCCCCTGCGTCGTCGCCCGCGCCCGCTGTTGTCTCTGCTGTCGCTATTGCTCCGTTCATGGACGAGACAGGGGGCGCCGAAGATACGGCGCCGCCGGTCGATGCGCGTTCGTCGGCGTCCGTTCCTGCCGAGTCCCCGCTCCTTGCTGTCAGCCCGCAGAAAGCGATGCCGAAAATAACCGGCGCTGCTGCGACGCAGCCCGCCAGCGTTGAGGCGCCCGAGAGCGCGGATGCGGAACCAGCCGACGGCCGCGTCGAAACCCTGACCGCCGTGGAGAAAAAGCCCGTTGTCGACGGCGCGCCGAAAACAGAAGCGCTGATCGTGTCGCAAGGCGGGATCAAGCTCGCGCCGGATGCATTGGCCTCGCCCGTACCTGCGTCCGAGCGGCCGCTTCAGGCGGATGCTTCCATCCGGTTGGAGACGGCGAAACCCAACGCCGCCGCCCAAGCCCGGTTCGACGCGCCGGAAGCGGCGCGCCAGATCTTCGCCTCCATCCGCGCCGACAAGGGCGGCGGCGTCGACTTGAGACTCGACCCGCCTGATCTTGGCCGGGTGCGCATTCAGTTTACCTTTGAGCGCTCCGATGTGGTCGTCGCGACGGTTTCGTCCGAACGCGGTGAAACCCTCGACCTGATGCGCCGTCATTCGTCCGATCTTGCGCGCGAATTGCAGCGCGCCGGTTTCGAAAGCGTCACGCTTGAGTTCGCTTCTGGCGAAAGCAAGGGCTCTCCGTTGCGCGAGGCGCGCGCCGCTTCATCCGGTTTCGACCTGGGCGACGATATCATCGATGCGCCATCCATCGTCTATGTATCTGCGCGCGCCGATAATCGCCTTGACCGTCTTGTTTAGAAGCCGCGTACAAAGAAAGAACCGATCATGACCGTACCTGCTGTTGACACGCCCTCGACGCCGACCCCGAAAGCGAAGGACAATTCGGCCGCCGCGACAGCGGCGTCAGACTTTGACAGCTTTCTCAAGCTGCTTACGGCGCAGCTCCGGAACCAGGATCCGCTGAGCCCGCTCGATTCGACGCAGTTCGTCGAGCAGCTTGCAAGCTTCTCCTCCGTCGAGCAGCAGATCGAGACCAATACGCTGCTGAAGGAGCTCACCTCCGGCATGACGCAATCCGGGCTCGAAACCGCGACTTTATGGATCGGCAAGGAAGTGCAGACGCCGAGCGTCACGGCGCGGTTCGCCGGCGAACCTTTGTCCTTTACGCTTCCCGCCGATGCGTCGGGGGAAATTGTTGTGCGCAACGCCTCGAAAGAAGTCATCTATCGCAAGCCCGTTCAGGCGGGCGAGAGCGGATTTGTCTGGAACGGCGAAAAGACCGATGGCGCGACCGCCGCTTTTGGCGACTACACGGTCAAGGTGGAGAAAAAGGGCGATAACGACGCCGTCAAGTCGACGCCCGTCGACATGGTCGCGCATGTGACGGAGGCGCGCCTTATCGACGGCGCGATCCGGCTTATTCTCGATAATGGTTCGATCGTCGATCCGGCGTCTATCAGCGCGGTGCGGGCGTCGACGAGTGAAGCCGAGGCTTGAAGAAATTAAAGCGCGTCAGACGTCCTGGCGAGTGATGTTCAAGATAAGGACGTTCTGAGCGTCCTCGCCGATGACCGCGCGCGCCGCGCCAAGCAGTTCCGACCGGATGGAATCGAGATTGCGGCCATCCAGCAGATTCTGGTTAAATGCCCCGCGGTTGGACAGGTTGAGCATCGCCGCCAGCATTGAATCGCGCAACTTCGGTTCGCGGGTGTAAATGCTTTCCTCCATGCCCGGCGGCACTTCGATGTTGATATCCATCACCACCAGCGAGCGCACGCCCGAAGAGGCGATCACCGGCACGACGAACTGGCGGCTGAATTTCATGAAGCCGGTGTCGCCGCTGCTGTCGGCCCCGCTGTCATGGCCGCCGCCATGGCTGTCTTTCGCGGCCTTCTTCTTGTCGGCCTTCTTGTCGGCGGCGGCGTGCTGGTCTTTCGGTTTGGCGCCATGCGCCGGCGCGCCGTGTTTATCGTCTTTCTTGTCCGACGATTTATGATCGTCCGCATGCGCCGGCTTGTCGGCGCCGGCGGCGAGGGTCGATTTCAGCCAGATGCCGCTGCTGACGCCGCCGAACACGGCGAGCGCGTGGAAGGCAAAAGGAATCGCCTTGGCGATCGGAAGCTTGGGCGCTGGCATTATGAGGGTGTGCTCCTAGAACGGAAGAATAGCGTCGAGCGCCTGATGGCCGTACCGCGGGTCCTGAAGATCGGTGATCGTGCCGCGCCCGCCATAGAGCACGCGCGCGTCGGCGATCTTTTCGTAAGTGATGGTGTTGCGGCGGGAGATGTCCTCGGGCCGGATGATGCCCGCGACCTGCAAGTCGCGCAGCTCGCTGTTGACCCTGACTTCTTGATTGCCGGCGATGACCATGTGGCCGTTCGGCAGCATCTGCACGACCGTCGCGGCTATCTGAAGCGTGATTTTTTCTTCGCGACGGATTGCGCCGTCGCCGTTGGTCGATGACTGTGAAGCCGCGTCGATTGCGGGGTCGAGGTTGGCCCCGCCCGGCAGGACTTTTTCAGCGAGCGTCTGAAGGCCGAAAAAGTTCGGCACGGAAAGCCCTTCCGACGCATCGCGAGATCGGTTCGTCCGGTTACGGATTTCCGCTTCTTCGTCGATTTCAACGACGACAGTGACGATGTCGCCGAGTCCGCGCGCGCGGCGGTCTCCGAACAGAGACGAGGGGCCGGAGCGCCACAGCGAACCGGACGATTCTTCCTCGTCGACGACCGGCGGCATCGAACGCGCCAGCGCCATGCGCTCTTCCGATACGGGAGGCAGCGCGCGCGGCGGCGCGCCGGGACCGCTCATTGACGGTCCCTTGCCGAGATGATCGACGCGGCTGACGCAGCCTGGCGCGAGGGCAAGCGAAAGGGCGCTGAACAGGAGAAGCGAACGTTTCATTGTTTGGTCCTCACCGTATTAGCGTTGACGATGGTTGCGGAGACGATGCGCTTGGAAAGAAGGTTCATGACGCGAATGCGTTCGCCGCTTCCGCCCTGGTCGAGCGCGCGGCCCTCGGTCGAGATCAGCATCGGTCCCTTGACGAATTCCATGGTGACGATTGCGTTGCGTTCGATCAATGTCGGCGCGCGAAGATCGCTCTTGTTCAGGGGCTGTCCCTTGTAAATGGAGCGCGCGGCTTCAAGGCCGACGAGTTCCGTCGCGGCCCGCAGCGCCGTTTCGCTCGCAGGCGCGACGATGTCGGCGGCGGCGATGATCGCGCCGGCGCGAATGTTGCGCGCCGCCACCACGTCCTCGGCGGCGGCGGCGGGCATGGCGCCGCCCGCGAGGATCATCGCCGCAATGACGCCGGAAAATTTTGAGGAGGAAGAATTGTATCGCATGGTATCACCTGATCTGGGTTGTCGCGCCCATCATCTGATCGGCGGCGGAGATGACTTTGGAATTTAGCTCGTAGCCGCGCTGGGCTTCGATCAGCTCGGCGATCTGCTGCACGACGTCGACGGAGGATTCTTCGAGATAGCCCTGACGCATCAGGCCGACGCCGTCCTGGCCCGCTTCGCCGATGATCGCGGGGCCCGACGCTTCGGTTTCGCGGTAAAGGTTGCCGCCGAGCGCTTCGAGGCCTTTTTCGTTGGCGAAGGTGGTCAACTGAATGGTGGCGATGAGCTGGCCCTGGGCTTCGCCGTCGAAATACGCGTAGACATCGCCTTCCGGGTTGATCGACACTGAGCGCGCGTCCTGGGGAATGGTGATGTCGCCGGCGAGGCGGTAGCCTTCCGAATTGACGACCAGCCCTTCGCCCGTGCGTTTGAAAGAACCGTCGCGCGTATAGGCCGGGTCGCCCGAGGGCAGCGTGATTTCGAAAAAGCCCTTGCCTTCGATGGCGAGATCGAGGTCGCCGCTCGTCTCTTTCAGGGTCCCTTGCGTGATGTCCATGGTGATCGCGGAGGTGCGAACGCCGAG
The DNA here is from genome assembly GCA_040216495.1 of Amphiplicatus sp. Lineage (GTDB taxonomy): Bacteria > Pseudomonadota > Alphaproteobacteria > Caulobacterales > Parvularculaceae > Amphiplicatus. Next base: position 7,542 of record JAVJPA010000158.1, on the reverse strand, counting down.
ACCGAGCTGCACGCCTTCGGGCACGATGGAGCCGTCGGATGACGATGACGCGCCCGCCGCGCGCGCGATCTGGTAGTGGAGATCGGTGAACTCAGCGCGCCGCGCCGCGTAGGCGGTGGTGTTCATGTTGGCGAGGTTGTTCGAGATCACCTCGACCCGCGTCTGCTGGGCGTCCATGCCGGTCGCCGCGATGCTCAGTGCGCGCATGGGATGTTCCTTCCGTTTATGTTTCTATGGCCGGTCATTGCGTCGCTCATTGAGATTGACCGAGTTCGCGCACGGTGCGCTTGATGCGCTCGTCGTCCGATTGCATGAAAGACTGGCCCATCTCGTAGGCGCGCTGCACTTCGATCAGGTGCGCGATTTCCGTGACGGCGCTGACGTTCGAGCCTTCAAGCGCATTCTGACGCACGCGAGGGATCGCGACGGGCTCGTAGCCTTGTTCGGCCCTGAACATGTTGTCGCCTTCGCGCACCAGATAGGCGGCGTCGGCCGTCACGACGCCGATGCGGCCGACCGGCTGGTTGTCGGCGGTGATCGTGCCGTCGGCGGCGACGGAGATGGACGTTGACTGCGGCGGCAACACCAGCGCGCCGCCTCCTTCGTCGAGGACGCGCCGGCCCTCGGTGTTCACCAACTCGCCGACGCCGTTAAGAGAAAAAGACCCGGCGCGTGTCAGGCGCGGTCCGTCAACGCTTTCGACGAGAAAGAAACCGTCGCCTTCGATGGCCATGTCCAGCGGATTGTCGCTTCCGCTGATCTGGCCGGCGGAGAAGTCGACATAACGGTGGTTCATCGTGGCGATCGAGAGGCTGGGATCGGCGCCGCCCATCGCTTTCACATGCTCTGCGAAAATCACGCTCTCGCGCCGGTAGCCCGAGGTGCTGATGTTGGCGATGTTGTTGGCGATCGTGTTGAGCTCGCGCATCAACCCGGACTGGCGCGAGAGAGTGACATATCCGGCGTTATCCATCGCTCAGAACCTCCTCGATCATGTTGAGTTCTTCGGCCGCCCCCGCGACAGACGCCTTGCCGCGTTCGACGATGGAGCCGTCCCCGGCTCCTTCGAAAAGCGATTGAAGGCCGGTCAGCGCTTCCGCATCCGCGCTGCTGATGACCGCCTGAGCGGCGGGCGGCATCGTTTTCTCGCCGGTCATGTAGGCGGCGAGGGCGTAGCGTTTAGCCATCTCGGCGTCCATGCGGGTCGGGTCGACTTTTTCATAGGCGCGCACGGCGCTCGCCCAGTCGCCGGCGCGCCAGGCGGCGTTAGCCATTGCCGCCGCTTTCTGCTGCGCGTCGCCGAAAGCCGAGGCGGCGGCGAGGGCGGCGAAGTTGCGCTCGAGCGCCAGATTGGCGTCGACGATCAGCGCAGCGAAAGCAGGGTCCTCCGCATAAGGAGCGGCGGCTTCGAGCGCATGCGCCGGATCATTCGCGGCGAGGAGCGCGCGTGCGCGGCGCATCGCGCTTTCTGTATCGACAGGGCGAGCGGGCAGTATTCCGGCGGCGGCGTTCGGCACGCCGAGCGAAACGGCTGCGGTCGCGGCCGCGGCGCTGAGATCGCCGCCAGCGCCGGCTTCGACAAATTCCCGGTTCTGAAGGTAGGAATCGAGCGCTGTAATTTTTTGCGCTTCCTCAGCCGAGGAAAACGCCCGGAGCAAAATAGCGCGCGCCCGTTCGCTGGCAGCCGCAGCGGCGCTCGGATCAGAACGCGCGACGTTCCTCAGGAGCATGATGCTGGCTTCGATGTTGCCCTCATCGGCCCACAGCGCCGCTTCGCGCAGCGCCGCTTCGTCGCCTCGGGCGGTTCCCTGTTCGGTTTTCGCGAGCGCGCCGATGTCTTCGACAAAGCCTTCGGGCGTCGCTGCGCCAGTTTCGGCGTACCGCTCGGCGAGCGCGAGGAGCGCGTCTTTAGAGGCGTCGGCGCCGGTCGCGGCGAGTTCCTGCATGAGCTGCTGCGCTTTGACGCCGTCGCCCTCGTGATCGAGCAATTTAGCCGCGATGAATTGCAGGTCCGGCGTCGGGGCCGGAGCGGCGGCGGAAGCGGCATTGTAAAAGCGGCGCGCCTCCGCCCATTCGCCCGCGTCGATCATTTTCCGGGCGATGCGCGTGGCGATGGTGGCGCGCAGGCGTTTAGGCAAACTCGATACGGCCTCTCCCGAGCGCTTGGCGGCCTCCGCCGCACGCACCGGCTCGGCGCCCGCCGCCTGCCACAACGCATGGGCGCCGCGGCAGTCGTTCGCGGCGATAATGATTCCTGTTTCCGGTACAGCGCGTTCGGCGACGATGCGGGCCATGTCGGCGCGCAGCGAATTCGCCTGTCCGTATTCTTCAAGCGCGGCCAGCGCCTCCTCGCCGAAACCGATCGCCAGATAGCCCTCCGCGAGCGCGTCAATCGAAGAGCTTTCTCCGCCAGCTGGCGCGTCGGCGAGTCCCGCTTGCAGCGATGTGATGGCGCCGAGCGGGTCGGTTTCAAACGCAGCGCCGTCGATGGCGAACGCCGCGTCGGGCAGGCAGGAATGAACAATGCCGCTCGCGGGTTTGGAGCGCTCAGGTGCGGCGATCTCCGCTTTCGCGGGCGAACGACCCGTCGCCGCGTCGGAAGGAGCGGCGGCGACCGGAGTCAGCGGCGTCGGGCCGGTCAACTCGGTCGCGTTCTTATTGACAGTGATGAGCCCGTCGTTGGCCGCTTGTTGCAACAGCTCGATCATCCGGTTGCGCGCTTCCTCGATGGAAAGGTCGTCCTTCTCGGTGATTGCGGCGACAGGTTTTGCGGGCTCCTTTTTCACCGCGACGGTTTGTTGCGCAGGTTTTTCAGCAGCGCCTGGCGTCTTGTCGTAAATGTCGATGACGAGCCGGCCGTCTGAAAGACGCTGCTGATCGATGCGGCAGTCGCAGCCCAGTTGCAGGCGCACGACCGGGCCGGCCGGCGTCTGCATCGCGTTTGCGCCGACGACGCGCCGCGCCTTGCGGCGGTCGTTGATGTCGGAAAGGTTGAACGTCGCTTCGCGCGGGCTGAAATGCAGGCCGACCGTGTTGTCGGCGCGCGTCACCGATACGGAGCCTGCGCCGGCGCTGACGACGATGCGCGAATGGTCGCCATGTTCGCCCGCCGTAACGGCGATCTCCCCGCCGGCCAGAACGGCCGCGGGGAGCGTCAGCGCGAGAAGCGCGGCTATATATGCGGAAGCTCTCGTCATGCGGCCTTCTGGGTCTCGCGAATGGCTTCTTCCATGTCGCTGAAGCTCGGCCGCATCTTTTTGGGCGCGTTGCGCCGTGCGACCTCGACGCAGATTTGCGGGGTGTGCTTGTTGAGGCTGGCGACCAGCGCTTCGCGGATGAGATTATAGAAGCAGTGCTCCTCGTCGCGGATGGATTTCGCCTTGTCCGCAAACGGACCGACCACGCCATAAGCGAGGAAGACGCCGAGGAAGGTGCCGACGAGGGCGCCGCCGATCATTTGGCCGAGCACTTCCGGCGGCTTGTCGATCGAAGCCATGGTCTTGATGACGCCGAGAACGGCGGCGACGATGCCGAGCGCGGGCAGTCCGTCCGCCATTTTCTGCAGGGCGTGCGCGCCGTGAAGATTGCTATGATGCAGCGATTCAAGCTGCTTTTCGAGCATTTCCTCGACCTGGTGCGGGTTGTCGAAGTTCATCGTCATGGAGCGGATCGTGTCGCAGATCATCTCCATCGCCGCGCCGTCCTTGGCGATCTTCGGATAGCGCTGGAAGATTTTCGACTCGTCCGGGTTCTCGATATGCTGTTCGATTTCGACCGGGCTGTCCTTGGCGATGCGCACGAGCGAGAACATCAGGCACAGAAGGTCGCGGTAATCCTGCTTTTTCCACTTTGCGCCGACGAACACTTTGGTGATGTCGCCGGCCGTGTGCTTGATGACGTCGACGCCGTTGCCGACGAGGAACGCGCCGACAGCCGCGCCGCCGATGATCATCATCTCATAGGGCAGCGAGTGCAGGATGATGGTGAGCTTGCCGCCGGCGATCAGATAACCGCCGAACACCATGGCGAGCGTCACGGCGATGCCAAGTATGCTAATCATCTGCGAACATCTTCCTACGCGTGCGTAAACGGGCGTTGGAAAACTTTATAGTTTTTGGGAATTAAGATTTAATTGAAGCAGCCGGTTCAATGCTGATTCACAGAGGCGTTTCGTCCGGCGATGATGACGCTCGCCGCATACGCTTTCTGCGTTTCCATGTTGGCGAGAATAAGCGCCGCGCTTTCGCTGTTCATCTGCGTCAGGAAGCCGGCGGCGAACGATGAGTCCATTGCGTTGAAGATTTCGCCGGCTTTAGACGGCTTCATGCTCTCGTACATTTTCGCCAGATGCGTCAGGTCGGTTTGAACGGCCGTCTCGGCGACGGTGAGGCGCGATTCAAGATCGGCCTTCAGGGTTTTCATTTCCGCGGCTTTGTCTTCGATGCGCCGCTCGACCACTTCGAGCAGGCGCGCGCGTTCGGCGAGCGCGGCTTCGCGCGCGTCGAGGCGCGCGGCGCGGTCGCGAATGGCGGCGAGGAGACTGCTTGTGTCGGCGGCGGAAAGCGGGCCGGGATCGAGAGCAGGGTGCGGGGCGGGCGCCGCCTCATGGCTTTTCGCGGCCGTCTCCGCATGCGGTTTCGCTTCTGCTGCGGCGAGCTGCATCGGCGCCGCAGCGGACGCGGGCGCCGCCTCATGCTCTGAGGCTTCCAAGCTTGGCGCCGCCGGCTTGTCGCGTTCTTCGCCGGAGGCGCTCGCCATGGTGATCGCCCGCCCCGAAAACGAGGCGGCGAAGATCACCGAAATAATTAGGAGCGGGTTAGGCTTCATGCCGCCGCTCCGGCGCGCGCGCGTTTGGCCTTCGGCGCGGCGCGCTCGTTCGTGTCGTCGATGGAGACGACATCCGCGTCGGCGCCTTTGGGAGCGCCGGTCGCCCGCCTTGCCGCCTCAGCAGCGAGAGCCGTCACTTGCGCGGCCGGCGCGCGCTCGATCGCTTCGAGCAGGCGCGCAGCGGCGTCGTTGGCTTCGCCGAGGAACGGCGCGAGCGTGTCCACATACTTCTTGGTGGCGCCTTCGGCGTGCTCGACGACGGACGCGCTCATTTCGGAAAGCTGGTCGATCAGGGTCTGAAGCTGCTCTGCTTTCGCATCGGCTTCGGCCATCAGCGTTTCGATGCGCGAAGCGGCGGCGTCGGCGGAGGCTTTGGTTTCCGAAACGGCGGATTTCATTTCGTTCGCAGACTGCGACAGCGCGGCGATGCCGGCGCCGAGCCCGTCCTTGGCGCTGGTCAGGCCTTTCAGGCGCCGGCTCAGCACGAAGCAATAGAGACAGGCCGTGGCGGAAGCGGCGAGCAGAAGAAAATCTGTGACCAGGTCCATGGCGAAGGCTCCTAGGTTAGAACGAAATCGGTGATCAGGATGTCGTTGACGGCGCCCTGCGGCGACACGAGTTGCAGCCGGCGCAACATCTGCGCTCTGAGGCGCGTCATGCTGGCGGGGCGTTGAAGATCGCTCTCTTCGACCGCGCGCAGGTATGAGTTCAGCACGTCGCGGATGCGCGGGCTCAACTCGTTAAGAGATTTTTCATAAGTCTTGCTCGTTTCGAGACTGATCGAGATCTTCAGATACTTTGAACGCGCGCCGGGTCCGAGCGAGATCACCAGGGGCTCGAGATTAACGTATGCGACATCTTTAGGGTCGGTTTTCGCATGTCCGCCGGAAGCCGGCGCGGCGGGAGCGGCCGCGCATTTTTGCCCCGTAGGGGCCCCAAGAAACGCTGCGCCCGCGCCGACGCCGGCGAGCGCGAGCGCGCTGACAGCCGTCGTCAGAATACCCTTAAGGGGCAGGCCTTTCTTCGGCTTTTGCTCCGTCGCAGCGGCTTCGTCAGGCTGTTCTTTTTTCTCGTCGCTCATTTATCTGTCCCCGCCGCTTTCGGATGCAAAAATCCGCTGCGCGGCGCCGCTCTTTTTCATCAGCGTCAGCCGATACGTAACCTCCTCTTAATGATGAAATCGTAAATGAAACGCCATGCATGCCGAATAAACCGGCAAGACGAGACCTTAAGGGGCGGCCGACAAATGCAGGGACTTGTTTCAGTTTGGCGCATTCTTACCCCCGCCAAGAGGGTGATGCTGATCGGCGCGGTCGCCGCGACCATCGCTCTGTTCACCATTCTTGCGCGCACGGCGTCCACGCCGAGCATGACGCTTTTATATTCGGGCCTCGATGGGCGCGCCGCCGGACAGGTGATCGCAGCGCTGGAGCGCATGAATGTCGATTACGAAGTGCGCGGCGAGTCTATCTTTGTGCCCTCAACGAAGCGCGACTCCGCCCGCATGTCGCTCGCCGGCGAGGGCTTGCCGCAAATGGGACAGGCCGGGTACGAACTGTTGGAGTCGCTAAACGGTTTCTCCACAACGTCTGACATGTTCGACGCGACCTACTGGCGGGCCAAGGAAGGCGAGCTGGCGCGGACAATTCTCGCCTCGCCCGGCGTCAGGACGGCGCGCGTTCATATCGCCAGCCAGCAGACAAGTGCATTCTCGCGCAGAGCGCCGGCGCCGACGGCGGCGGTGACGGTGACGATGGGGCAGGGACGCCTCAACGGACCGCAGGCGCAGGCGATGCGGTTTCTCGTGGCGTCTGCGGTTCCCGGTCTTGCGGCCGAACAGGTCGCCGTGATCGATGCGGAAGCCGGCGTCATTTTGAGCCCCGGCGATCCGGACGCCATCATCAACGCCGACGGCGACGCGGATTCGCGCGAACAGAAACTTGAAAAAGACATTCTCAACCTGCTCGAAGCGCGCGTCGGTCCCGGCAATGCGCGCGTACAGATCGCGCTCGACATCGATATGGAGCGCGAAGCGGTCTCTGAGCGGATTTTCAACCCGGACGGCCGCGTCATTTCCGGCAAGGAGACGACGGAAGTCACGGAGTCGACGACAGGCGGCTCGTCCGCCGTGTCGGTCTCCAGCAACCTGCCGGACGGCGATGCGGCGGGCGGGCAGGGCGCGCGCACAGAGCGCACGGAAACCAAAGAGACGATCAAATACGACATGTCGGAGCTGACGCGCCAGCGCGAGAAGATGCCGGGCGCCGTCCGGCGCATGAGCGTCGCCGTATTCGTCAACCAGATTGCGGAAGCCGCGGCGGAAGAAGGCGGCGAGGCGGTCTTGCGCAGCGATCAGGAAATTGCCGCGCTGCGCGATCTTGTCGCCATGGCCTCCGGGTACAGCGAAGCGCGCGGCGACACGCTGACCATTCAAACCCTGCCGTTCCAGCCGCTGACGACCGGCGGCGCGGTCGCGGAAGCCAATCCGGTCGGCGACTTCATGAAGAACCATCTGATGAACGCCATCCAGATTCTCGTCCTTTCCGTCGTCACGCTGGTGCTCGGCCTGTTTGTGGTGAAACCGCTGCTGATGCCGAAAGACATGCCGGCGGCCTCGCTGGAAGCGGCGCCCGGCGCCGGCGAAGCGCCGGCGCTCACGGCGGCCAATGCCCCGGGCGCGCTGCCGAGCGCGGAGCCCGCCGATCCTATCGTCAC
>JAVJPA010000157.1:0-27250 GCA_040216495.1 Amphiplicatus sp. | reverse complement strand
CTTTCGCTGCGTGCGCATGATCGGGGAGGCGGCGGCGAGCCTGCGCGCGCGCCCGCTCGACGCGTTCTTCTCCGTCGCGGCGCCCCTGTCGGCGCGCGGGTTCCTGACCGCCGCGATCCTCACCTTCGCGCATACGGTCGGGGAATTCGGCGTCGTCCTGATGGTCGGGGGGAACATCCCGGAACGGACGAAAACCGTCTCCATCGCTATCTACGAGCATGTGGAGACGCTTCGCTACGACGAGGCGCACGCCCTGTCGGCGATCCTTCTCGTGTTTTCGTTCGCGGTGCTGTTCGTCGTCTATGCGTTCAACCGGCGCTACCGGGTGAGGGCGGGATGACGGCGCTGCATCTCAACATAGAGGCCGCATACTCCGGCTTCGCGCTGGCCCTCGACGAGCAAATCCCGCTCGCCGGCGTCACCGCGATTTTCGGGCCGAGCGGCGGCGGCAAGACGACATTGCTGCGCGCCATCGCCGGGTTCGAGCGCCCGCGCGCCGGGCGGATTGCGCTCGGGGAAGAAGCGTGGTTCGACTCGCAAAAAAGCCTCGACATTCCCGCCCACAAGCGCGGCGCCGGGCTGATGTTTCAGGACGCGCGCCTCTTTCCCCACCTCACCGTCGAGGGCAATCTCGATTACGCCGACAAGAGAAGCGCCGGCGCCGGGAACGGGTTCGACAAGGGCGCCGTCGTCGACGCGCTCGGCCTCGCGCCCTTGCTCCGCCGGCGGACGGAGGCGCTTTCCGGCGGCGAGCGCCAGCGCGCCGCGCTCGCGCGCACTTTGTTGTCGCGCCCGAAACTCCTCCTCCTCGACGAACCGCTCGCCGCGCTCGACCGCGTGCGCAAAACGGAAAGCCTCGCCTTCATCGAGGCCGCGCTGAAACGCTTCGGCGTGCCCGCGCTTTATGTCAGCCACGACATCGAGGAGGTCGCGCGCCTCGCGGACCGGACCTTGGTGCTGGCGGAAGGAAAGGCGCAGGCGCTGGGGCCGACCGCGGAGATCCTCGAACGGCTCGACCTTCAGGACGTGACCGGCAAGTTCGAGGCGGGCGTCCTCATCGAAGGGCGCGTCGTCTCGCACGATGCGCGCCTGAAGCTCACTGAGGTGGATATAGGCGGCGCGTCGCTCAGCATGCCGATGATAGACCGGCTTGAGGTCGGCGACGGCGTGCGCCTGCGGGTTCGCGCAAGGGATGTGGCGCTGGCGATCCGGCGCCCCGAAGGGTTGTCGATCCGCAATATCATCGCCGGAACCCTGACGCGCCTCGTTCTCGAAGAGGAGACCGCCTTCGCCGAAGCCTTCATCGATCTCGGCGCGGCGCATCTGCGCGCGCGCATCACGCGCGCCGCTGCCGAGGACTTGCAGCTTGCGGAAGGCATGGCGGTGTTCGCGCTGGTGAAGTCGGTGAGCTTCGACAGAAGGCTGGTGTAATTTTGCGCGTCATCCCGGGCGCGCCTAGCCAGCGCGACCCGCTTCCCTTACAAGACCGTCCGTGGGGAGCAGTTGCGAGTGAGCGCCGTGTCGACCGATCCAACCCTGACGCCGGAGAAGCGCGCGCGGCTGGTCGAGTTTTTCGGCTCGCTGCCCGATGCGACCGCGGCGCGCCTCTTCGCCGCGCTGGAGCATGACCGCGTTCGCGGCGGCAAAGGCCTGCCGCATGACGCGCTGATCGCCGACCTCCGCCGCCAGCTCGCCGCGCACGACGCCGCTTTCCCGGCGCGCCCGATGACGGCGCAGCGGCTTTTCTTCAAACCGTTCGAGGACTTCTTCATCGCCCGCCGGACCGGCAGGAAGCGCCGTGCACGGATTGCGCGCGCCTCCATCGGACCGGTCTGGGCCGTGCTCACGCAGGATCCCGCCGCATCGGGCGCGGCGCGCGCCATCGCCGCGCTTGACGCCGCCATCGCCGCCGGCTCGGCTAATGTCGCCGCGTTCGAGGCGCAGATGCTCGCCGAGGCCGCCATCGGCGCCGGACGGGCGATTGCGCACGCAAACGAGGACGCGGCGTTCCGCGCCGATCTCGCCGAACGGCTCGGCGGCGAGGAGGGGTTGGAGGATTTCATCGAGATCGCGCGGCTGCTGCCCGCCGCGCCGCATCTTCGCGCCGTGCAGTCGGCGTTCAGGAAGCCGGTTGCGACGCTTACGGAGGAAGAGCTGTTCGACCTGCGCCGGCTTTACGGACGCGCCCGCGCCGAGAGCCCGGAGGCGGCGCCGTATCTGCTGCTCGCGCTGATGGGCCGGATGGAGGCGCCGTGGCGCGCGCTTTCGGCCTACTATCACCTCGCCGGCGCGCGCGACGAAGCGCTTGCGGGCGCGGGCGAGGATGCGGCGGTCATTCTCGAAACCCTGTTCGAAGACCTCGAATCCGGCGCCCGCGGGCTGGAGCGCCGCGCCGTCGACGACTTCGACGCGGGCGAAGCCTCGATGCGCCTTAACGCCTTCGCCGAGCTCGCCGAAGGGATCGCGGGTGAGGCGTATCGCGCCGCCGACAAGGTGGCGCTGAACCGCGTCGAAGCCTGCCGCGACGTCGCCGCCGATTGCCTTGCGCGCTTCGCCGAACAGTCGCTGGCGGCGATGCGCAAAGCGATGCCGGTGCGCCATGCGGGCGGGTCGAGCCGGCTGATGGGCCTGCGCCCCGACTATGCCCGCGCGTTGACGCCGCGCGTCGCGGCGGCGGCGCGCGAGGCGTCGGCGTTTCTCGCGGAGACCGAAAGTTTCGCCGCCCGGCTCGGCCGGCCGAAAACCGCCGCCAGCATCGTCCGCGACGCCGGCGAGGAAGCGCGCCGCTACGCCGGCGACCTGGTCCTCGAAATCCGCGCCGCCGAAGGCGAGGACCGCGCGGCCGCGCGCCGGATGATGGAGCACGCGCTCGCCGTCGCCGCCGCGCTCGCGCCACGGGACGAAATCGACCTCCTGCGCGAACGCGCCAACGCCGCGGCGGTGACGGCTTAGGGGCGCCTCTCCCGAAGAGTTACGGCGCGCGTCATCCCGGACGCGATGCGCATTGCGGCCGCCATTTTTCAGGGGCCGCTCTTTTCCCTTGCTGATCCTCCCGCTCTTGACTTTGCGCCCGCTTTTAACTAACTTACTGGTCAGTTACTTAAAGCGGGGAACCCGTCATGGCTTTAGGCGATGGCGAACCGAAATGGCGGCGGCGCTCGGACGAACGGCCTGACGAGATTCTCGACGCGGCGCTCGACGAGTTCGTGGAGCGGGGGTTCGACCAGGCGCGGGTCGAGGATGTCGCCAAGCGCGCCGGGCTCTCGAAGGCGGGGGTCTATCTCTATTTTCCCTCCAAGGAGGATATTCTCCGCGCGCTGATCGAGCGCGAGATCGCGCCGATCGCGCGGCGCGCCCGCTCGCTCGCCGAGACCGGCGTCGACGATCCGCTGGCGACGCTCGCCGGCATCATCGGCGGCGTCATGACCGTGTTCGAGAACCCGCGCGTGTCGGCCGTGCCGCGCCTCGTTCTCTCCGTCGCCGGACGGTTTCCCGAAATCGGGGAGTATTACCGCGAGAATGTCGTCGAGCACGGGCTTGCGGCGTTCAGGACGCTGCACCGGGCGGGCGTCGAGAAAGGCCAGTTCCGCGACGTCGATTCCGACCTTGCGGCCCGCGCCGTCGTCGGCCCGATCCTGATCCACATGCTGTGGCTGCACGTGCTGCGCGGACCGGCGGACGGGATGACCGCCGCCGAGCGCGCGCAGGCGCAGATCGATCTCTTGCTCTCCGGCCTCGCGGCCGCGGAGCTGAAGGAGGTTTTGTGAGAGAGATTCCTTCAACACGTCTTTATGCCGGGGGAAGCGCCTTTTTCTTTCCTCCTCCGTTTACGGGGGAGGTGTCCGCGCAGCGGACGGAGGGGGCCGCCGCGCGTGACGACGCTGAGAAAGGCCCCCTCCGCCGCCTACGGCGACACCTCCCCCGCTATTGCGGGGGAGGGAAAGCTCTCTTAACCCGATTGCTCGCTGTTTCTGTGTTGGCGCTTGCTTCCTGTACGGACAAAGAACCCGAAACGCTTTCCGGCTATGTCGAGGCGGACACGCTCTATATCGCTTCGGAAGAGCCGGGGCGCCTCATCGAGCTGATGGCGCGCGAGGGCGACCGGGTGGAGAAGGGCGCGCCCTTGTTCCGCATCGACCCGGCGCGGCTTTCCTATTCGCTCGAAAGCAGCGAGGCGAGCGCCGTCGCCGCCGCCCGCCGCGTCGCCGACAAGGGCGCGCTCGATCAGGCGGTGGCCGAGGCCGAAGCCGAACGCGAACGCGCGAAGCTCGCGCTCGACCGCTCCGTCTCTCTGAAGCGCGACGGCTATGTGGCGCAGGCGCGCGTCGACAATGACCGCGCCGCGTTCGAGGCGGCGGAAGCGCGCGTCGCGCGCGCCAGAGCGGAACGCGACGCCGCCGTCGCCGATGTCGAGGCGATGACGGCGCAGGCGGGCCTCGCGCGCCAGCGGCTTTCGGATTTGCAAACCCTGGCGCCGGCTTCGGGCTCCGTCGAGCGCATCTACCGCCGCCCCGGCGAGGTCGTCGCCGCGGGCGATCCGGTGCTCTCCTTGCTGCCGCCGGGGAGCATGAAGCTGCGCTTCTTCGCGCCGGCGGGGCTGCTCTCGTCTCTATCCGTAGGCGGAACGATATACTATTCCTGCGACGGCTGCGGCGCGGAGAAGCCGGCGGCGATTTCCTACATCGCCGCCGAGCCGCAATTCACGCCGCCGGTGATCTATTCGATCAAGGAGCGCGAGAAGCTGGTGTTCCTCGTCGAGGCGCGCCCGGAAGACCCTGACGGTTTGCGCCCGGGGCTTCCGGTCGATGTGAGGGCGAAGTGAGGGTGCGCCCGCATGCCTGATCCCCTTCCCAACGGCGCGCCCGTCATCGATGTTCGCGGCCTCACCAAGCGCTTCGGCGACAAGACCGTCGTCGATCATTTCGACCTGAAAGTCCCCAAAGGCTCGATCTACGGCTTTCTCGGGCCGAACGGCTCCGGCAAGACGACGACGATCCGCATGGTCTGCGGCCTGTTGCAGCCGGACGAAGGCGAGGGGACGTGCCTCGGTTACGACGTCATCCATGAGAGCCGCAAGATCAAGGCGCGCGTCGGCTATATGACTCAGAGATTTTCTCTGTATGAGGATCTTTCGATCCGCGAGAATCTCGAATTCACCGCGCGCCTTTACCGGCTCAATAAAATCAGAATGCGCGTCGACGATGCGCTGGTCGATCTCGGGCTCGAGACGCGCCAGAAGCAGCTTGCGGGCAAGCTCTCCGGCGGCTGGAAGCAGCGCCTCGCGCTCGCCGCCTGCATGATCCACGAGCCGGACCTCTTGCTGCTCGACGAGCCGACCGCCGGCGTCGATCCGAAGGCGCGGCGCGATTTCTGGGACACGATCCGTCTGTACGCCTCGCGCGGCGTGACGACGCTGGTCTCGACGCACTACATGGACGAAGCCGTGCAGTGCGACCGCATCGCCTACATCGCTTACGGCAAGAAGCTGCTGGACGAGAAGACCGCGAACATCGCGGGGCAGGTCGGGCTTCATGCGCGCAAGGTCGTCGCCGACGATCTCGAGGAAGCCGCGCGCCGCCTCAAGGGCGCCGATGGCGTCGACCTCATCGCCCGCTTCGGCTCCGCGATCCACGCCTGCGGGCTCGATGAGGCGAAACTCGACCGCGCGCTGGAAAAACTGCGCGGCATGCCGGGGCTTTCGATTGCGGCTATAGAATCGGGGCTTGAGGAGGCGTTCATCTACCTGATGGCGGAGCGCGACGATAATTTTAGTGCGTAGTTCGTAGTTCGTAGTGCGTAGTGCGTAGAAAAGAAGAAAGATGGATAAGGAGAAATCGTTATGAACAACCTGGCGGCGTCTCTCTCTACGCACTACGAACGACGCACTACGCACTAACCATGTCCTTCTCCCGCATCCTCGCGATCTTCATCAAGGAGCTGGTGCAGATGCGCCGCGACCGGCTCACCTTCGCGATCATGATCATGGTGCCGATCATGCAGCTGATCCTCTTCGGCTACGCGATCGACACCGATCCGCGCCATCTTCCGGCGGCGGTGGAGTTGCGCGACGACGGGCCGCTGACGCGCTCGCTGCTCGCGGCCATGAAGCAATCGAGCTATCTCGACATCGTCGCGCGCGTTTCGAACGACAAGGAAGGCGAGCGGCTGCTGCGTTCGGGCGAGGTCTCGTTCCTGATCGTCGTGCCGGAGAATTTCGAACGCGATTTCGTGCGCGGCGACCGGCCGGAAATTCTCATCGCCGCCGACGCCTCCGATCCGGTCGCCTCTGGCGGCGCGGTGTCGGCGATGCGCGAAATCGCCGCGCGCGGTCTCGCCGCCGACCTCGAACGCCTGCCGGCGAAGCTGCGCGGCGCGGCGGCGCCGTACGACATCATCGTACACAGACAATATAACCCGACCGGCGAGACGGCGTACAATATCGTCCCCGGCCTTCTCGGCGTCATTCTCACCATGACGCTCATCATGATCACCTCCATCGCGCTCACCCGCGAGACCGAGCGCGGCACGATCGAGTCGCTCCTGTCGACGCCGGTGCGTCCCATCGAGGTGATGATCGGCAAGACGACGCCTTATGTCATCGTCGGCGCCATCCAGACGACGATCGTGCTCGGCGCGGCGGCGCTCGTCTTCGGCATCCCGTTCACCGGAACGGCGGCGGCGCTCGCGCTCGGCGTCACCGTGTTCATCTTCGCCAACCTGATGCTCGGCTATCTCATCTCGACCGTCGCCAAGACTCAGATGCAGGCGATGCAGATGACCTTCTTCATCTTCCTGCCGTCGCTGCTGCTTTCCGGCTTCATGTTTCCGTTCGCCGCGATGCCGCTGTGGGCGCGGACGCTCGGCGAATGTCTCCCCATCACGCACTTTTTACGCATCGTCCGCGAGACGACGCTGAAAGGCGCCGGGTTTGCGGATATCACGGGAGACCTGTGGCCGATGCTGGTCATTCTCGCCGTGCTGGCTTTCGCGGCGCTCCGGCGGTTCCGGCAGACGCTGGATTGAGGAGCGCGAGGGCGCCACACTCTCCGCTACCAGTCTGAAAAGGAGCCCCTCCGTGTCCGAACAAACCGCCAAAGCCCAGTTTGAAGGCTCTCAAGGCGCGAAGCTCTCCGCCGCGCTGGAGCTGCCGAACGGGAAACCCCGCGCCTTCGCCTTGTTCGCCCATTGCTTTTCCTGCACCAAGGACATCAAGGCGGCGCGGGATATTTCGCGGGCGCTGCGCGGAGAGGGTTTTGCGGTGCTGCGGTTCGACTTCACCGGGCTCGGCTCGTCCGAAGGCGATTTCGCCAACACCAATTTCTCGTCCAATATCGGCGATCTCGTCAAAGCCGCCGATTTCCTGCGGCGAGAGTTCGAGGCGCCGCAAATTCTCATCGGCCATTCGTTCGGCGGCGCGGCGGCGCTGGTCGCGGCGCTCGAAATTCCCGAAGCGAAGGCGGTGGCGACGATCGCGGCGCCCGCCGACGCCGCGCATGTGCTCGCCCATATCGGCGACAAGCGCGCGGAGATTGAAGCCAACGGGCTCGCCACAGTGTCGCTCTCGGGACGGCCCTTCACCATCAAGAAGCAGTTTCTCGACGATCTCGACAGCGAGCGCGTGACCAAGGCCGCCGCCGCGCTGAAGCGCCCGCTCCTGATCCTGCACGCACCGCTCGACCAGACGGTCGGCGTCGAGAACGCGACGAAGATTTTCCTGGCGGCGAAGCATCCCAAAAGCTTCGTGTCCCTCGACACCGCCGACCATCTCCTGCGAGACGAAAAAGACGGGCGCTACGCCGCCGCGATCATCGCCGCGTGGGCGAGCCGTTATGTGCCGGCGCAGGCGCTGGAAGAAACGGAAGCCGAGCCGCCGGAAACGCTGCGCGCCGATAGCGAGGACGGCTGCACGGCGCGCATGATCAAGGACAAGCGCTACGCCGTGATGGGACGAGCCGGCGATCACTCCTTTCCCATCGACGCCGATACGGAAGACGGCGGCGACGGACTCGGCCCCAACCCGACGCGCCTCCTCGAAGCCTCGCTCGCCGCCTGCGGCGCCATCACCGCGCGCATGTACGCCGCGCGAAAAGGCTGGCGCCTCGACGATCTCTGCGTGACCGTCACCCGCGCCGATGGCGAGGACGCGCATGCGGCGCGGCGCTTTGAGAAGACGCTTTCAGTGAGCGGCGATCTCGACGCAGAGCAGCGCGCCCGCCTTCTCGAAATCGCCGACAAATGTCCGGTGCAGAAAATACTCACAGGCGAGGTGACGATTTCCTCGCGGCTCTCGGACGCCGAGTAAATTAGCGCGGGTTGCGCCGCGCGGCGACAGCCGGGATACTCTTTGCAAAGGTTGACTCGAAAGTCGGAGTTGGACGCTTTTCCTCCCCCGCGATAGCGGGGGAGGTGTCGCCGTCAGGCGACGGAGGGGGCTTGCCTCAAAATGTATTGCGCGCGGCGGACCCCCTCCGTCCGCTACGCGGCCACTTCCCCCGTAAACGGGGGAGGAAAGAGGAGCGTGATCGAACTGTATCTCGAACCAGATACTAACCAGCAAGGTGGAACATGGCCCGCATAATCACAAAGCGCTTCGCGCTCGTCGCCGCTTTTGTGTGCGCGGCCGCCTGCGCAAAAACTGAACCGCAAACATCAGACTCGCAAACCGGCGCCGCCACGGCGCCGCAGCCGGTCATCAACGCCCACATCCATGCGGCATGGCCTCATTCCGACGACGCCGCGTATCGCGCCGAAGTCGTGAGGGAAATGGCGGACAACAATATCGTCCTCGCGGTGCTGCACATCAACGAGCGGTCCGACATGGACGACTGGGCGCGCGCCGAGCCGGGGCTCTTCATCGCTTCGCCGGCGTTTCCGTGCCCGGTCGGCACCGACGATCCGAACCATGAATGTTTTATCGAAGAGGGCGGATGGCCTTCGCTCGACTGGCTCGAAGAGGGGCTCGCTTCCGGCGAGATCGGCGCGTTCGGCGAGATGCTCTTCATCTATACGGGCGTCGCCGCGAACGATGCGCGCATGGACCCTTACTGGGCGCTTGCGGCGAAATACGACGCGCCGGTGTTCGTGCACATCAATCGCGGCCCGCCGCCGGCCTCGCCGTCGCGCCCCGAAGGGTGCTGCCCGAATTTCGACAGCGATCTCGGAAACCCGGCGCTGTTGAAGCCCGCGCTGGAAAAATATCCATCGCTTAGGATCTCGTTGCAGCACGCCGGCTTTCCCGCCGCGCCGCAGTTCGACAATATCGACTACTGGGAGGAAACGCTGTCGCTGATGCGAGACTATCCGAACGTCTATGCGGACATGACCATCGTGAACAGCATCGTCCCCGTCGAGGTCCACGCCGCGGCGCTGCGACGCTTCATCGACGAGGGCTTCGCCGACCGGATTATGTTCGGTACGGACAATATGCCGGCGACGGCGATCGTCGCCCGGCTGGACGGGTTCGATTTCCTCACCCCGGAACAGCGCCGCGCCATTCTCTACGATAACGCGGCCCGGTTCCTCCGGCTGGACGCGGAAACTATCGACCGGCATCATGGGGGCTGACCGGGCCGGGCCTTGGGGGGCGGAAATGTCGTCGCTATCGGCCAGACCCCTTGCGCGGCGCGGGGCGAAGGGCGATCTTTCCAAAGTTTAATGAACTGGGCCGACGGGGAAGCCACCTTGCGGCCCTAAATATCGGCCAAACCGACAGGCCGGCTCCCGGCCGAGCCAGCTTCCCGGACGGGGGCGCGAGCGAGACCAAGAGGATCAAGGATTGATATGAGTAAGCCGAACCCAACTGACCGTCGTTTCGCCCTGCGCAGCTTCTCCCTGGGCGCCGCGAGCGCCGGCGCGATCGCGCTGGCCGCCGCCGGCTTCACCGCCGAGGCGCAGGCCCCGCGCCTCTTGTCGCCGCCGCTCGCCGCCGACGGCACGCTCTCCTTCGCCGACCTTGTCGAGCGCGTCAGTCCCGCCGTGGTCAGCGTCCTTGTCGAAAAGGAAGTCGAGCGGCCGCAGATTCCGAGCCAGCTTGAAGACCTCTTCCGCTTCCGTTTCGGCCAGCCCGGCGATCGGGGCGGGCAGGGCGACGGGTTCGACGATGAACCGTTCGGCGATGCGCCGCAGACCATGGAGGCGCAGGGCTCCGGTTTCTTCATCGACAATGACGGCCATGTGGTCACCAACAATCACGTCGTCGAAGGCGCGGACCGGATCGAGATCCGCTTCGCCGACGGTTCGAGCAAAACCGCAACCTTGGTCGGCGCCGATCCCCTGACCGACCTCGCGGTGCTGAAAGTCGACGCGCCGAAAGGACAGGCCTATGTTCAGTTTGCGGAAGATGTGAACTTGCGCGTCGGCGACTGGGTCGTCGCGGTCGGCAATCCGTTCGGCCTTTCGGGCACGGTGACGTCCGGCATCGTCTCGGCCATCGGCGGACAGGGGCGCGACGCGCAGTTCCTCGACTTCATCCAGATCGACGCGCCGATCAACCGCGGCAATTCCGGCGGACCGACCTTCGATCTGAAGGGCCGCGTCGTCGGCGTCAACACGGCGATCTATTCGACCACGGGCGGCTCGGTCGGCATCGGCTTCGCGATCCCCGCGAAAGTCGCCAAAGAGACGACCGATCAGCTCATCAAGAACGGCTCGGTGACGCGCGGCTGGCTCGGCGTTTCGATCCAGCCTCTGACCACCGAAATCGCCGCCGCCCTTGGCCGCAAAGAAACCAAAGGCGCGCTCGTCGCCGAAGTCATCGCCGATACGCCGGCCGCGAAAGGCGGGCTGATGAGCGGCGATCTCATTCTGGCGGTCGGCGGCAAGGACATCGCTAGCCCGAACGATCTGACGCGCACCATCTCGGCGTTCGCGCCGGGCGAGAAGACGCGCGTCAAGGTGCTGCGCGACGGCGCGGAGAAAACCCTCAACGTCACGCTCGGCTCGCGCGGCGATACGGATGCGCTGAACGAAACGCCTTCCGAGCCGAAGGGAAGCGAGGACAGTCTGTCGTCGGATCTCGGCCTCAGAGTGTCGGAGCTTTCGCCGACCCTGCGCCAGCAGTTCCGCGTGCCGGAAAGCGTTTCCGGCGTCGTCGTCACCGGCGTCAAGCGCGGCAGCCCGGCGGACGATGCGGGCTTGCGGACCGGGGTCGTCATTCTCGATGTGGACGGCAAGGCGGCGACGTCCGCCACGTCGCTGAAGAAGTCGGTCGAAGACGCGAGAAAAGCCGGCAAGGAAGCGGTGCTGTTGCGGTATCAGTTCGGCGAGGCCAAACAGTTCGGCGCCCTGACGTTGAAGAAGGCCGGCTAGCCTTCTTCAGCAAGCGCGCGCCGCAGCCTCCGTCCGGGAACTTTTCGGACTGCGGCGCGTTCTGTGTCCTGAATGTAATGTGCTTTAAGCCTGCGATGCAGCGAGAAAGGCGATTATGAGAATCCTCGTTATAGAAGACGACGCTGAAGCGGCTGCTTTCCTGTCCAAAGGCCTGCGCGAGGCCGGCCATGTGGTCGACCATGCGCTCGACGGCGAGGCGGGTCTGAACATGGCCGGCGCCGGCGACTACGATTCCTACGTGGTCGACCGCATGCTCCCGAAGCTCGACGGCGTGAGCCTGCTCGAACGGCTGCGCGACGAAGGCGACGAAACCCCGGCGATCTTTCTGTCCGCCCTCGGCGAAGTCGACGACCGCGTCACCGGCTTCAAGGCCGGCGGCGACGACTATCTGGTCAAGCCCTACGCCTTCGACGAACTGCTCGCCCGCGTCGAAGCGCTCGGCAAGCGCCGCTCGGCGCCCGCCAACGTGACGACGCGCTATCAGGTGGCGGACCTTGAAATCGACGTCATCACGCGCACAGTGCGCCGCGCCTCGCAGAAGATCGACCTGCAGCCGCGCGAATTCCGCCTGCTCGAATATCTGATGCGCCACGCCGGGCAGGTCGTCACGCGCACCATGCTGCTCGAGAACGTCTGGGAATATCATTTCGATCCGCAGACGAACGTCATCGACGTTCACATCTCGCGCCTGCGCTCCAAGATCGACAAGGAATTCGACAGGCCGCTGCTCAAAACCATTCGCGGCGCCGGCTATACGATTTCGGACGCGGACTGAGTTTGCAGGTTACAGGCCGAGGGTTGACGGTTAAAGTCCGCCGCTGCCGTCACCCTCAACGCTCCTGATCCATGCTGCGGCTCTTACGCACCACGTCTTTCCGTTTCACGCTGATCTACGTGCTGGTGTTCACCAGCGCGGTCGGCGTGCTCGGCCTGTTTCTCTACAACGAGACCTTCGGCGCGGCGGCCAAGCAGACCGACGCGGTGATCGATCAGGAGATCGAGGTTCTCGCCGGCCTTTTCGCCAATGAAGGCGCGGGCGCGCTCCGCCGCGTCATCCGCGAACGCGCCGCGTGGCGCGACGACGGACTCTATATTCTCATCGCCGCGCCGTCGGGCGCCATTCTCTCCGGCAACCTCACGGCGCTGCCGCCCGAAGCGCTGTCGGCGGACCAGGACTTTTTCAATTTCGTTTACGAGCGCCCGCGCGTCGATGCGGCGGGGCGCGAGGTCGGCGTCGAAAAGCGCGAAGGGCGCGGCAAGATCCGCCGCTTCCGCGCCAGCCCTGACGCGGAGAATTTCTTCCTCGTCTTCGTCGCCCGCGACGTGTCGGGGCGCGAGGAGTTGCGCAATCGCCTGCAAGGGCTGATCCTGCGCGTCGGCCTCGCGACGCTGGCGTTCGGCATCGTCGTCGGCCTCGGCTTTTCGCGCACGCTGCTGCGCCGCGTCGATGCGGTGAGCCGCACCGCCGGCGCCATTCGCGGCGGCGATCTCTCCCGGCGCATCGCGCTCACCGGCTCCGGCGACGAGCTTGAAAACCTCGCCATCAATCTCAACGCCATGCTCGACCAGATCGAGCGGCTGATGACCGGCATGCGCGAAGTGTCCGACAACATCGCCCACGATTTGCGATCGCCCCTGACGCGAATCCGCAACCGCCTGACGACGGCGCTGAAAGCCGACGACGCGACGCGCGATCAGGCGCTGAAAGCGACGCTCGACGAAGCCGAGGACATGATCGCCACCTTCAACGCGCTGCTCTCCATCGCGCGCATCGAATCGGGCGAAGGCGCCGGGCAGATGGAAAAAGTCGATCTCGTCGCCATCGCCGAAGAGATGGCCGAGCTTTACGAGCCGGCGGCGCAGGAGGCGGGGTTCGAGCTTGTCCTACAAAAAGGTCCGTGCCCGCCGGTCCGCGGTTCGCGCGCGCTGATTTCGCAGGCCATCGCCAACATGCTCGACAATGCGCTGAAATATGCGGTCGGCGGCAAGACCATCACCGTGCGCGTCGGCAAGAGCCAGAAGGGCGCGGCCCTTCTCACCGTCGCCGACGACGGGCCGGGCGTTCCCGAAAAGGACCGCAGCCATGTCTTGAAACGCTTCGTCCGTCTGGAGACGAGCCGCACCACGCCCGGCAGCGGTCTCGGCCTTTCCCTCGTCACCGCCATCGCCCGCGCCCACGGCGCCACGCTCCGCCTCGCTGACGCCAGCAGCGAGGAAGGGAAGCGAGGCTTGAAACTGACGTTTGCGTTTCCGCCGGCGGATAAGGGATAGAGAGTGCGTCGTTCGTAGTGCGTAGTGAATTGACGACCCGGCTTTCAGCCTTCTACGCACTACGAACTACGCACTATGCACTTCCAACAGCGCGTGCTGAAATAGGCCCATGAGGTCCCCCGCCGGTTCTTTCGTTTCGCGCATCGCTGCGGTCCCGCGCATTTTCGATGAGGCCGCCGCCGAGCGCCTTTCTGAAACCCTCGCCGGCCAGGCGCTCGATCCCGCCGTCAAACCGTTGCTGCGCGCCGTCGGCGGGTGTTCGCCGTTCCTGAGCCGCCTGATCGCGCGCGCGCCTGAGCGGTTCGCGGCGCTCATGGAAACGGCGCCGGAAGACAGCCTGAAATCCATCATCGCCGCGACCGACGCTGCGGGCGACTTCGCCGATGCGGCCGAACGCTCGGCGGCGTTGAGGCGGGTCAAAGGCGAGGCCGCGCTGCTCGCCGGGCTTTGCGAAATCGCCGGCGTGTGGCCGACGCTTGAAGCGGCCGCCGCGCTTTCCGCTTTCGCCGACGCCGCCGCCAATGCGGCGCTGCGCGGCGCGTTGCGCGGCCTCGTCTCGAAGGGTTTCCAGAATGCGCAGCAACCGCGCTGCGAGGAAACCTCCGGCGTCGCCATCCTCGCCATGGGCAAGCTCGGCGCGAAAGAGCTCAACTATTCGAGCGACATCGATCTGATCGTGCTGTTCGATCCAGAAGCGCCCGCGCTCGGCGATCCTCTTTCGGCGCGCGAGATCGCCGTCGCGGCGGCGCGCGCGGTGGTCAAGACGCTGAACGAGCAGACCGCCGACGGGTACGTCTTCCGCACGGATATCCGCCTGCGCCCCGACCCGGGCGTCTCCGCCGCCGCCGTCTCGGTGCGCGCGGCGGAGGCCTATTACGAGGCGCACGGACAAAACTGGGAGCGCGCCGCGTTCATCAAGGCGCGCGCTTCGGCGGGCGATATCGCGGTCGGCGAGGCGTTCCTGAAATCGCTCCGCCCGTTCATCTGGCGCAAATATCTCGACTTCGCCGCCATCGAGGACATCCATTCGATCAAGCGCCAGATTCACGCCGCGAAAGGCGGCGAGACCATCGAGTTTCACGGCCACGACATCAAGACGGGGAGGGGCGGCATCCGCGAGATCGAATTCCTCGCCCAGACCCAGCAGCTCATTCTCGGCGGCAAGGACGAGGCGCTGCGCCTGCGCCCGACGCTCGCCGCGCTCTCTGCGCTTCGCGACGCCGGCCAGATTGCGGATGAAGCGCTCGCCAAGCTTGAAGACAATTACCGATATCTGCGCCGCGTCGAACACCGGCTTCAGATGATCAACGATGAGCAGACGCACAAGATTCCGCGCGACGAACAAGGCGCCGCGCGGCTCGCCGCGTTTCTCGGCGAAGACGACCTTGAAGCGTTCGAAGCGCGGCTGACCGGCGTCTTGCGTTCGACGCACAAGCTCTTCTCCGAACTGTTCGAGCGCGAGGAGCGCCTGTCCGCGGAAAAGGGCAGTCTCATTTTCACCGGCGTCGAGAACGATCCCGCGACGCTGAAAACGCTGGCCGAGTTGGGCTTTCAGCGGCCCTCCGATATCGCCGATACGATCCGCCGCTGGCATACGGGAAGCGTTCGCGCGACGCGAAGCCCGCGCGCCCGCGAGCTTTTAACGAAGCTCGGCCCGCGCCTTCTCGAAGCCCTGTCGGAAGCCTCCGATCCCGACGCCGCGTTCGTCGCGTTCGATGCGTTCCTCTCGCGCCTTCCGAGCGGCGTTCAGGTCTTCGCCCTCTTCGCCAACAACCCGCACATATTCGAGATTCTGATCCGCATCATGACGATATCGCCCTTTCTCGGGCGCGAACTCTCGCGGCGCACGCATCTGATCGAGGCCGCGCTCGAAAGCGGCTGGCCGGGCGCGCTTCCCGATCCGGGCGCCTATCAGGGCGAGCTTGAAGCGCGGCTTTCCGGCGTCGAGCTATACGAAACGCAGCTCAACGAGGCGCGACGCTGGGGCTCGGAACAGAATTTCGAGATCGCAGCGCGGCTGGTGCTTGGCGCTATCGGCGCGAGCGAGGCGGCGCGTCATTTCACCGCCTGCGCCGACGCCGTCATCCGCGCGCTCCTCCCTCTCGCCGCCGCCGAAACCGAGCGCGCTCACGGCAAGGTCGAAGGCGCGCTTGCGGTGCTCGGCCTCGGACGGCTCGGCGCGCGCGCCATGACCGCAAGCTCCGATGTCGATCTCGTCTTCATCTACGAGGCGCCGGACGGCGCCGTGTCCGACGGCGCCAAGCCCGTCGACGCGACGACCTATTACATGCGCCTCGTGCGCCGCTTCCTCGCCGCGGTTTCGGCGCATACGGAGGAAGGCGCGCTCTATGAAGTCGACATGCAGCTCCGCCCTTCCGGCGCCAAAGGCCCGTGGGCGGTGACGCTCGCCTCGTTCGAGCGCTATTACGAAGGCGAAGCGTGGACCTGGGAGGAGATGGCCCTTCTCAAGGCGCGCATCGTCGCCGGCGACGAGGCCTTCGGGGAAAGGGTCCGCGCCGCCATCGACCGCATCCTCGCCCGTCCGCGCGAGCGTGCGAAGCTCGCCGCCGACATCGACGACATGCGCGAAAGGCTGATCGCCGCCAAGCCGCCCTCCGGCCCGTGGGATCTCAAACAGGCCAGGGGCGGCCTTGTCGAGATCGACTTCCTTCTCGCCTTTCACGCTCTCGCCGCAGGGTCGAAACTGGGAACGCCGCCGCCCGGACCCGCCGCCATTATCGAATTTCTTAACGCGCGGCAGGAAATCGCAGATGAATCCGCCGGGACGCTTTTAACCGCGTCCGAACTATTCGAGAGTGTAATGCAGATTGCGCGTGCGGCGACCGGCGGCGACTTCGCCCCGGACGGCGCAGGCGCGGCGATTGCGGCCCGGATGGCCGCCGCGTGCGGGGAGACATCGATTGAAGCTGCGCAGGCCAGCCTTATAAAGCTGCAGCGGCGGGTGCGTACTCTATATGACGAAACCGTCATATCGACAGGCGATGATGCGTCGGATGAAACCGGGAAAGCGCCCTCAGGGCCTGACGAAGAGTCATGAAGCAACGCCGGCAGTTTGACCTTGTGATTATCGGCGCGGACGCGCCGGGGCTCGCCGCCGCGGCCTGCGCCGCGCGCGCCCATGCGGACATCGCGCTGCGCGTCGCAGTGGTCAGGACCGGGGAGGAAGCCCCAGCCGGGCCGGCGACGCCGGGGGTTCCCGACTTCGTCTGGCGCCGTCTCGACCTGCATCAGAGCAATCTCAAGGCGAAGCCTGTCGAGGCTATGGTCTCTATCTTCGACGAGACCCATACGCTCGCGACCTACCAGAACCCGCGCCGCACCGCGCGCGCGCTCGAAGCGGCCGGCGCCGATGAGAACCGTCTTTGGACGGATTACGCGGACGCGCGGACGCGCGCCTGGACGGAGGCGGAGGCGCTGCTGCGCGGCGCGGCGAAAGGCAAGAGCGCGCTCCTCTCGGAGCTTGGCGGCGCGAACGGCGCGCGGCTGGCTCGGCGTCTCACCCAGTCCTGCGCCGATATTCTCGACGATCATTTCGACAACGAAGAACTGAAGACCCATCTGGCGAGCGCCGCGCTGATGCCGCTCGGTCTCGCTGGCGACGAACCGGGCTCGGGCCTTGCGCTCGCGTCCGCCGGCGATCCCGCCGCGTGGCGCGTCACCGCCGGGCCGAAAGGGCCGAGCTTGATGAAGGCGCTCGAAGACGCCTGCGCCGCCGCATCCGTGACGATCTTCGACGGCGCCGTGCGCGACATCGAAATCCTCGACGAGAAAAACCGCGCCGTCATTCTCGAAGGCGGCGAAACGCTGAAAACGCCGCTGGTCATGACCGGCAGCGCGACGAACCGCACCGCCTCGCGCCTCGGCGCGGCGCCGTCGCTGTCGCCGCTCGCGCGCCGCGACGGGGCGAGCGCGGAAGTGCGCGTCAAGCTCGCGAAGACCGCGACGCCGCCGGGCGAAGAGGAAGACGCGATCTTCTTCGCCGCCGGTTCGCGCGAGGCGCTGAAAATCGCCCGCGACGCGGCGCTGGAAGGGCGCCTTCCCGACGAGCCGCCGATTTATTTCCGCTTCGTCAAGGACGAGATCGTCGTCACCGCGCCCTATTGCCCCGCCGTTCTTTATACGGAGGACGAGCGCCGCGACTGGAGCGAACAGGATCGTCAGGCGCTCGGAAGGCGCATCGTCGAACGGCTGGGCGCGGTGCTGAACGGCGCGGTCAAGAATGTGCGCCGCGTCGATGTGAAGATCGCGGCGCGCGAGACCGGCGCCGCCGCTGTCGGCGCCGGCCCCGCCCGGCTTCTCGCGCCGCCCGCAAGCCATGACGAAATCGGCGCCGCGGCGCGCCTTGCGATGGAGCTTGTGCGTGGCGAGTGAAGCGCTCCGCGAGGAAGCCCCGGTTGCGGCCGCGCCGAGACAGGCCGGCATGATCGAAGGCGGGCTCGACGCCATTGTCGTCGGCGCCACTTTCGACGGGCTCGCCGCCGCCGCGCTGCTCGGCAAGGCGGGGCTCAAGACCGTGCTGCTTGCGGGCGGCGATGCGTCGAGTGAGCGGGCGCCGCGTGAGTTCGCGCCCGGTTATTTCTGCGCCGACGGGGAACATCTCATCGACGGGCTCGACCCGGAGCTGATCGCGGCGCTCGATCTTTACCGCCATGGTCTCGCCTTCGCCGCGCGCCGGCTTGAAACCGTCTATTACTTCGCCGATTCCGGCGCGCTCCTGACAGACGGCGATCTCTACCGCACGCGCGACGCGGTCGCGGCCATGAGCGAGGACGATGGGGCGGCGTTCGCCGCGTTCTCGGAAGCCGCCCTTGAAGCGGCGCGCGCGCTCCGGCCCATGTTCGAAGGCGGCGAGGCGCCCGCGGTTCCGGGCGCGCTGGTCGACCGGTTCCTGCACGGCTCGGTCGAGGAAACGCTCGACGGTCTGTTTGCGGACGATCATCTGAAGGAGATGCTCGCCGCCGAGGCCGCGCTGCGCTCGGCGGCGCGCCCGACCGATCCATTCGGGTTCCTCGCGCTGATCCGCCGCTGGTCCGGCGAGGCGGCGGGGCTGCAAGGCGCCGTCGCTTATCCCGAAGGCGGCGCCGCCGGCGTCAACAAGGCGATGCGCCGCGCCGCGCAGGCGGCGAAAGTCGATTTCCGCCTCGCGGTGACGGCGACGCGCGTGCTCGTCGAATGGGACAGCGTCGCCGGCGTAGAGACCGAAGGCGGCGGACAGATCCGCGCGCCGATCATCGTCAACGCGCTTCCCGCAGCGCGCGCGTTCACGGAGATGATCGGCCCGTCGCTGATCGACATCGAGTTTCAGGCGAATCTTTCCGCGCCGGCGCCGCAGGTCGGCTTCGTGCGCGCGCACCTGGCGCTCGAAGGCGCGCCGGGCGACGAGCGCACGCGGGGCAATCTCGCGCGCCGGCTCGTCTATGCGCCAAGCCGGCTTGAGCTGCGCCGCGCCTATGCGGCGGCGCGCGCCGGCTGGCCTGACGGCGCAGCGGGGCCGGTCATCATGGAAACGATTTTCCCGAGCGCGTTTGAAAAAGGGCTGGCGCCGGAAGGCGGCTGCGTCGCCTCGGCGCTGCTGCATCCCGCGCCTTACCGCGAGATGCTGGACGACGCGTGGTTCAAGGCGGTTGAGGATGCGACGCGCGCCACGTTCGAACGCCTTGCGCCCGGTTCGGCCGACCGCATCGTCGCTATCGACATCGCGGCGCCGGAGCCCGCCGCGCCGCCGGCGCTCGCCGCATGGACGCGCGCGCGCGCCCTGTCCGGCGCCTCGGGCGTCAAGGGCTATTATTTCTGCGGACCGGAAGCGCAGATCGGACACGGCTTTATCGGCGCGGCGGGAAGACGCGCCGCGCAGAGCGCGATCCGCTTCTCCAAGGGCAAGGCCGCCGCCGCATGATTTTTCCCGCCGACGATCCCGTTACGGACGATCCGCGCCCGACCGCGCTGTATGCGGCGTCGGCGTCGGCGGCGAGCGCCAACAGCTGGACGTCGGTCAACGGGTATGCGGTGGCGCGCGCCTATACGAGCGTGCTGGAAGAATACGAGGCGGCGCTTGACGGCGCCTGCGTCGCAGATGTGGGCGCCGTGACGCGCTACACCGCGCGCGGGCGCGGCGCGGCGGCGCTGATCGCGCGGGCGACGACGGCGCCCGTCGAAACCCTCGCCATCGGCGAAAGCGCGCGCGGGCTGATGCTCGATGCGGAGGGGTATGCGGTCGACAAGATCGAAGCGGCGAAACTCGGCCCCGACCTTTATCTTCTCTCGACCTCGCGCCCTCATGCGCGCCGGCTCCAGCTCGCGGCGCGCGGGTTCGAGGCGGAAATCGACAACATCACCGACCAGATCGCCGCGCTGGCGATTCTCGGCCCCGAGGCGCGCGACATCGCCGCGGCGGCGGGGCTCGACGCTGAAAGCGACATGCTGGCGCGGCAGGGCCGCGTGCGCGGCGTTGAAACCTCCGCGCGCCCCATTCATTTCGGCGCTCTCGCCGGCATCGAAGTGATCTATCCGTATGACGAGGCGCTGACCGTATGGGAGCGCCTGCGGCGCGCCCGCGCCCCGAAACCGATCGGGCTCGACGCGCTCGAAATCTTCCGCATCGAGGGCGGCGCGCCGCGGCCCGGCCTCGATTTCGTCAGCGCCGACGACGCGGCGAACGAGAGCGACAAGCGCCTGCCCGACGAGATCGGACTCGCCCATCTTGCGCCGCCGAATCGCGCCTGGTTCAACGGGCGGCGCGCGCTTTCGGGCGCGGCGCGTTCGGGCCGCGCGCTCGCCGTGCTGGCGCTCGA
This sequence comes from Amphiplicatus sp., assembly GCA_040216495.1. Classification (GTDB taxonomy): domain Bacteria; phylum Pseudomonadota; class Alphaproteobacteria; order Caulobacterales; family Parvularculaceae; genus Amphiplicatus. Next base: position 6,839 of record JAVJPA010000157.1, on the reverse strand, counting down.
CGCCGCCGAGGCCGAACCCGGCGCCGCCGTGTACGGAAAGAAAGGTCAGGTCGGGCGGTTGACCTCAACGGCCTATTCGCCGCGCCTCAAACGCGCCATCGCCTTCGCCGATCTCGCCGTCGAAGCGTTCGGCAAGCCGTTCGAGGTTGCGCTGCCGGGAGGCGAAAAGCGAGCGAGCGCGGCGTTTTACGAAACGCCGGAAGGCAAGCTCGCGCAGGCGTTCAGGGCGTCGATGCGTTAGCCGCCGGGCTAAACGACGATTCCCATGAACTCATCGATCCCCAGCGCGAGGTTGACGTTCTGGATCGCCTGCGTCGCCGCGCCTTTCAAAAGATTGTCGAGCGTGGACACGATGACGGCGTGTTCGCCGCCCTCGCTGACGGCGAAGCCGCCGATGACGACGCCCGGATTGTTGGCGCCGTCTTTCAGCTCCGGCGGTTCGTCCTGCACTTTGATCAGCTTTTCGTGCCCGTAGGCCTTGACGAATGTCTCTTTCACTTCCGCCGCGGTCATCGCCGCTTTCAGCGGCAGGTGCGCGGTGACCGTCAGTCCCCGGAACGCCGGATGCACATGCGGGCTGAAGCGCACCGGCGTTCCAAGATGCCGGCTCGCCTCGCGCTCGTGATTGTGGCCGACAAGCTTGTACGGCATCAGATTGTCTTTAAGACGCTCCGCGTCGTTGCGCGGGGAGGGCGTCGTGCCGGCGCCGGAATAGCCCGATACGCCGAATGTCGACGGCGCGCCGGAAAGCCGCTCCAACATCGGCGCGACGGCGAGTTGCAGCGCCGTCGCATAGCAGCCAGGATTGGCGATGCGCCGCTTGCCGGCGATGCGATGGCGGAACAGCTCCGGGAGGCCGTAAGCCCATGTGTCGTCGAAGCGATAATCCGCCGACAGGTCGACGATGATTTTCTCAGGCGCCGACTTTTGGATCGCCGCCACATAGGGCTCGCCCGCGCCGTCTGGCAGCGCAAGGATCACCACATCGGCGCGCCGGCGCGCCACTTCCGCGGCGTCGAGCGCCTCGAAGATGCACTCGTCGAGAATGTCGGGCGAGACCTCGTTGACCTTCTTGCCGGCGAGTTCGCGGCTGACGGCGAAGGCGAGCATCAGCTCGGGGTGGGCGGCGATCAGGTGCAGCAGCTCCGCGCCCGCATGGCCGCGCGCCCCGACAAGGCCGACAAGATAAGGCTCGCTCATGGGTCTCAATTCTCAAATGATGCGGGGAGCGACGCAATCCGCTCCACAATCGGCGCGATTTTCGCAAAATTCGTCTCGCCGATCCAGAACACCGTCCATTCGCCCTGTTTGACGCATCCTGTACAGGCCTCGTTGTAGAAGGCGTTAAAGCCGTTGGCCGTGCGCGAGCGCCAATAGAAGACGGGGTTCTGCTTGGTGAACTGCCGCCAGACGGTGCGCGCAAGGCCCTCGCCGCGCGCTTCTTCGAGCGAACCGAACTTGTCGAGATAGATGAAGTCGTCGACCTTGGTGAGGATCGCCCCGGCGCGGTAGGTCTCGGACATGTGAACCTGATGGATGTCGAGACCGTCCCACCAGTCGCGCTTCAGCGTTCGGCCGAATGCGGCTTCTACCAGCGCTTCGGTCTTGGCGCGGTCGAGCTTGGTCTTGGACGTGAACGTGCGGATCGGCTCGCCCATCCTGACCAGCGTGCCGGCGCCGCCATGAGTGAACAGCTCGCGGATCAGTTCCGAGGGCGTCGTGATCGAGACGGAGGAGGAGAGCGGCGCGGCCTCGAGCAGGCGCTTGATCTCCTGAAGCTTGAGGCGCATCCCGCCCGCGACCCAATCCGCCTTCATCAGCTTGTCGAAATCGGACGCGATGTTGATCGAATGCATCGGGCGGCCATGCTTGTCGAGAAGCCCGCCGACGCTGGAGAGGAACACGATCTTCATCGGCTGGAGCGCGCCGACCAGCGCGCGCGTCGCGCTGTCGCCGTTGATGTTCAAAAGCTGCCCGCCCGGCGCGATGCCGAGACAGGTGAGGATCGGGATCGCGCCGGACTTGACGACCGACTGCAACAGCCCAAGCCGCACCGTCGTCGGCTCGCCAACGAAGCCGTATTTGTCCTTGTCGAGATAATCGGCCTCGATGACGCCGGAGGCGAGGCTGTCGGCGTCGACGCCGGCGGCGCGCACCGCTTCGACGAGCTTGATGTTCTCGCCGATGAAAACGTCGCGGGCGACGTCGAGCGCGTCGGCGTGCGTCACGCGCAAGCCATCGATTTTCGGCGTCTCGATGCCGGCTTCGGCGAGCTTCCTGTCGAGCTGCGGTCCGCCGCCGTGCAGCACGATAGGGGTGAGGCCGACCGTGTGCAGGAAGGCGAGGGCGCTCGCCGTCTCCTCAAGCTGTTCGTCGAGAATCGCGCCGCCGATCTTGATGACCGCAAAGCGCGCCTTGTCCGCGCCGGAAAAGCGCTGGAGGTAGGCGCGAATCTCCTTCCCATCCTGCATGTTCGACAGGAGCTGGACGATGGTGGCGCGGGTGTTGCGGGTGGTGGTCATGGTCTGCGTCTTGGTCCAATGCTTTCCTTCATCCTGAGGAGCGAGCCGGAGGCTCGCGTCTCGAAGGATGGCGCGCGCTCCCTTCGTCCTTCGAGACGGGCGCCAAGGCGCCCTCCTCAGGATGAAGGGACGATGGGCGGAATCCGCGTTTCGCATACTCGGAAACCTTGCCGAAGTCGTTGCGAATGAACGCTTCTTTCTTCGCGCGGCTCCATCCTTTGAGCCTCCGCTCGAATGCGACGGCGTCATCGTAGCGCGAGAACCATTGCGCCCACACGAGTTCGACAGGCCTGCGCTTCGCGGTGTAGGCGTCCGGATAGTGAGCCGTGTTGTGTTCGCTGACGCGCCAGGCGAGATCGGGTCCCTGATACTTGCCCACATAGTAAGAGCCGTCGGCGCAGCGAAGCATGTAAACCCATACGGTGACCATATTGTTCATGCCGGCGCACCCTCCGCCTTCATCCTGAGGAGCCTTCGCTGCAAAGCGAAGGCGTCTCGAAGGATGCGCGTCGTCCCTTCGTCCTTCGAGACGGGCGCTAAAGCGCCCTCCTCAGGATGAAGGGACTTTACAGGACGCCTCACGCGCTCTTCATCCTGAGGAGCGATGCGAAGCATCGCGTCTCGAAGGATGCGCAAACCCCTCACTTCACCAGCGCCTTCATGATCGCCTTCTGCACGTGCAGACGGTTCTCCGCCTCCTCGTAGGCGATGCAGGTGGGGCCGTCGAAGACCGCGTCGGTCATCTTCACGTTGCGGCGCATCGGCAGGCAGTGGGAGACGAGGGCGTTGTTGGTGAGGCGCATTTTGGCCTCGTCGACGATGAAGTGTTTGTGCGCGTCGCGGATCGGCTTTTCGGGCTCCCATTTGCCGAAATAGGGGAGCGCCCCCCAGCTTTTGGCGTAGACGACGTCCGCGTCCTTGTAGGCTTCCTCGATGCTGTGGCTGACGGTCAGCTTGCGCCCGTTCGCCTTCGCGTCCTTCTCCGCCTGCGCCATGTAGCGCTCGTCGAGCGCATAGTCCGGCGTCGGACAAAGCAGGGTCACGTCCATGCCGAATTTGGCGGCGATCATCAGCGCCGAGTTGGCGACGGCGGTGTTGAGGGGCTTCGGGTGATAAGTCCAGGTGAGGAGGAATTTCTTGCCGTCGAGGCCGCCGAGATCGTCCATCTCGAAGCGCTCCTGCAACGCCATGATGTGCGCCATCTCCTGACAGGGATGGGTGATCGTCTCCATGTTGACGACGGGCACGTCCGCATAGCGCGCGAAGGCGTTGAGGATCTTGTCCTTCCTGTCCTCCTGCCAGTCGACGAATTTCGGGAAGGCGCGGATGCCGATCATGTCGCAATAGCGCGACAGGACCTTCGCCGCTTCCTTGACGTGCTCCTCGGCGTCCCCGTCCATGACGACGCCGTCCTCGAACTCCAGCGGCCACATCCCGCCGGAGGGCGAGAGCACCACCGCGTGCCCGCCAAGCTGCTGCGCCCCGACGTCGAACGAGGTGCGGGTCCTCAGCGAGTTGTTGAGGAGCAGGAGCGCAATCGTCTTGCCCTTCAGGGCGTCGCCGAAAGGCGAGGCCTTCATGGCCTTGGCGTCGTCAAGCATCGCCTGCAATTCGGCGCGGGACCAGTCGGCGGTGTTCAGGAAGTGTTTCATCGGCGCTATTTACGGGGGGGGGCCTCAGATTCCAAGCGGGTTCTGAAGGCGGCGCGGACTTTGCACCCCGAAGGAAGAACAGAAGGGCGAATCGCCGTTCGCGGCATTGGCGGCGAGCCGGCGGTCCGGATAAACTCAAAATGAGATCGCCGACAATGAGATCGCCGACTGGGAAGGCAGGGGGATGAGCGCGACAGAGACGACTTCGCCGGCCGCGGGCGGCCCCGCGCCCACCCGCGCGGCGGCTGGCGCAGCGAAGGCGATCGTCTCCCTCCAGGTCATGCGGGCCGTCGCGGCGATCCTCGTCGTCTTCTTCCACCACATGAACACGATGCGCGACGGTCCCGCGCCGGACATGCCTATGTTCGAGATCGGCAAGTTCGGGGTCGATCTGTTCTTCATCATTTCCGGCTTCATCATGTGGACGACGGTCAGCGACAGGACGACGCCGGCGCAGTTCCTGAAACGCCGCATCGTCCGCATCGTGCCGCTCTACTGGGCGATGACGCTGGCGACCGCCTTCATCGTCACGAAAGGAGGCGTCGGCATCGATCTCAATGCGGACTATGTGCGCCTTCTGAAGTCCCTGCTGTTCATCCCGCAATGGCATGCGGATTACCCGACGCTCGTCGCGCCCACCATGATCGTCGGGTGGACGCTTGAACTGGAGATGCTGTTCTACGCGCTGTTCGCCGCCGCGCTTGTCCTCGCCAAGCCGCAACGGCTCATCGCCGTCTCGGCGGCGCTCGCCGTGCTCGCCGCCTACGGGCTGATCGCCGACCCGCAAACAGCGATCCTCAAAGGCTTCACCAACAATATCGTGCTCGAATTCGCCATGGGCATGGGGCTCGGGCGCCTTTACGAACTCGGCAAGGCGCCATCGTCCGCGCGCGCCGGGGCGGCGCTGCTCGCCGCCGGCGTCGCGCTCGCTTGCGTCCACCGGGCCTTGCCCGATGCGCGGTTTATCTATTTCGGCGTTCCCGCGCTGCTCATCATGGCCGGCGCGCTGGCGTTCGAGTCGCGCATAAGCGGCAAGGCGTGGGCGGTTCCCAAATTCCTCGGCGACGCCTCCTATTCGATCTATCTCGTTCACATGATGGCGATGGCGGTCAGCACGAAGATCCTGCCGTTCTCCTTCGCCAGCGCGTTTCCGCTTCCCGCACTCCTGTTCGAGGTCGCCTTTGCGGTGGCGGCGGGGGCGGTCGTCTATGTTCTGGTCGAAAGACCGCTGACCGACATTGCGCGCCGCCTCATCGCGCCGAAAGCCCGCCCGGCTGAGATCGTCAAAGGGCTTTGACGTGCGTTGTGCGCCGAATTCGCTATTTCAGTTTCATCTGACAACTTGAGTGATCCAATTACTCATCATTGATTGAAACTCTTCCCAACCAAGTATGATCGTCATAATGCCAGAAATTGCGCCAATCAGAACTACGCCTAATGATACTAATTTTATAATAGCGCTATTACGGAACCAGTTCAGGATGCGTGCATTCAACAATCCAAATTCTGCAAGCACCAAGAGTGGGATCGACAGAATCCATTCAACTCCAGACACAAATAAGTGCAAAGGATTTTTGATCCTATTTTCAAGAATATTCCTGTCAAAATCCGCAGCGCCCAATCCTCGTAATAATGCTTCATCTACCATGCTGGCATGATGGGCACCCTGTCGATCTAAAATAAAGTCATTAATCTCATGATTTATCATGGGAATTGCATTCATAATGATCGGCCAATTTCGGGCAGCATAGCGACCGAAAGGCGCTTGATAATCCATTAGTCCATATTGTCCTAAGTGATGCTGCGCAATCGGTGAATGAGCTATCAGTCGCTGATACAAATCTTGACGTGAGCAGCGAGAATTGAGCCATTCGATATATGCCTCTCTAAAATCGAACAAAAAAGCTCTTTTCTCGATATTTTTTTTCAGGCGCGTTGTGAGCGGAGCGCATCCAGCTATTAAAATGAGGTCAATTGCGAGTAGGACAACGAGAAGCTCAAAAAGGTGCATTTTCTTATCCCCGATGTGCCCTCGAATCAGTGACTGGACACATTGTAGGCTTCGTTTAGTTATATCGAAGCAGCAAAGATTCCAAAATAATGACTGGCAACTCGAACCCGCAACCCACCCGCCTTTCCGACTATCGCCCGCCCGCCTACCTGATCGACCGGGTCCGTCTCGAAGTCGCGCTCGATCCGAAGCGGACGGTGGTGAAGGCGCGGCTCGACATGCGGCTCGGCGCCGGCGAGGCGGGCGATCCGCTGGTCCTCAACGGCGAGCAGATCGAGCTTCTCTCCCTTAAGCTCGACGGCCAGAAGCTCGACGCAAGCCGCTATCTCGCCGGCGAGAAAAGCCTGACCATCGAAGACCTGCCGCCCGCCTTCACGCTCGACATCGAAACCGCGTGCGCGCCGGAAGCCAACACGGCGCTGTCGGGGCTTTATCTTTCCAACGGCATGTTCTGCACCCAGTGCGAGGCCGAGGGCTTTCGCCGCATCACCTACTTTCTCGACCGGCCGGACGTGCTCGCCAAATACTCCGTGCGCGTCGAAGCGGACAAGGACGCCTATCCGGTGCTGCTCGCCAACGGCAATCTGATCGAGAAGGGAGACGCCGGGGGCGGGCGCCACTTCGCGGTCTGGGAAGATCCGCATCCGAAGCCGG
>JAVJPA010000156.1:0-10843 GCA_040216495.1 Amphiplicatus sp. | reverse complement strand
GCCTCGATACGGCCGGACTATTTGTTGTGTACGAAAAAAGAGATCGAGGCCGGCGTTATTCAATGGCGTATTTATTCAGGCTTCCCCACCAACAAGGAGTTGCGGTCGGCCGACGGTAAGACGGTAAAGACCTGGGACGTGACGATGGGCTGCCTCGAAGCCGGCCCGGAGGCGTATGAACAAAGAAAGCTGAGCTATGAAGATCTTAAAAATTGAAAGCGGAAATGGTTTCTTTTTCAGTTCCAAGGACAAGAAATGGCGGCCCATCGACGCGATTGACAAGGATGGGCTGATGCTTTTGCTGAACTCGTTCTTGGAGAACGAAGTGGAGATGGATGTTATGGATGACGTCAACCTGTCAAACCAGGCGCATCGCATAATCTATAAAAGTATTTTTGAAAAACTCAGCACGTTGACCGAGAACAAGCGCAAGTTCACAGACGAAAGCCAACGCATGTATCTCGACGAGATGAGGAAATACTCGAAAGCTTAGGCTGCCAAAATCTCAAACGATCGATGTTGGCGCCGCCGAACGAGGGATCGCCACTTCGGATCAAAAAGCATTTTTCGGCAACTGGCGAATCGCCTTTGCCAATTCCTCAACGCTATTATCGCCTCTTAGCAAGCCGTTCATTATTACGCCGAAGTCACGGTCAAAATTGCTGTTGTTTATGGGGGAAAGGCTTGCGGCGAGCACAAAATTGTAGGGGGCGAGCTGACGGATGCGCAATTCCACCCTGCCCGATATCTGCTGGAGCTTTCCGTTTATTCTCGCACTTCCGTCGTCGTATTCGGCGCGCCGCACAGCATGTTCGCCGTCGACCAGCCCATACTCTTCCCAGCAATAGCCTGAGTGTTTGACCGATTCCGCAATCATGTTTTCAGTTAAGCCGTCGACGCCTACGCTCGGCATCGCCGCAGTCTCGATATAAACGAAGTTCTGATAATAGTTTGGTAAGCCCACAGCGACGAGCTTCGTAATATTGAATTCCCACGGCCCCATCAAATAGAAGCCGGGCTCGCCGGCCTGATAACCTTCAATCGGGATATTGCCATCGCGCCACATCCAAATGGGCGACCCGTTCTCGAATTTAATCGGTGGTTTGAACAGGATGTCGAGGCGTTCCTTAATTTCAGCCGCGTCTTCGAATGACGCGATTCCGCGCACGCCCGGAAAAGCGTCGCCAAACCGTTTGGCGAAGAAGACTGTGCTGTGTTCTTGAAGCCGGGGCCGCGCGGCGGCTTTCGCGCGCGCCTTCGCGACTAGCGCGTTCTCGGCTTGGTCGAATATCCATTCCGCGAGAAACGCTTGATCGCGCGCTGATACGGCTTCCCTTTTGCCACGAGCGTTTCGCCGGATCGAAATTCGATTGTGAAGCTCATCCATGAATGGAGACGTTTGTCTCGCCTCGTAGAGCTTGTTGGTCAGAAAATCCAGACCGGCTTGTATGTCGTACTCTGCGCCCTTCTCGTACCCAGGCGTCGCCAGCGCCGATGCCATCGCAGCATGGCGCATAATGTCTTTTGGCAAAGGATCGCTTTCATCAAAATCCGCAAACGCTGTTGCGCCGTCGCCAGAGACGTCGAGATACTGATTGCGTTTCTTTTGCGCGAAACGAAAGCACATCTGCGCCAAAGGGTCAGCGACAGGCTGGGTTCCGGAACCAGGAAGGCCTTCTGTGGGCTTGTTCGTAAGAAGATTGAGAAACCGGTTCGAATTGAAAAAGGCGGGCGAGCCATCTTTGTGCAGATTCCCTTCGACCTCGATTGCGGTGGGAACGACGAAACTGCAAATAGGCTTGTCTGCGGGACGGCCGAGCGCTTTGGCGAGTTCATTCTCAAGCGTGCGCTTTTCGGCGTGTAGAGACTGCAGCCACTGTAGCCTCTCCTCAGAGGTTTTGAGCTTCGTCGGAAACAGCAATACCAAGTCAATGTCGCTCGCCGGCCCAAACTGAGCTCCGTTCCGGTAGATCAGACTCCCGAAGACATAAACGCCGCCGGCGCCGTTGCTGCTCGTAAGGGAGCCGGCCCACTTCGTCAGCAAATCCAGAATTTCTTTTGTCATAAGCGGCTTACAGGAAAGACGCGTTGAACGGCGTTCGATTCGGACTATTTTGAGCGCGCGTCGAGCGCGAAAATTCTCGTTGGTCTAATCGGACACGGGGTATTATCACATTCGGTCGAATGGCGATCCCGGCAGGACTCGGACCTGCGGGCTCCAGATTCGGAATCAGGCGCTCTATCCACCTGAGCTACGGGATCGGAACGAAACCATCGGTCCGTTTTGATCTTTCTTCTGCACAACACTTCGCCGCATTTGCAAGCCCTTTTGCAACAGCAAGACGGAGCGGTGGCGCTGATGGAATTCGAAGCTTTGCGAACGCTTTAAATCCCTTACTATTCGGCGGTGCTGAGATGGTGATGACTCGGGCCGTCTAACTGTCGAACCTCATTTTCTAACTTACTAATTTTATTCCATTTTTCGAGCCCAAAAAGTCTGTTGTTGCATCCTTCGGAGGGCAGCGCTCTATCCAGCTGAGCTACGGGTGCCGCTTGGCGGTGGGATGTACGCTAAAGCGCCGGGCGCGGCAACTGTGGGCAAACTGGCTCAGCGACCCTCGCAGAACGGCGGCGGAACAGGACGGGAGATATCATGATCGGGCGCCTCAGTTTGGCCGCGGATCGGCGGCATAGGTCGATCTCCCGCCCGCTGCTAGACTCCGGGTGCAAAGGAGCTTGCCTGCGGTCGCCCGTCTCGGCGAGAGGCCGTTGGGCCGAAAGAAAGGCGTCGGCGATGAGCCGCTGGTTGGCGAGAGGCGCAATCTGGAATGCGGCGGCGGCGATGGCGTTTCTCGCTGCTGGCGCGCTGCACGCACAAGAAACCGACGCGGCGGCGCAGACTGCGGCGGACGATCCGATTGCTGCGCTGATCGCCGCGGAGACGGACGACCATCCTACCGACGGCCCTTCTCCCGCCGCCGATCAGGAACCGGCGGCAATACTTTCAAATAATGCGGATAGCGCCCCTCCGTCTACGGATGAGACGGAGGCCTCACCCCCAGCTCCGCCCGCTGGTGTCGCCCGCCCGCCCATGTGGCGCGTCGCCGACGCCGACAGCGAGGTCTGGCTGCTGGGCACTTTCAATATTCTTCCGGAGAACCTCAAATGGCGGACCAACGCGCTTCTCAAAGCGGCCGATCTCGCGGAAACGCTGTGGCTTGAAATCGAAGTCGACCGTCCGGACGCGGCGGAAAAGACGATGCAGATTCTCTCGCGTCGCGGCGTCAATCCGCCAGGAGTAACGCTCACCAGTCTCCTGTCCGCCGAAGACGCCGCCCGGCTTGAAGAGGTTGCCGGGCGCCTCGGCCTGCCGATGGACACCGTGGAGCGAATGCGGCCATGGCAGGCGTTCCTCGTCCTCAATGTGCAGTTCATCGCGTCGCAAGGATACGATCCGGGGTCCGGCATCCAGACATCGCTTTTGACGGAAGGCCGCGCGCGCGGGCGGCATGTAGTCTTTTTCGAAACGATCGAACAGCAGCTCGGCGCTTTCAGCGCGCTCGATCCTGAAACCGAAAAGAATCTTCTCTCGATCGCCTTACGCGACTGGGACAAGCAGAAAGAAGAATTCGAAGCCTTGCTGGAAGCCTGGCGCGCCGGCGATGCCGCCGCGATTGACCGGCTGGCGAACGACACGATGCGGACCGAAGCGCCGAAGGCTTACGAGGCGCTGATCGTGGCGCGCAACAAGGCGTGGACGGAGAAGATCGCATCGAGCATGAAGGGATCGGGGCGTACGCTTGTCGTCGTCGGCGCGGCGAACCTTGTCGGTCCGGACTCCGTTCCGGCGTTGCTACGCGCCAAAGGCTTCGAGGTGACGCGCTACGGCGCGGAATAGGCCGTCAGCCGACTATTCCTTATCCTTCGCCCGTTTCTTGCGCAGATGCGGCAGAAGCGCTCTTTTCCTCAGACGGATCGATTTCGGCGTCACTTCCACAAGCTCGTCGTCGGCGATATAGGCGATCGCCTGTTCAAGCGACAGCCGGCGCGGCGGCGTGAGGCGGACGGCCTCGTCCTTCGCCGTAGTGCGGATGTTCGTCAGCTGCTTGCCCTTCAGAGGATTGACATCGAGATCGTCGTCCTTGGCGTTCTCGCCGATCACCATCCCCTGATAGACTTTTTCGCCCGAGCCGATGAAAAGCACCCCGCGCTCCTCGATGTTCCAGAGCGCGTAAGTGACGGCGTCGCCATCGCCGGTCGAGATGAGGACGCCGTTGCGGCGTCCCTCTATCGCGCCCTTCCACGGCGCGTGCTCGAGATAGGAGCGGTTCATCACGCCCGTGCCGCGCGTGTCGGTGAGAAACTCGCCGTGATAGCCGATCAGCGAGCGCGCCGGGGCCTTCATCACCAGACGCGTCTTGCCGCCCCCCGAAGGGCGCATGTCGGCGAGCTCGGCTTTGCGGTGGGAGAGTTTCTCGATGACGACGCCAGTATATTCGTCATCGACGTCGATGACGACTTCCTCGATCGGCTCCAGCACTGTTCCGTCTTCGTCTTTGCGGGTGACGACGCGCGGGCGCGACACCGCGAGCTCGAAACCTTCGCGGCGCATGTTCTCGATCAGAACGCCAAGCTGAAGCTCGCCGCGGCCCGCAACTTCCATCCCGTCGCCGGAGGGCGAGTCGGTGACGCGGATGGCGACATCGCCTTCCGCCTGGCGCATCAGCCGATCGCGGATGACGCGCGACTGCACCTTGTCGCCTTCCCTGCCCGCAAGCGGCGAGTCGTTCGCTGAAATCGTCACTGATAAGGTCGGCGGGTCGATCGGCTGCGCGGGCAAGGGCTCGCTGACCGTCAGATCGCACAGCGTGTCTGCAACGGAGGCCTCGCTGTAACCGGCGATGGCGATGATGTCTCCCGGCCCCGCCTCATCGACGGGCTGGCGCTTGAGGCCGCGGAAGGCGAGGACCTTGGTGATCCGTACGCGCTCTATTTCTTCGCCGTCACGATCGATAGCCTTCATGGTGACGCTCGGACGCGCGACGCCTGAAACGATCCGCCCCGTGAGGATGCGGCCGAGATAGGGATCGGCCTCCAGGGTGGTCGCCAGCATGCGGAAGGGCAGCGCCGCCGCGTCAGCTTCGACCGGCGGGGTCGGCACATGCGCGACGATGGTCTCGAACAGCGGCGTCAGATCCTCGCGCGCGCCTTCGAGCGTGTGCGACGCCCAGCCGTCCCGGCCCGAAGCGTATACAATCGGGAAATCGAGTTGAAGATCGTTGGCGCCGAGCGCTGCGAAGAGATCGAACGCTGAATTCAGCGCCGCGTCCGGATCCGCGCTCGGCCGGTCGACCTTGTTGAGAACGAGGATCGGGCGCAAACCCAACGCCAGCGCCTTCGACAGCACGAACTTGGTCTGCGGCATCGGCCCTTCGGCGGCGTCGATAAGCAGCAGGCAACCGTCGACCATCGAAAGGATACGCTCGACTTCGCCGCCGAAATCGGCGTGCCCGGGCGTGTCGACGATGTTGATGCGGATCGGCTCTGGCCCTTTTTCCCACGTCACCGAGGTGCACTTGGCCAAAATGGTGATGCCGCGCTCGCGCTCGATATCGTTGGAATCCATGGCGCGCTCTGCCATCTCGGTGTTGGCGCGCACCGCCCCCGACTGGCGCAGCATCTCGTCCACCAGCGTCGTCTTGCCATGATCGACGTGGGCGATGATGGCGATATTGCGTAACGGGGTCTGGCGGTCTGTCATGAATGCTCTTGGCTGCGCCGCGATTTGCGGTTGCGGCCCTCTGCGCTTTTTTTGTGCACTGCGCAAGAGGACGGAAAGGCGCTGGCAAGGCCCTTCCTACAGACCGGCCCTCCAAAAGCAAACGCTCCCGTCGCCGGGAGCGTTCGCCTACGCATTGGAGGATGAGGCTAGAGCTTCACGAGACGCTGGGCGTCTTCTTCAAGGGCGATCGCCTCGCCGTCGAGGAAGAGCACAGTGTAAGGCATGTAGCCGCCAAACCCGCCCGACGGCAGGCGCGACTTTACGCGCACGTCGATAGCCCAGCAGGCGAGGCCCTCGTAACCGGAAACATCGGCGTAAACCTGATAGGGCTCGCCGACGAACTGGAATCGGGCGGCGCGCGCATTGACCAGCCTGTCGCTGATATAAGCCTCGGCGGTCTGCTCGTAATTGGCGGGGATCGACCCGAAGTCGGCGGCGAAAGCGCCTGCCGCGAGAACGGCCGCGGCCGCGCATCCTGCAATTATTCTGTTTATCATCATGACCTTATCCCTTTTCACGAACAGATGCAGGCAACTTCTGTCATCCGTCTGTTATGAAACTGTCATCATTCTGTCATGTTTCGCGGCAGCGTCAATATAAAAGCGCAAGTTGTGCGCAAAAATTTCGCCCATTGAGTGCGTTTACTCCGGGGCGATCACGGCCGACTCCACACTCCCCGGTCAGACTTAACCGAGAAAGGTCCGGCCATTGCATTCACGGACCGAGGCTTTTGACATAAACTTGCGCAAGAGTGCGGACTTGGCTCTTGGGGGCTGAAGTAAAGTGAGGGGCGGTAATGGCGCGGTCGCTTGAGAGGTCGGTGAAGTTCGTCAAGCCCGGCCGCTATATCCTTAATATGATCCTGTTCCTGCTGGCCGTCGCGGCGCTGGTTTACTACCTGTCGCCGCTCAGCCCGCAGCCTTCGACCGTGCTTGTCGACGCCTTCAACGCCAATCCGCCGCTGAACGGGCTCATTCTCGGCGTCCTCCTCATCGGGATCATTTACGATCTGAGGCAGGCAGGCGTCATCGATCCGGCGGTTCGCTGGGTCGACGCTTTCCGCGAAACGGTCGATCCGCGCCGGGCGCGTCTTCCTCGTCCGCCGAGCCTCATCAGCGCCATCGCCAAACTTTTGCTCGACGCCGACGAGCGCGGCGGGCGTCTGTCGCCCGAATCGACGCGCGCAATTCTCGATTCGATCGGCACGCGGATGGACGAAGGCCGCGAGATGGGCCGCTATATCGGCAACCTCCTCGTCTTTCTCGGCCTGCTTGGCACCTTCTGGGGCCTTCTTGAAACAGTGAACGCCGTCGCCGCCACCATCGCCGGCCTCGCCGACTCCGGCGGCACGCCGGAGGAAGCGGTGACGCAGCTTATCCGCAATTTGCAGGAGCCGCTCTCGGGCATGGGCACGGCGTTTTCTTCGTCGTTGTTCGGCCTCGGCGGCAGCCTGATCGTCGGCTTTCTTGATTTGCAGGCGAGCCAGGCGCAAGGACGCTTCTATACCGATCTCGAAGACTGGCTTTCCGGCATGACGGCGACGACCCGCGTCGCAAGCAATGACGGCGCCCGCCTTTCGCTGGATGGCGCAGAAGGCGACATCCTCGCCGCGCTGCAATCGCTGGAGACGGCGCTCGCCGCCAACACCGAAATTCACATCAAAGCGCAGGCCGGTCAAACCGCCGAACTCAAGGATGAAATCCGCGCGCTCAACCGCACCTTCATTCGCGCCGGCGGCGGGGAATAAGAATGGTCAGGCGCAGGAGAGGCGGCGAGGCCAATATCTGGCCCGGATTCGTCGACGGTCTGTCGACGCTGCTCCTTGTACTGATGTTCGTCCTGTCGATCTTCGTCGTCGCGCAATTCTATCTCGGCGAAAAGCTGACTTCGGTGAAAGACGAACTGGCGACGAAAGATTCCGAACTCGCCCGCCTCACCGCCCGCATCAACGAACTCGCCGAACAGCTCGGTCTTGCGCAATCGGAAAAAGACCAGTTGCAGCAGCAGCTCCTCGCGCTGGAAACGACCATAGCCGAGAAGGAAGCGCAGATCGCCGCGCTCGGCTCTGCGGTCGCCGCCTCGGCCGAAGAACTGGAAGCGGAAAGGGCGCTGACCGAAAACCAGAAGAGCGAGATCGCGACACTCAACGCGCAGCTCGCCGCGCTCAGAAAGCAGCTTGCGAGCCTTCAGGAAGCGCTTGACGCGGCGGAAGCGAAAGACATTGAACAGCAGGCGCAGATCGAGAACCTTTCGACCCGCCTCAACGCCGCCCTCGCCCGCAAGGTGCAGGAGCTTCAAGAGGTGCGCTCGCGCTTTTTCGAGGCGCTTCGCGCCGCACTCGGCGATCGGACGGACGTTCGAGTCGTCGGCGACCGCTTTGTCTTTGAAAGCGACATCCTGTTCGGCTCCTGCTCGGCGACCCTGGGCGAGCCCGGCAAGCTGGAATTGAACAAGCTCGCCTCGGCGCTGCTCGACATTCAGGGCGACATTCCGACAGAAGTGAACTGGGTGCTGCGCGTCGACGGGCATGCGGACGCGGCGCCGCTCGGCCCCTCCTGCGCGCAGGTCTTCGATTCCAACCTTGATCTGTCTGCGCAGCGGGCGATTTCCGTGGTAAATTACCTGAAAGAACGCGGCGTTCCGGCGCGGCGCCTCATGGCGACCGGGTCGGGATCGGAAGCGCCGCTCGTATCGGGCTATTCGGCCGCCTCGCTCGCGCAGAACCGGCGGATCGAGTTCAAATTGGATGAACGATAGCCGGCTGAATGTAAGCGGCGGGGGCCGCGCATTCGGATTTGGGGCAAACGCTGCGAAACGATCTTCGCGTCCGGTCGCAGCGGCGGGGAGGCAGGGAGATGAAGCAAACAACCTTATGGCGCAGCAGGACCGCATTGGCGGCGCTGCTCGCTGCTCTAAGCGGCGCGACGGGCGCCCCCGCCCAACAACCTGGCGACGCCGCGCAGGATGACCGGGCGAGAGTAATCACTCCGTCCCGCGCGCCCGCGCGCCTTGCCAGACCGCAAACCGAGAAAAACCTGGCGCCGATCGACTGGGCTGCGGTCCGCGAAACCATCCGCGAAACGCGCGAGCGCGACCAGCTTTTCGAGCGCCAACAGCAATCCTCGACGGTTGCGCGCGCGCCTTCTCCGCGGCCTGAGGGGTTGCGCGCGCTGACGCCGCGCCAGCTCGGCCGGGTCGATGCGCGCGAGGTTGCGCAAACGCGCGTGCCGCTGCTTGCGCCTGTCACGGCGGACACGGTGCCGACCTTGCGCGTCGCCGCGCGCGAGAACGCTTTCACGGCCCTCGCCGATCTCCCAGGCGGCGCCTCCATCGAGCTTCTCGGCACGCGCCTGCGCGTTGTCGGCGGCGGCGCGGATGTCGTAAAAATGCGGCAGGCCCAGCGCCGGCGCTTTCAGGCGCGCCTCGCCGGGCTCGACGCGCCCTATGTCATCAGCCGCCACGAGGAAGGCGTCGATCTCTCCTTTTCGAAATTCGGCGCGTCGTATCTCGTGACGATCTATTGCCCGAAACCGGATACGGACGAGCGCTGTACGAAGGACGACTTCGTTCTCTCGATCGTGCAGAACCTCGCCATCCTCAATGAATCGGAAGGAGACGGGCAATGAGAAGTCTCTTTACGCTGATCATTATTCTGTTGCTTGCCGCCGCGGTCTTCTTCTTCCTGAAGGACGGCAAGCTGCCCATGCCGCAAGCGCCGGATGAATCCATCGAAGAGCCGGGCCAGCCGGGGGAAGAGTCGCCGGACGATCAAGATGAACCAGCCGACGAGCCGCCGCAGCCGGACGAGCCCGGCGATGAGCCGGCGGACGACGTTCTCACAGACGCCAACGGCAAGGTCTTCTCCTACTTCCCGGCCGGCGACCTCCTCAACGGCAGCGCGCCGCCTTCGATCCTTGTCGACGACATGATCTATGACGACAGCATCGTCTTCCCGGCGGAAGGCCCGGTGTTTTTCAACTCGCAGGTCTACGGCCATGGCGGCGGCAAGGCGAACGTCAACGGCAAGGGGCCCGACCAGTGCAATGCGGAGAACTATAATTATCCGTGGCGGGACAATTTTTGCGAAAAACGCGGCAAGGACCAGTATTTCTGTGAGGACGGCGGCCATACCGGCGTCGATGTGCGCCCCGCCACCTGCGCCAAGGCTATCCACTGGATCGTCGCGCCGGAAGCAGGCGAAATTTACGATATCGGCTCTTACGGCGTACGCCTGATGTCGGATGACGGCACCTGGTATCAGTTCCTGCATCTCGACATGAACAGCCTCGCCGTCTCAGAGGGGGAAGACGTCGTAGCCGGTCAGCGCATCGGCAAGATCTCGAACGTGTTCTTCGATTCAAACGGCGATCCCGTGCCGACCACGATCCACGTTCATATCGACATGAAGGAAGCCTATGCGCCGACCAATGGCGATCCGGCTTTCATCGACCGGGTGAACCCTTACATGACTTTCGTCGCCGCCTATGAACGGAAATTGCGAGGCGAGTAAGCACGAGGCCCGTTATTCGCCGTAGGCGGTCGCTTCGCCGCCGAATGCGACCGCATGCATGATCCGTCCCGGCAGGAAGGCGAGCGCGCCGGCGATGATCAGTCCGCCGATGAACATGCCGATGAATGGACCTTTGTGTTTTTTCAGGTTGGGTCCGCCGACCAGAAGATAACGGATGCCGCCGAACAGACCAAAAGCGGTGAGCAAGGTCAGCAGGTGGATCGGCGAGAACCGCGCCCAGTACGGGTCGCCGGGTTTGGTCGGATGAACGATAAAGGCCGAGCTGACGGTGACGACGATCATCAGCGTGACCCAGATGACCCCGAGCGTTCGATGCGGCAATGTTCCTTTCGGCGCGCCGATCTGCACAACGCCGAGAAAGAACGCGGCGATAGCGCAGAACGCATGCGCCTGAATGAACCATGGCGCGGCCAGCAGCGGCTCCAAGGACATAAGCGGCTCCCTCTTTCAGGCTTTGATTTTTTTAGCGTCGCTTGATTGAAAACACGAGATAGACGCCGATCAGCGCCGCGGCGAGACCGAACCAGGTC
>JAVJPA010000155.1:0-10964 GCA_040216495.1 Amphiplicatus sp. | reverse complement strand
CCTTCGACTCGTGGCTGTCGCTGCGCGGTCTTCGTACATTGCACCTGCGCATTCAGGCGCAGGAGGACAACGCCCGCCTTGTGGCCGAAGCGCTCGAAAAACATCCCGCGGTCGAGAAAGTCTATTATCCGGGCCTCGCCTCTCATCCGGGCCACAAGATCGCAGCGCGCCAACAAAAGGGCTTCGGGGCCATCCTCTCTTTCGAGTTGAAAGGCGGTTACGAAGCGTCGAAAGATTTTCTTGAGTCGTTGTCGATCTTTTCCGTCGCCGCATCTGTCGGCGGCGTTGAAAGTCTCGCCTGTCATCCCTGGTCGGTAACGCACGCCGGCATCCCCGAAGAGCAGCGCCGAGAAGCGGGGATCACCGAAGGGCTGATCCGCCTGTCGCTGGGCATCGAAGACCCGCGCGATATTCTCGCCGACCTTTCTGTCGGCCTTCAGGCGGCGGAGAAACGCGCGGCCGCGTGATCTATCGCGCGAACGGCGCGGCGCGCGACGAGCCGAAGTCAAACGCAGCCAGATATTATTCCTGGCCGGGATCGGAATTATCCGTGCGGCCCTCGCGGCTCTTCCTTCTTTGGAGGACTGCGCGGCTTCTACTCGATCTTCTTGCGCTGGATCATCTCATGAACGGCATTGACCTGCATCAGCGCGGCCGAGCCGTAAAAGCCGCTATATTCGGCTTCGAAGATACCTGCTGCAACTGCCGGATCGCCCGCCACCATTTCCTTTGCAACGTCGATCGTCGGCGCGTTGAGAATAAAGAGGCCGCGCTTTCCGCCGTCATCGTCGAGCGGCCCCGCGAGAACCAGCGCGCCTTGTTCGGCGAGGCGCGTCATGTTGGCGAAGTGACCGGCGAAAAGCTCCTTGCGGCGCGCTTCATCGGCTATGTCGGCCGGACCCGTCTTGAGCAATACGAAGACGTATGAGCGCATGCCGTAATCGTCGGCGCCGAGCGCAGCGGCGAGTTTTGCGTCATAGGCGCCTGGCGTTTCTTCGGCGCGGACCTGTGACGCTATCGCCATGGTCAGCAGCGCTGCGGCGACACGTCCTGCATGGATTGTTTTCATTCTTCCCTCTCTATGCCTTGTCGTACGCAGCCTTCAGCCAGGCTTTCACATCCTTGCTGAAGTCCGCGGGCTTTTCGAGCCGCACCCGATGGCTGACCATGGCGTTGAACGAGCCAGAAACTTCGAGTTTTCCTTTAGGCGGTTCGCCCTTAAGGTTGATCCCGAGATCAAGCCGGGTTTTCGTCGAGGGCTGCACAATCGCGAACTGTTTGGCGCGCCTAAGGCTGACATAACCTTTCTTCGGCGCGATCTCGACATCCCCGAAACTCTGTGCGGCTTTGACGATCTCGTCATAAATAGGCTTCAGCGCCGCCTTGTCCCCGGCGTATTGCGCGGCGACGAGATCGGTCGTTTCCGACATCGAACCGGCGTCGCTCTTCAGGAGCGTGTGCGCGACCATGTTGGCGTAGCCGTGGCCGAGGCCGTGCTCGCTTTTCAGATGACTGACAATTTCACCGTGCCTGGCCTTGCCTGATTTCTTCGCGATGGCCGTCCATTCCGAGAGAGTTTTGCCGGTTTTCTCCTTCATGTTCGCGATCATCGATGCGGCGGCGTCCTCGGGACTCTTCGCCATGTTCTCCTCCCTTTAATGCTTAGTTCTATTGAGGGGCCAGTTTTCAGCGCGCATCGCTTTTGGCGTCATGTTTTCCATGACGCCGAACATGAGAAGAGTCATGCGCGCGCCGAACGTCACTTTGCCGGTTTCAATGTAAGCCTTGAAGTTTTTGACGATGAACTGCGCGCCTCCAGACATCGCGCCTTCGCTCTTCGAGCCGGCGAGCACGTTTTCGGTGATGAGGCAAAACTCCGTGCCGGTTTCCGTCTCTGCAAGCGTGTAAGTGACCTTGGAGGCGGGGTCGTCGAGGCCTGTGAGCCGGAAACTCGTCACCAGAAGCCGAGGCGGCTCCATTTCGATAATCTCCCCGATAACCGCGACGCCCTTGCCGTTTTTCGACACCATTCTATACGGCTCTCCGGCGCTCATGGCGCGGGCGTCCCATTTCGAGTTCCAGAAGAAAGGTCGAGGGGAGGCCGTCTTGATCAGCTCTGACCAGACCGTCTCGATCGGCGCTGCGATCGTCACCTTGTAAACCTGCTTCTCAAGATACTTGTCGTTCATGGATTATTCCCCTCTCTCTTTTTTGCTGCGCGCCTCGGCGGCGTATTTGATTTCGGTCAGGCGGCCGCTCCAGTAACCGGAGTACTCATCCGTCCACCGATCATAAATCATCCGGATCGGCACGGCGTTGAAGTAGAGCCGGCGCGTGCGGCCTTCCTTCTGCGAGACGATGAGGCCCGCGTCCTCCAGCACGGCGAGGTGTTTCATCACCGCGATGCGGCTGACGTCGAACGCCTGCGCCAGCGCCCCGACCCCGATCCCCGGCGCGTGCCGGACAAGGTCGAGCATCCGGCGCCGGCTTTCATGAGCCAGCGCCTGGAAAACGATGTCCATGTCGCGGTTGTCGATAGCCGTGTCATCTTCCATATGTAACTAATAAGTTACTTGTTTTCAGCGGCGCGTCAAGGGCCGGCTGAAAGTCGCGACAGGCGGGGCGGAAAGACGTATGTCTCGTCGCGCCTCGCCCGGCTGACTCCTGGGCTTGTTTTGCGTAAGGAAACCGGATGACCAGACATCGCACGTTTCTGTCGCCGCCAGCGATCATTATGCTGACGGTCTTTCTACTGGGAGCGAGCGGGTGCGTTGTGCGCACTGCCGCAGGCGCCGCCGGAAGCGTCGTCAAAACCGGGGTCGGCGCCGCCGGGGATGCGGCGGAGACGGGCATCGATGTCGCAACGCCTGACAGCGGTAAGGATAAAGACTGAGCGTTGCTTATACGGGCGGACTAACTGGTCGGCGCGTTCTTTTATTTCGACATTGCGTCGAGGGCGGCGCCGAAGACCTTCGTCATCCGTTCGGCGATCGCCTCGAAATCGTCGGAACGGCAAAGCCCGCCCGAAAGGCGGTCGATGCGTCCCGTCTGCGCAAGCGAGAGCGAGATCGCCCCTGAAATCAGGTGATACAGCCAGTAAAAATCAGCATCGGCGCAGTCGGGACGTGCTTTGCGCAGCATCTCGACGAAACGCTGCACAACCGGATCGAATGGCGAGGTTTCGATGTCGGGGATGGCGCCGTCGGGGGCGCTGTTCAGATGCGCGATCATCGCGGCGTAGTGGCGGTTGCCATCGCCGCCCTCGATCATGAAATCGAACGTCGGGCGCAAATAGGCGCGCACGATCCCCTCGACCGTCATCGCGCCTGCTGCTTCCTTTTCGTAGCGCTGCATTGACGCGAGGCGGGTCGTGTTCACGATGTCGGCGCGCCGGTCGATGACGGCTTTGAAGACCCCGGCCTTGCCGGCGAAATAATAGTGCAGGAGCCCCGCATCGACTCCGGCCTCGCGAGACACATCCTTCATGGTGACGCCGTGGTAGCCGCGCTTGGCGAACAGCTCTTCGGCGGCGTCGAGGATGCGCTCACGGGATTCCTCGCGGCGCTCATGTTGGGTCCGTTTCGGCGATGGCGTCATGGCGCTAATAGTCACTTCCTGCCGCTCGGTCGGCTTCTTCTTATGATTCTGGCGCATCCATAGATATCCGTGGGTTGGGGGCAACACTAGCAACATATTCATAGGTTGACCAATGAATATATTGACATGCCCAGCGGACCTTCCGAGGATGAGCGCGCCCGAAAAGGGGCCAACGAACAAACTTCTGGGAGGAAGATCGATGGCGCGCGCAGCGAAGCTGAAACATTTATTGTTCATGGGGGCGGGGGCCTCGATCGCCGTTTTGACGCCGATGCGGGCGGCGGCGCAGGAAGTGAGTGGCGACGCCGAGCGCGTCTCGGAAGATTCAATCGTCGTCACCGCGCGGCGGCGAACGGAGTCGCTGGTAGATGTGCCGATCGCGATGACGGTGCAGAGCGCGGATCAGCTCGATCTGCGCGGGGCGACCGACATCACCGCGCTCCAGCGCGTCACGCCCAACCTGACGCTTCAGGTGTCGCGCGGAACCAATTCAACTCTAACGGCCTTCATTCGAGGCGTCGGCCAGCAGGACCCACTCTGGGGTTTCGAGCCTGGCGTCGGGCTTTATGTGGACGACGTTTACATCGCGCGCCCGCAAGGGGCGATCCTCGATATTTTCGATATCGAGCGCATCGAAGTGCTGCGCGGGCCGCAAGGCACGCTCTACGGCCGCAATACCATTGGCGGCGCTATCAAGTATGTGACGGCGAGGATCGGCGACGAGCCGAAATTAAGCCTGCGGGCCAACGCCGGAACCTATAAGCAGATCGATGTCATCGCGTCGGCGTCGGCGCCGATCAACGATCTGATAGCCATCGGCGGTTCGGTCGCGCATTACAGCCGCGACGGGTTTGGCGAGAATATTTTCACCGGCGCGGACACAAACAATAAGAATGTATTCGCGGCGAGGGCGACGATTGAAGTGACGCCGAGCGAGGCGCTCTACTTCCGCTTCAGCGCCGATCGCACCGACGACGATTCCAACGCCAATCATGGTCATCGCGAAGTTCCGGTGTCGCCGCTGTTCGCGGGCGCGCCGTTCAACGTGCCAGCTGAATGCCTTCCGGTTCTGGAAAGCGAGTACGACACCTGCGCGGGCATCGGCGACAGCGGCGAGGTCATCACGCAGGGCGTCTCGGCGCTGGCCGAATGGACTGTCAGTGATCAGGTGACGCTGAAATCTATTTCCGCCTACCGCGACGGCGTCACCCATAGCAAGGGCATCGATTTCGACAATACGCCGGCGCCAATCCTCGACGTCGCTGTGCCGGAGTCGGTCTACGCGGACCACCAGTTCTCGCAGGAGCTTCAGGTTCTTTATGAAGGCGCGCGCGTCCAGGGCGTTCTCGGCGCTTATTATCTCAATGCGTCCGCGAGCGGCGCCTTCGATACGATCCTCGCCGCGGCCGGCCTGACGCAGGGCACAAGCGGCAATGTCGATACGCGCAGCTATGCGTTGTTCGGGGACTTCAACATCGATCTTTTCGCCGGCCTGTCGGCGTCTGTCGGCGGACGGTGGACGCGCGACGAAAAGCTCGGGAGGGTTTTCAAGGCCAACTACCTGACCCTCGGCAGCCCGATCTCCGGCGTGCCGTCGGTTCCTGTGCAGATCCTCACCGATTACACGGCTGAAAAAGCGTTCGAGGAATTCACGCCCCGCGTCAGCGTTTCTTACAAGCTCGCCGACGATGTGAATGTCTATGCGGCTTACAGCAAAGGCTTCAAATCGGGCGGCTTCGACATGCGCGGGGACGCGACGGCGACGCCGGCGACCGCGGACGGGTACGAGCCGGAAACGGTCGACTCCTACGAGATCGGCCTCAAGGGCTTCTTCTTCGACCGCCGCCTGCAAGTCGCCGCAGCCGCGTTCCGCGCGTCCTATGACGGCCAGCAGATCACGACCCAGCAGGTCAACCCGAGCGGGACCGGCGTCGTCAGCTTCATCGACAATGTCGGCAGCTCGACCATCAACGGGTTCGAGCTTGAGGCGAATGCGCGGCTGACGGACGAGTTTTCGGTCAATCTCGGGGTCGGTTATGTCGACGCCGGGTTCGATGAATATCTCGCCTATCTTCCCAACCCCGCGCCGCCGCCCTTGTTCGTTCAGGCGGATGTGGCCGACCAGCGCCAGTTTCAGAACACGCCCGCCTGGAACGGCAATTTCAGCGCCACGTACAATCGCGATCTCGGCTCGGCGGGCGTGCTGACGCTCATCGGCGCGATGTCCTTCCGCAGCGACATCAACATGTTCGAAATCCCGATCCCGGCGATCGACCAGCCCGGTTATCAGTTGTTCGACGCCGATCTTGTGTGGACCTCCGCGAACGATCACTGGCGCATCGGCGTGCACGCCCGCAACCTCTCTGACGAACGCTACCGCACCGGCGGGTACAACTTCCCCGGTCTCGCGTTCGGCGACTCGGTGATCGGTTTCTACGCGCCGCCAAGAACAGTCTTTGTTTCGCTTGAAGCCAGATATTAGGAGCGCTGGCGGATGCCTTCAAAAGCTGTGACGATGAAGGACGAGCGAAGACCCGAAGTCGTTTCCTATGTCTCCGCCGACGGGCTGCGCCTGTCGGCGGCAGACAGGCCGGGTCTGGACCAATGGGCGCCGTGCGTTCTCTGCCTGCACGGCCTGACCCGCAACGGACGGGATTTCGACCGGATAGCAGCAGCGCTCGCGCGTTCCTATCGCGTCATCTGTCCTGATCAGCGCGGTCGTGGCCAGTCGGCCTACGATCCGAACCCGCTAAACTACAATGTAATGACGCAAACGCAGGACATGTGGCGCCTCCTCGACGCGCGCGGCGTTGAAACCTGCGCGGTCGTCGGCACGTCGATGGGCGGCTTGATGGGCGTCCTTATGGCGACCGAAAAGCCTGAGCGTATAAGCGCGCTTGTGCTCAACGACGTTGGTCCCGAAGCGGACCCGCGCGGCATCGCGCGAATCGCGGGCTATGTCGGCGAGAATGTGCGCGCGGCGAACTGGGATGCCGCCGCCGATGCGCTGAAACGCGTCCATGGCGCGTCGTTTCCTACCTACACCTACAACGACTGGGCTCGCATGGCGCGCGCAACCTTTCGCGAAGACGGTGAAAGCCTCCGGCTCGATTACGACCAGGCGCTGGCGACCGCGCTCAAACAGATAGCCGCGGGTGCGTTGGATTTGTGGCCCATGTTCGAGGTGTTGCGCCGAACGCCGACGCTGGTTCTGCGCGGCGCGCTCTCTGATATCCTGTCGGAAGAAACGCTGCTCAAAATGCAGGAGCGCTTCCCGAGTATCGAAACGCGCACTATCGAGCATCGCGGTCACGCGCCCGATCTCTCCGAGCCGGATGCGACAGAAGCCATTCTGGAGTTTCTGAGCGCGCTCCGCATTCAGAACTGACGCGGGCGCGCACTCGCATTTGTCGTCTAGGGTCGCCCGGTCATGTCATCGGAGACGGCGCGCGTCGGTCATTTGCGACCAGGCGACGCGGGCAATAGCTTCAGCGACATAGCGCGGAAATCCAGAACATAGCCGCGCCCGCTTCTGAGCACGTCTTGCCCGAGAAGTCCGTCGCGTCGCGAAGCCTGCCCGCCTGAGAGAACCATGACGTCCTGAAGAGTCACCGGTCTGCCGGCGATCGTAAGCGACAGTTCGGGGATGATAAGCGCGTCTTCTTCCTCGACCGATCCGCCGGCGCCTCCGAAGCGCGCGCTGCGCTCTTCGGCCTTAGTCGCGAGCGCCGGATTGTTCTGCACCGCGGCGCGCGAAAGGTTCGTGACATGCGCGCCTGTGTCGAGCACCAGCCGCAAAGGGCTGTCGAGGCCGTCTACGTCCGCCAGCACGACCGGCGACAGGCCATCGAGATACAGGTTGCCGCTTGCCTGCTTTCTCGATGGAGTGAAACTCAGCCATTCGCCTTCTTTATCAGCTTCGAACGTGAGACGTTCTAGACGCGACAGCACTGGAAAGCCGATGATCGCCTCGATCGTATATTGTCCGTCTGCGAACGATAACATTTCGTCAGGAAGAACGATAAAGATGACATTCTGGAATTCTATTCCTCCAAAGGAGAGCGCGTCGGCGATGGCGACGCGCGCGGGCACGTCTTCGACCGCAGCGGCGCCGACGCTGACGGCGCCGTCGAAAAAGCGAAAGCCGAGCCGCTTTGCTGCGCTTTCAACGATTGTCGAATAGGCCGCGCCGGTATCCAGCACCGCCTCTTGCTGCGCGCCGTTAATCAAGGCCTCCGCCCGCGGCAGGTCGGCCATATCGCGGGTCAATTTGATTCTGGCGGGCGTTAGTTTCCCTCGTACGATCCGGGGCGCGTGCGCGAGAGGCTCGACAAAGTTGCGGGCGCGGCGTTGGTCGGCGTCGAGAGGTTCGATTGCGTCCGCGGCATCGAGCATCGCCGCAACGCCTGAGAAATCGCCGGTGCGCAGCCGGACTCCGGCGAGGGAGTCCGCCGCATGCCGGCGCAGTTCGGCGCTCAGCTTCCTGTCGCCTGCCGAGCGCGACAACAGATTTTCAGCCTCCGCATCGCGATTGAGCATTGAGGCGAGAACGCCTTCCGCCAGCCGCTTTTCCGGCGGCGATAAATTGGCCTCGGCCAGCGCGCGTTCGAGACTGCGAGGACTCTCATCTTCGAGCGCTTGCAACAATGAAACAGGCTGAGCGCACGCTGGCGCAGCTAAGAAGAGCAAAGCGCTCAAGCCGACGAACTGGCGAAGAAACATTCTCACTTGCCTCACAGGTGATTACTCACAGGTGAGATAGGTAGTATGCTTCCGGAATCGCTGCAAGAATGCCGGCCTGGTTTCGAGCGGATTTTTGACATGACTTTGCGCTTCGCCGTCCTCGGCATCATCGCTCAAAAGCCGTCGACGGGGTTCGAGCTGTTGCGGGAGTTTGAAGCGGTGGAATCCGTTATCTGGCCCGCGCCGCAGAACGAAGTATACCGCGTGCTTCGCGGGTTGAAGAACGACGGTCTCGCCGAAATCGTGGCTGAGGGTCCGAGGGGGAGCCGCACTTATGGCGCGACCGAAGCCGGCCGCGAGGCGCTCGCGACGTGGATCCTCGCGCCCAGCGATTATACGCTTCGCTACGAGCCTATTCTCAAAGCGCACTTCCTCGATCAGGTCGATTCCGAAACGCGCCTGTCTCGCGCGCAGCAGGATC
This sequence comes from Amphiplicatus sp., assembly GCA_040216495.1. Taxonomy (GTDB): domain Bacteria; phylum Pseudomonadota; class Alphaproteobacteria; order Caulobacterales; family Parvularculaceae; genus Amphiplicatus. Next base: position 2,203 of record JAVJPA010000155.1, on the reverse strand, counting down.
TCGCCTTCTTTGAAAGCCAGCTCGTTCTTATCCGGCGGCGCATGCGCGAACGCCCTCCCGGCGCGCCCGATCGTCGCGAGGAAGCGCGCGCAATGGCTGCATCATTCTATGAAGCGCTCGCGGGATGGGCCCGAGCAATCATCGAACAGAGCGGAACCGGCAACGAGAGTTAATGGTTTTCATCGATGACGAAAAACAAAAGGCCGGGGTCGCCCCCCGGCCTTCTTTTCGAGCTGATACGCAGGACTAGCTCGAATAATACATCGAGAATTCGATCGGGTGCGGCGTGATTTCGAAGCGTTTCACTTCCGCCGCCTTGAGTTCAATATAGGCGTCGATCTGGTCGTCGCTGAAAACGTTGCCTTTCTTCAGGAAGGCGCGGTCGCGATCGAGCGAGTCGAGCGCTTCGCGAAGGCTCGAGCAGACGGTCGGGATGTCCCTGAGCTCGGCCGGCGGCAGATCGTAGAGATCCTTGTCCATCGGATCGCCCGGGTGGATCTTGTTCTCGATGCCGTCAAGGCCGGCCATGAGCAGGGCCGCGAAGGTGAGGTAGGGGTTGCCCGCGGGATCTGGGAAGCGCGCTTCGAGACGCTTGCCTTTCGGCGACGGAACCCAGGGGATACGGATCGAGGCGGAACGGTTGCGCGCCGAATAGGCGAGCAGCACGGGCGCTTCGTAACCCGGCACGAGGCGCTTGTACGAATTGGTGGTCGAATTGGCGAAGGCGTTGATGGCGCGGGCGTGCTTGATGATGCCGCCAATGTAAAAGAGGCAGGTGTCGGAAAGGTCCGCATACCGATCGCCGGCGAACACCGGCTTGTCGCCTTTCCAGATCGACTGGTGCACGTGCATGCCCGAACCGTTGTCGCCGAAGACGGGCTTGGGCATGAAAGTCGCGGTCTTGCCGTAAGCGGCGGCGACCTGATGGACCACATACTTATAAATCTGCATGTGGTCGGCCATTTTCGTCAGCGTCGAGAATTTCATCCCGAGCTCGTGCTGCGACGGCGCGACTTCATGGTGATGCTTTTCAGGGACGACGCCCATCTCGGTCATCAGTGCTAGCATTTCGGTGCGCATGTCCTGCGCCGAGTCGACCGGCGGCACCGGGAAATACCCGCCTTTCGGGCCGGGCCGGTGGGCGAGGTTGCCGCCTTCATAGGACGTGCCGGAATTGTAGGGGCCTTCCAGCGAGTCGATCATGAAGCCGAGATTGTTCTGATCGGTCGACCAGCGCACATCGTCGAAGACGAAGAACTCGGCTTCCGGGCCGAAGAAGGCTTTGTCGCCGATGCCGGAGGAGGCGAGATACGCTTCAGCCGACTTCGCCGTCGTGCGCGGGTCGCGCGAATAAGGCTGGCCCGTCGACGGTTCGAGAATGTCGCAGATCAGCGTCAGGGTCGGCTGGCTGAAGAACGGATCTTCGACCGCCGTCGACGCATCCGGCATCAAGATCATGTCGCTTTCGTTGATCGCTTTCCAGCCGGCGATGGAGGAGCCGTCGAACATCGTGCCTTCGGACATGAAGTCCTCATCGACCATGGAGCGGTCGAAGGTGACGTGCTGCCACTTGCCGCGCGGGTCGGTGAAACGCAGGTCGACATATTTGATGTCTTTATCTTTGATGCGTTTAAGCACGGCGTCTGCAGACATGGGGGAGGGCTCCTTCTCGTTCTTTTTGCCGTTATCGAGACCGGTCGCGGGAAGAATATAGGCACCATCCCGCCCGGCTTTTCCGGCGCGCCAGCGATGGAAGAGAGGATGCGCCAGCGATTTCCATGAAATCAAGAATTATTTTGCGGCGCAGCATCGGCGGGCTGGTAATGGGGCTAATTTGCGACACGAAAAGGAGAATATTCTAATTATTTAGCATAAAACGTCGAAAACATGGCGAAACTGCTTCGCTAATGCGAATAAAAAAAGCGCACAAGGCAGCGTCGAAAAACGGCGTGATGCCGATTCGGCTCAGACCGCGTCGGAGCCTGTTTCGCCGGTTCTGATGCGAACCACATTGTCGATCGTGCTGATGAAGATCTTGCCGTCGCCGATGCGGCCCGAATGAGCGGCGCGTGCGATCGCCTCGACCGCAGCGTCCACCTGTCCGTCATCGAGGACAAGTTCGATTTTCACCTTGGGCAGGAAATCCACCACGTACTCGGCGCCGCGATAGAGTTCGGTGTGGCCCTTCTGGCGCCCGAAGCCG
>JAVJPA010000154.1:0-12424 GCA_040216495.1 Amphiplicatus sp. | reverse complement strand
GACCTCGTCGATCAGCACGTCGATCTCGCGGCCGATCCAGCCTTGAAGAATATCCGCGGAAATCTCCTGCTGCGCTTCCATGAAGCGGGCGTAGCGCTCTTCCTTCACTTCCTCCGGCACGGCGCCGGGAAGATCGTTGGCGCGCGCGCCCTCGACCGGCTCGAACTTGAAGCAGCCGACGCGATTGAGTTTCGCCTCCTTCAGCCAGTCGAGGAGAAACTGAAACTCCTCTTCGGTTTCGCCGGGGAAGCCGACGATGAAGGTGGAGCGCAGCACGATGTCGGGGCAGACGCTCCGCCAGCGGACGATCTGATCCAGCGTCTTTTCCTGGCTCGCCGGGCGGCGCATCGCCTTGAGGACTTTCGGGCTCGCATGCTGGAACGGGATGTCGAGGTAGGGAAGGATTTTGCCTTCCGCCATCAGCGGAATCACCGCGTCCACATGCGGATACGGATAGACGTAGTGCATTCGCGTCCATACGCCGAGTTCTCCGAGCCCCCGGGCGAGATCGAGGAAACGGGTCTGGTATTCCTCGCCGCGCCACTGGTACGGCGCGTATTTGAGGTCGACGCCGTAGGCGGACGTATCCTGCGAAATGACGAGCAGCTCCTTGACGCCCGCCGCGACAAGTTTCTCGGCTTCCTTCAACACCGCATCGATGCGCCGGCTCGCGAGCTTGCCGCGCATCGACGGGATGATGCAGAACGCGCAGGTGTTGTTGCAGCCTTCGGAAATCTTCAGATAAGCGTAGTGGCGCGGCGTCAGGCGCACGCCCTGCGGCGGCACAAGGTCGAATAGGGGATCATGCGCCGGCGGGACGGCGTCGTGCACCGCTTCCATCACCGCTTCATACTGATGCGGGCCGGTGACCGAGAGCACTTTCGGGTGCGCCGCACGGATGACGCCTTCTTCCGCGCCAAGGCAGCCTGTGACGATGACGCGGCCGTTTTCGGCGATGGCCTCGCCGATGGCGCCCAGGGATTCAGCGCGCGCGGAATCGAGAAAGCCGCAAGTGTTGACCAGCACCGCATCCGCGCCCTGATAATCCGGCGCGATCTCGTAGCCTTCGGCGCGCAGGCGCGTGATGATGCGCTCGGAATCGACCAGCGCCTTCGGGCAGCCGAGGCTGACAATGCCGATTCTCGGGGCGGTCTTCGGCGATAGGGGTTGGGCGCGGGTCATGGCGCGCTCCTGTAGCGGCAAAAACCTCTGCGCGAAAGCGCGCCGTTACGCCTTGCGCCGCGTCAAAAGCGCGAAAACCGTCCCCCCGACCGCCCCGGCGAGCCCCTGAAGCGCCAGGCCCAGCGCATCGCGCGCCCCGCCAATGGCTCCGGCGCCGCCTTTCGCCATGATGGTCTCGATGAGGAAAATCACCGTCAGCACGGCCACCGCGCCGGCGACAGGATAAGCGACAGGGGCCAGGGGCCTGAGGATTTGTTTGACGCCGTACGCGACGACGAACCCGATCAGCAGCGCAATCGCCAGCATCAGCCCGTAGGACGGCGCAAGGCCCACGAAATTCATCAAATAGGTCTCGGATTGCTGCGCCGGCGTGTATTCGATGCCGATGGCGGTCTGCGCGGCGATGATGCGCTGGGTGAAAAACGCTGACGCCAGGACGACCGTCACAATGGCGGCGGCGATATATGCGCCCATGATCTTCACATATCCCATGACGCCGCCCCTCTCCGATCTGTTCTCTGGCCTTGAACAGCCGCGCCGCTTACACTTCTCGCCAACGCCGTTTCATGCCGCGCGCACCATACTCCGCCCGGCCGATCAGCGAAACATGGAGTCAAAGCTTATGAACCGCCTGCACACGCTTTCCCTCGCCGCCGCGTTCGCCGCCGCGATGACCGGATGCTCGAAAGACGGCGCGGACGCGGCGGCGGCCCAGAAAGGCGGCGGCGATTCCGCGCTTCAGACGACGCTGGCCGCGCCTGCGCCGGAAGGATCGGCCGCGCTCGCCGTCGAAACGCTCGCCGAGGGACTCGTCAACCCGTGGTCGCTCGCGTTCCTTCCCGACGGCGCCATGCTCGTGACCGAGCGGGACGGGCGCCTGCGCATCATCCGCGACGGCGCGCTCGTTGAAACGCCGGTCTCGGGCGTTCCCGATGTCTATGTCGAAAACCAGGCGGGTCTCTTCGACGTGCTCGTCGATCCGGATTTCGCCGAAAACCGCACGCTTTTTATCAGCTACGCGCACGGGACCGCCCGCCAGAACGCCACGCGCGTCGCGCGCGCGACGTTTGAAAACGACGCCCTCACAAATGTGGAAGTGATCTATGAGGCGAAGCCGCTGAAAGACACGAGCCTGCATTACGGCGCGCGCATGGCGCTCGGCGGCGACGGCAAACTTTACGTCACCATCGGCGAAGGCTCCCGCTACAAGGAGCGCGCGCAGGTGATGTCGACCAGCTTCGGCGCCGTGGTTCGGCTCAACCGCGACGGGACGGTCCCCGACGATAACGCCGATTTCGGCGATGACGGCTTGCCGGAGCTTTGGACCAAAGGCCACCGCAACCCGCAAGGGCTCGCCTTTGACGCTGAACGCGGAATCCTATGGTCGCATGAGCATGGGGCGCAGGGCGGCGACGAGATCAACATCATCGAGAAAGGCGCCAATTACGGCTGGCCGCTCGCCACCTACGGCGTCGATTACAGCGGGGCGCGCATCAGTCCGTTTACGGAATATGAAGGAACGAAACAGCCGTTCAAGCACTGGACGCCGTCCATCGCGCCGTCCGGCCTTGCGGTCTATCGCGGCGACGTTTTCCCCGACTGGAATGGCGACCTGCTTGTCGGCGCAATGAAAGGGGGCAGCCAGGCGCTGCACCGGATCGATCTCGACGACGCTGGAAAAGAAATCGGCGAGGAGCGCTATCTCATCGGCGAGCGCATCCGCGATGTGCGCGTCGGGCCGGACGGGGCGATCTATGTCACGACGGAGGATCGCGGCGGCGCGCCGGTCGGCAAGGTGCTGCGGCTGACCTTGCAGGAGTAAGGGTTCAGCGAAGCCGCGCGCCGGCAGTGAGGCGGACCAGCACAACGCCGGCGCCGATAAGCACGAACGCGCCCGGCAAGCCGCCAAGATTGGACAGCATCCTGACGCCGGCGACGCCGGTCGTCGCCGTCATCGTCCATGAGATGAGGCCGATCAGGACGCCCCAGAAAATCTTGATCCTGAGCCCCGCCGGCCCGTGCTCGCCGCCGGGCGCGGCGCGCTTCAAACAGACTTCGGCGACGGAATGCGTCGTCGAATCCATCGCCGTGACGAACGAGATGAACACCAGCGCCACGAACAGCGCCTGAACGACGGGCGCGAACGGCAGCGCCGCGAACATCGCATAGACGACCGCCTCCGGCCCGCCGGTTTCCAGCGCAGCGGACAGCGCGCCCGTCCGGCTGTCGATTTCAATCGCGCCAGCGCCGAAGATCGTCATCCAGACCATGCCGAACAAGGCGGGCAGCACAAGGTTGACGAGAATGAAGGCGCGCACCGTGTAGCCGACCGCAATGCGGCCGAGAAAGAGCGCCGTCACCGGCGCCCAGGCGAGCCACTGGGCGAAAGAAAACACCGTCCACGATTGCGTCCACGGATCGCCGGCGCGCCCGTCGAGATTGAGGCTCGCAGGAATGAAGCCGGCGACATAATCGGCAAGCGCCTCGGCGCCGCGCGCCAGCACCTCGCCGGTCGGTCCGACAAGGAAGATGAACGCGGCGAGCGCAAAGAAAGCCTTGGCGTTGATGTCGGAGAGGAAGCGGATGCCGCGATGGAGCCCGCTCGCGGACGAGGCGACGAACGCGCCGACAATGGCGGCGACCAGCGCAAGACGCAGCGCCGGGCTGTCGGGAACGCCGAGCGCCGCCTTGAGCCCGCCCGTCAGCGACAAAACCCCGGCGCCGAGCGCGGCGGCGACGCCGGCCACCAGCGCGAACAGCGCCAGCGCATCGACGGCGTTGCAAAACATGCGAGGCGGCTCTCCCGCGCCCGGATAAATCGCTGCGCCTACGGAGTATTGGCGGCCGAGCGTGTGGAACGCGAGCGCGAAGGCGAGAGCGGGAACCGTGTAAAGCGCGTAAGGCGTCACGGTCCAGTGCAGGAACAGGGCGGAGAGCGCGAACCGCCGCGCCTCGTCGCTTCCGGGCCCGAAGCCGGTAAACGCAGGCGGCGCCGTTACATGAAAGATCGGCTCCGTCGTTCCCCAGAATAGGATGCCGATGGCGATCGTCGTGCAAAGCGTGACCGCAAACCAGCTCCATGAAGAGAGGATGGGCTTGGCGCCCTCCCCGCCGATGCGCGCGGCGCCGAGCGGCGAGGCGAACACAAACGCGATCAGGACGACGGCGGCGAAGGTCGCGACGGAGAACAGCCAGCCGAAATGATCGAGGATCCATCCGTTCGCGGCGGTCGCGGCGGCGAGGAATCCGTCGAAGTCGACGAGGCTGGCGCCGAGCGCCAGGATGAGCACGAGCGCCGGCGTCCAGAACACCGCCGGGCGGATTTGGGCGAAAGTGTCGCGAAAGATCGGCTTTGCTCCCGCTGCGCCACATTTTAATGCGCGAAGCAGCGGCCAAATGCAAAACCGCCCGATCATAGATCGGGCGGCGAGCAATCAAGAATGCGTCAGAATGAAAACGACCGGCGTCTAGTTCTTGCCGTCGTCCTTGCCGCGCGCTTTTTCGAGCGGGTCGAACTTGCCGTCGTTTTCAGTCGCCTCATCATGCGCCACATAGCCGGCGCCTGCGCCGGCGAGCAGTACACAGCCGCTCGCGGTCAACATGATCGCGCCGAGGGCGATCACCGGAACCAGTCTCCTCATTTCATTCCCCTGTCGTTAGACGGCGAGTCGACCGCGCCAAAAGCCTTTGCGCGGCGTCAGTCCGCTAACAGAAGGGATGCGAGAAGGTTCCCGCCCCCGCTTGACGCGAAGGCGGGCGGGACCGGCAAGGCGAATGCTACTCGGCGGACGCTTCCGCAGCGGCTTCCTCCGCAGGCGCGGCGGCGGCGGCGGCGGCTTTTTCAGCCCGGTCGGCGCGCTCAGCGGCGCGTTCCTTCGCCTTGGTTTTCGGCTCGGCTTTTTTCGGGTTGGAGCCGGCTTTCCACTGCGACAGGCCGTTCACTGACAGGAAGCGCGCGACCCGGTCGGTGGGCTGGGCGCCAACGCCAAGCCAATACTTGACGCGCTCTTCATTGTACTGGGCGCGCTTCGGATCGTCCTTGGCGAGCAGCGGGTTGTAATTGCCGATCTTCTCGATGAAGCGGCCGTCGCGCGGATTGCGGCTGTCGGAGACGACAATCGCGTAATAGGGCCGCTTCTTCGCACCCGCGCGGGCGAGACGTATTTTAAGAGACATGTTGGTTTTTCCTTTCTAATGTACGCAGTGCGTAGTTCGTAGTGCGTAGGGAATGCTTCCTCTACGGACTACGCACTAAGGACTACGAACTCCATTCTTCATTTCTTCCTCCCCATCCCCGGCAGCCCGCCTAGCCCCGGCGGCATCGGGCCGCGGCCCGACAGGGCGCGCTCGATGGCGTCGAAATCGACATTCTCCGTTGACGGCGCTTTGCCGCCCTTGCCGAGCAGCGCGGTGGCGTCAGGGCCGCCGCCTCCGCCAAGGACGCCAAGTCCGCCCGGCGCGCCGCCCATAGCGCCCATCTGTTTCGCAAGACCGGCCATGCCGCCCTTGCCCATCTTTTTCATCATGTCGGCCATCTGGCGATGGGCCTTGAGGAGCTTGTTGATCTCCTGCACGCTCGTCCCCGACCCCGCCGCGACGCGCTTCTTGCGCGAGGCGTTGAGAAGCGCCGGCTTCTTGCGCTCCTGCTTCGTCATCGACGAGATGATCGCTTCCTGACGGGTGATTTCCTTGTTCTCGAAGCCGCCGGCGGCGTCGACCGCCTACGTCATCTTGCCCATGCCGGGAAGCAGTCCGAGGATCGCGCCCATGCCGCCCATTTTTTTCATCTGGCGGAACTGATCGGCGAGGTCGTCGAGATCGAACTCGCCCTTGGCCATCTTTTTGGCCTGACGCTGGGCTTTCTCGACGTCGATTTCTTCGGCGGCTTTCTCGACCAGCGAAACGATGTCGCCCATGCCGAGAATGCGGCCCGCCATGCGTTGGGGATCGAACGTATCGAGCGCATCGAGCTTTTCGCCGACGCCGATAAACTTGATCGGCGCGCCGGTTACGGCGCGCATGGAGAGCGCCGCGCCGCCGCGCCCGTCGCCGTCGATCCGCGTGAGGACGACGCCGGAGACGGGGACGCGCGCCTTGAATTTCTCGGCAGTGTTGACCGCGTCCTGTCCGGTCAGCGCGTCGACGACGAGGAGGGTCTCAATAGGCCGCGCGATGGCGTGAATCTCCGCGACTTCGGCCATCAACTGCTCGTCGATGGAGAGCCGGCCCGCCGTGTCGAGCATGACCACGTCGAAGCCGCCGAGACGCGCCGCTTCCATGGCGCGCCTGGCGATATCGACCGGCGACTGACCAGGAATGATCGGCAGGGTTCTGACGCCGGTTTGCTCGCCGAGGATTTTAAGCTGTTCCTGCGCGGCGGGGCGGCGCGTGTCGAGCGAGGCCCTGAGCACGCGTTTTTTCTCGCGTTTCTCGATCCGCATGGCGAGTTTCGCCGTCGTCGTCGTCTTGCCCGAGCCCTGAAGGCCGACCATCAGGATCGGCGCCGGCGGGGCCATGGCGAGATCGAGCGCGGCGTCTTCCGCCCCCCTTCCATCAAGCTGGCCGCCCAGCATCTCGACGAGCGCATCATGGACGATCTTGACGACCTGCTGGCCGGGCGTGACCGAGCGCAGCACCTCGGCGCCGACCGCGCGCTCCTTCACCTTGTCGATGAACGACTTGGCGACCGGAAGCGCGACATCGGCCTCGAGCAGCGCCACGCGCACTTCGCGCAGCGCTTCCGTAACGTCCCTTTCCTCGAGCGCGCCCCTGCCGCGGAGCTTCTCGAAGACGGAGCCAAGTCGTTCGCTCAGGCTTTCAAACATGCCGTTCCCTTTCGCCTTCCCGGCCGCGCAGTGCGGCAGCGCCGCCGCCCGCCGGCGAAAGCCGGCTAAAGAATAAACCCGAGCGGCGGCGAACGCTGCCCGTGCGCGAAGGCGCACAAAGCATAATCGCCGCCGCGAGGGCGTTACCCTGGCGGCGGGACATCCCCGGCCTCGTCCCGCATATAATCATCGGGGGTCGTGCCGGAAGACGCGGGAAAGCGATTATTCCCGTAAGAAGCGGGGTCTATAGGACCTCAAGCGCAGGAAGGCAAGCTTGCCGGGACGGCGGTCGGCGGCCCGGTCAGGCCACCGCCTTCGACCTGAACCGCTCCTCGTCGAGCTCGCCTTCCCATTTGGCGACGGTCGTCGCCACCGCGGCGTCGCCCGTGACGTTGACGACCGTGCGCATCATGTCGAGGAGCCTGTCGAAGGGGAAAATGAAGCCGATGATGATCGCCGTATGTTCCGGCGTCACCTCGAACACGTCGAGCACGATGGAGAGCAGGAACAGCGAGGCGGACGGCACGCCCGCCGTGCCGATGGAAACGAGCGCGGCGGTGAGCGCGATCAGAAGATAGTGCTGCGGCTCCAGCGTGTAGCCGAAGGCCTGCGCGGTGAAGAGCGCGACGATGCCGAGATAAAGCGAAGTGCCGTCCATGTTGATCGTGGCGCCGAGCGGCAGCACCGATCCGGCGACGGACTTTTTGACGCCGAGGTTTTCGGTGACGTTGCGGATGGTGACGGGCAGCGTCGCCGACGATGACGAGGTCGAATAGGCCACCATCATCGCGTCCATGATGCCGCGGAAGAAATTGACGAAGGGCAGGTTGAGCAGGATGCGCACCATGCCGCCGTAAACGATCAGCATGTGGAGCGCGCAGCCGATATAGACCGCGAGCGTCAGCGACAGGATCGCCGTGAACGTCTCGATGCCCTTGGTTCCGGCGACATAGGCGATGAGGCCGAACACGCCGAACGGGGCGAGCTCCATGATGAGATGCGTCATCTTCAAAACGCCTTCAGCGGCGGCCTCGAAGAAATTCCCGGCGACGCGTCCCTGTTCGCGCGCCATCAACAAGCCGACGCCGAACAGCAGCGCGAAGAAAATCACCGCCAGCATGTCGCCCTGCACCAGCGCGGCGAAGGGATTTTCCGGAATGATCGCCATCAGCCGCTCGCCGAGCGGTTGCGCTTCCCCCAGCTGCTTCGGCTCGGCGCCGCCGAGATCGACGCCGCGGCCGGGCTGGAACAGGGTGCCCATGGCGAGGCCAATGAGATTGGCGAAGAAGGTCGTCACCAGATAGAGGAGGAAGGCTTTGATGCCGATAGTGCCGAGCTTTTTCGGGTCGCCCATGGCGTAGATGCCGGCGACTAGCGTGAAGAAAACGAGCGGCACCACGATCATCCGTATCAGCCGGATGAAGATGTCGCCGATGACGCGCACCTTGGCGAGCAGAGCTTCTCCGGCGACAGGATCCATGGTCTGCGAGACGATAAGCCCGAAGGCGACGCCGAGAATCAGGCCGAGAAAGACCCGTTTCCAGAGTTTGATCGCAAACCACCAGCCCATGCCACCCTGCCCTTTTTACGTTGCGCCGCCCTCCGGCGCGGTCATCGTATGACTATTTCGTACGAAAAGGGAACGCCAGCCGCCAGTCGGTGTTTGCAGATGTGTTGGATAACAAGGAGAGTTCAGAATGAATTCCGATAAACTGCAAGGTGAGTGGAAGCAGCTCAAGGGCTCCGTCAAGGAGCAATGGGGCAAGCTCACCGACGATGACGTCGCGCGCGTCGAAGGCAATTACGATCAGCTCGTCGGCAAGATTCAGGAGCGCTACGGCGTCGCCCGTGAAGAAGCCGAAAAGCAGGTCAAAGAGTGGAACAAGCACTGACGGCTTGAACGCTTTTTCGTCCATAAAATAGAGGCCGCAAACGCGGCCTCTATTTTTGTAGCCGTCAGTCCGCGTCTTCTCCGTCAGCGATCGATGGAGAGCTCATCAGCATCCGGGCGAAGTACGCATACTCAAGCGCGATGCGGTAGGCGAGCTGGTCCTGGTTCGCCGTGCCGCCATGACCGCCTTCCATGTTCTCGTAATAGAAAAAGTCGTAGCCGAGATCGCGCAGCTTCGCGCCCGCCTTGCGCGCGTGGCCAGGATGGACACGGTCGTCCTGAGTCGAGGTGTAAAGAAAGATTTTGGGATACTCCTTGCCCGCCGCAAGATTTTGCTGCGGAGAATATTTTGAAATATACGCCCACTCCTCCGGCTTTTCCGGATCGCCAAACTCGCCGATCCACGACGCGCCGGCGCCGAGCTTGGTGTAGCGCTTCATGTCGAACAGCGGCACGCCGTTGACGATGGCCCCATAAAGGTCCGGGCGCTGCGTCATGATCGCGCCCATCAGGAGACCGCCGTTCGAGCGCCCAATGGCGCCGAGCTTGTCGGCGCTGGTGACGCCTGAGGAGATCAGGTCTTCGGAGATCGCAATGAAGTCGTCGAAGGCGCGCTGGCGATGCTCTTTCAACGCGGCCTGATGCCATCTCGGTCCGTACTCTGACCCTCCGCGAATGTTTGAGAGGACAAGCACGCCGCCGCGCGAAACCCACATCTTGCCGGCGAGCGCCCCGTGCTGCGGGCGCGACGGATCTTCATAGTAAACCGGCAGCGTCGCCGACAGGAAGCCGCCATAGGCGTATTGCACGGTCGGCGCGTCGCCCGCTTTCAGCGCGGAACCCTTGCCCATAATAAAGTAAGGGATATTCGTTCCGTCTGCGGATGTTGCGAAACGCTGTTCTACGACGACATCCGAGGCGTCATAAAACGCCGGCATCGACGCTATTGTCGACGCCTTGTTGTCGGCGGCGACATAGTAAAGCGATTGCGGCGTCGTCAGGCTTTCGAAAGTCAGCATCGCATCGTCGGTTCCCCCGCCCGCGGAGGTCAGCTTGACGACGCCGTTCGGCGGCAGCCTGATTTCTTTCGCCGTCCATTTACCGCCTTTCTTGCGCGAAAGCCGCGCGGCCTTGCCGGAAACGTCTTCAAGATACGAGACGACAAGCCCGCTCTCACCGACCTCGACGCTTTCGATCGATTGGCTGCCCGAAGCCGCCATAACCATCTCCGCGCCGCCCGATTTAAGATCGTAGGCGACGATAGACCCGAGCGGATAATCCTTGCCCTGATGGCTCCACGTCTCACGCAGAAAAAAGATCGCCCGCCCACCGAGGACGCCCTGAAAATCAGCGTTGAGCGGCAGAGGCAGGCGCGAAAAATTTTCGCCGCCGAGGCCATAGCTGCGCTCCGATTCGAAAAACGAGACGCGCTTGTCGATGAAAACATGGGCCTCGCCGCCGTCATGATCGACGCTCGCCCAGACCCAGACGTCCTCGGCCGCGCCTTCGAAAACCAGCGGCGCATCGGCGAGCGCCGCGCCGCGCGCAAGCCTGACGATCGTGCGCGGATAACCGGAGGTCGTGAGCGAACCTTCGCCGCGTTCGGTGGCGACAAGGAGCGTGTTTTCATCGAGCCAGTCTAGGCTGGTTTTCGCTTCGGGAAGATAGAACCCTCCTTCTACGAACTGTTTCGTTTGGGAATCGAACTCACGCCAGACGGCGGCGTCCTTGCCGCCATACGACATTTCGATCATGCAATGACGGTATTCTGGCGAGAGGCAGTTGATGTCGCCATGCACCCAGTTTTCGCCCTCGTCCTCGGCGAGTTTGTCGAAATCAAGCACCGTCTCCCATTCGGGCGCGCCGGAACGGAAGCTCTCCACGCTGGCGCGCCGCCACACGCCCCGCACATTGGTTTCGTCCTGCCAGAAATTGTAGACAGCGCCGCTATGGATCGCGCCGGTCGCAAGGCGGTCGGTCGAGGTGAGGATCGCCAGCGCCTCTTCGCGCATGGGCGCAAACCGCGGATCGGCCTCAAGCTCCGGCAAGGAACGGGCGTTTTCTTTCTTGGCCCAGGCGATCGCCTTCGCGCCTTCTATTTCTTCGAGAAAGGCGTAGGGATCGGCGGTCTTGTCCTGCGCCGCAGCGCCCTGCGCGGCGACGCCCGCAACGATGGCGGCGGCGAAAACTCGTTTCAGCATGGAAGGCCCCTCGCGATATCGCCGCTTTGCCTCGCGGCGAACGGTTAACGATTGGCTGACGACCATACAGAGGCGCAATCACATGGCAACGCCGATGCGGCGAAGCGAAGCGCAGAGATAGCTCGCTAAAATTCTACATTTCGCATTAGCGAAGACTTGAGCGCGCGCGCGTAGCGTCAAAATCCATTGATTCCTTGAGGTTTCCCGCATGTCGAAGTCCGAACTTCGCCGCTATCGCCGCGTGGCGTTGGACCTGCCGGCGCGCATCGTCGTCAACACGATCGACGAGTATCAGGGCCGGCTGATCAACATTTCGCCGGGCGACCTCGCGCTCAAGGTCGAGGGCAAGGCCGTCGTCGGCGACGCGGTCGTCGTCTACCTGTCCGGTCTTGACGTCATCGAAGGCCGCGTCGCGCGCGTCTTCCCGGACGGCTTCGCCATGTCTTTCATCCTGTCGAAAAAGCGCCGCGCCATTCTCACCGAACAACTGATGCTGCGCGCCAACCCGTCCTTCGCCGACGGTCTCGGCGACAGGCGCTCGTCGCCTCGCCACCCCGCCAGCGACCAGCGCATGGTGTGCCGCCTGTCGGACGGTTCTTCTCTGTTCGTGCGCGTGCTCGATCGCTCCGTAGACGGCATTTCCGTCGATGCGCCGAGGAAGCCGCCAGTCGGATCATCCATTCATGTAGGACGCGAACGCGCCGTGGTCATCAGACACACGGCGCGCGGCTTTGTCGCCATTTATGAGCCGGATGCGGCGCAATCGCAGCCTTCGTCGCGACTGCGCGCTGTCTAGAGCGGCCTTTTACGAGCCGGCCGGAACGGCGCCGAGCACCAGCGGGCGCAGATTCTCCATCACTTCGCGCGAGTCGAACGCTTGCGGATTGTCACTCGGCTTTGCGCCCTTGTGCATGGTCACGAACGCGACGGCCGAGTAGCGGGTGACTTCGCGCGTGTACGAATCATACGGCTGGCCCCATCCCCAGCCATACGCGTAATATGGGAAAGCGTAATAGTAGCCCGGATAGCCATAGGCGTACCGGCCGAAAAAGGCGGGCGAGGTCGAGGTTGAGTAGGTGGTCTTCGCTTCGGTGTCGTTCTCGACCATGATGAAGTGATCATAGCCGTTGATGATCGACAGTTCCGCCGCGCGATAGAGCAGCGAGTTCTCGACCATTTCGCGGGTCGTCGAAGAGTTGCCGCGGAAAGTGATGCGGTAGCGGTTTTCTTCTATCTTCTGCTCAGAAAAACCGTAGCCCTTTCCCGTGGCGGCAGGCTGGTAAGGCGTCGCGGTGGCGCAGGCGGCGAGCGCGAGAAGCGCGCAG
>JAVJPA010000153.1:0-14734 GCA_040216495.1 Amphiplicatus sp. | reverse complement strand
GAAATTCGCGGAAAATAAATTTCACCTGTCCCGTATCGACATATTTTTCCTTGAGCGCAGGGCGACGGCGACTGGCCGGCGCTTATCGAACAGGTCGAGGTTGAGCCCGGTTACGAAAACGCCCTCGCCGCCGCGCTCGGCGACGATCTTGGCGCGGCGCTCGATGAAGCGGCGCCGACGCACTGGTCGTCCGCCGGAGAAACGACCGTATCCGGAGCGATACTGCCGGACAACGCCGTATCGCTCGCCGGTTTCGTCAATGCGCCGGCGCGCCTTGCGCGCCGCCTTGCTTCAATCGGCGTCGTCGATGCGGAAAAAGGCGCGGCGCTAGCGGCGACGCTCGCGCCCGGCCAACGGCTTGTCAGCCGCGAGGGCGATCTCTGGCGCTGGGACGGATTCGTCAGTCGCGCAGAAGCGAAAACCGCGGCGGCAATCCGCCTTGAACAACGCAACCGCGTCGCTGCGCTTGCGGGCGAACTTGAAGCCGCCGAAGCGGCCGCAGTCGAAGCCGGCGACAATCATCGCGCCGCAAGCGAAGAACTCGTCCGCAAACAGACAATCGAACGCGAAGCCCGCAGCCTCTCCGCTGACGCCCGTCGCGCCTTCGATACGGCGCGCGCGCGCCTCGCCGAGCTTGAGCGCGAGCACGCCCGCGCCGCGACGCGCATCGCGACGATAGATGAATCGCTGGCGCGTCTCTCGGAAGATAAGTCCGAAGCGGCGTCTGTCCTCGACGCCCGCAACGCCGAGCGCGGCGCTCTACCCGATGCGGCGCTTGTCGCCGCCGCTGTTGCGGAGCTCCGCGACGCCCTTATGAGCGCGCGAACCGGCGCCAGCGAAGCGCGCGCCGCCCATGGCGACTTGTCGCGCGAAGCCAAGATGCGCGCCGACCGGCTCGCCGACCTCGAACGCGAGCGCGGCGTGTGGATCGGCCGGGGCGAAACGGCGCGTCAGCGCATTGCAGATATCGCCGCTCGCCTTGAAGAAGCGGAAAGCGCGCACCAGGCCGCCGCCGATGCGCCCGCCGCCATCGAGGAAAAGCGTAAAGCTCTCCTCGACCGTATCGGCGAAGCGGAAACGCGGCGGACGGACGCCGGAGACGCGCTCGCCGCCGCCGTGCAGCATGCCCAGGAAATGGACCGGACGGCGAAAGCCGCCGACAACGCCGCCGCGGAAGCCCGCGAAGCGCGGGCGCGGCTTGAAGCGCAGGCGGAAAGCGCGGGGGTTCGCGTCGAGGAAGCCGCTTCCATTGCGCACGAGACCTGCAACGCCGCGCCGGAAGAATTGCTCGCCATCGCCGAGCACAAGGAAGGCCACGAGCTTCCCTCGCGCGAAGACACTGACCGCAAGCTCGAACGCTATAAACGCGAGCGCGAAAATCTCGGCGGCGTCAATCTGCGCGCCGACGAAGAGATGCAGGAAGTCACCGCGCGTTTCGAGGAACTCACCGTCGAACGCGAGGATTGCGATCAGGCGATCAGGAAACTGCGCGCCGCCATCGGCAGCCTCAACCGCGAGGCGCGCCAGCGCCTCAACGACGCGTTCGAAACCGTCAACCGTAATTTCGGAACCTTGTTCACGCGGCTATTCAACGGCGGACAGGCTGAGCTTCGGATGATCGATTCCGAAGACCCGCTCGAAGCCGGGCTCGAAATCTTCGCTTCGCCGCCGGGCAAGAAGCTCGCCTCCATGTCGCTGATGTCGGGAGGCGAACAGGCGCTGACCGCGACGGCCCTGATCTTCGCCGTCTTTATGGCGAACCCGGCCCCGGTCTGCGTGCTGGACGAAGTCGACGCCCCGCTCGACGACGCGAACGTCGAGCGTTTCTGCCGCCTGCTGCATGAAATGGCGAAAGAAACCGCGACCCGCTTCATCATCATCACCCACCACGCGCTCACCATGTCGCGCATGGACCGGCTCTTCGGCGTGACCATGATCGAACGCGGCGTCAGCCAGCTCGTGTCCGTCGATCTCCACAAGGCGGAACAGCTCGCCGCGGCAGAGTAACGCTTCGCCGCATCTCCTGTTGAGGCGCGCCCATCGAGACGGGTCTATCGACGGACAACCAGAAAACAGGGACAATTTATGCGCCAGATCCTGCTCCTGACCGCGAGCCTTGCTGTCCTCTCGCTCGCCGCCTGCTCGAAGAAAGCCGAAAGCGAAACTATGACGCCGGAAAGCCCGTCCGCATCCGACCCGTCCGAAACCGGAGCCGAGACGGACAATCCGCTCCTCGCCGACTGGAGCGGGCCATATGGCGGCGTTCCCGCTTTCGACAGAATGAACGTCGCCGACGTGAAGCCGGCGCTCGAAGCGGGCATGGCGCAGAATCTCGCGCAAGTCGACGAGATTGCGAACAATCCGGCGCCAGCGACATTCGAAAACACTATTCTCGCGCTGGAAGCCGCCGGCGACGATCTCGGCCGCGTCTTCACCTATTACGGCATTCTCTCAAGCAACATGTCGACGCCCGAGTTCCGCGCCGTGCAGCAGGAAATGGCGCCGAAGCTCTCCGAGTTCAATTCGAAGATCACCCAGAACGACGCGCTCTTCGCGCGCGTCAAGGCGGTGAAAGAAGGCGCGGAATACAGGACGCTTCGCGCCGACCAGAAGCGCCTTGTCGATCTCGTCTATGACGGTTTCGCCAGAAACGGCGCAACGCTCGAAGGCGAAGCGAAAGAACGCTACGCCGCCATAAACAAGCGCCTCGCCGAATTGCACACGACATTCGCCAACAATGTGCTTCACGACGAAGAAAGCTACGTTACCTACATCACGAAAGACCAGCTTGGCGGCCTCCCGGATTCGTTCGTCAAGGCGGCGGCGAGCGCCGCCAGCGACCGCGAGCATGAGGGCGAATACGCGATCACCAATACGCGCTCGTCGATGGACCCGTTCCTCACCTATTCCACAGAGCGAAGCCTGCGCGAGAAAGTCTGGCGCACCTATTACGATCGCGGCGACAATGGCGACGCGTACGACAACAACGCCATCATCGCCGAAATCCTCCAGTTGCGCGACGAGCGCGTCGACCTGCTTGGCTATGACAATTACGCCTCGTGGCGGCTTGAAGACCGCATGGCGAAAACGCCGGAGCGCGCTATCGCCCTGATGGAAGCGGTATGGCCGGCCTCGGTCGCGCGCGTGAAAGAGGAAGTCGCCGACATGCAGGCGGTCGCGGACGCAGAAGGCGCGAACATCTCGATCGAACCGTGGGATTACCGCTTCTATGCGGAGAAAGTCCGCAAGGCCAAATACGATCTGAACTCGGACGAAGTGAAGCAATATCTCGAACTCGGACGCCTGCGCGAAGCGATGTTCTACGTCGCGGGCGAACTCTTCAACTTCGCCTTTGCACCAGTTCCCGAAGGCTCTGTCCCGGTCTTTCATGAAGACGTGAAAGTCTGGGAAGTGACCGACAAAACCAGCGGCGCGCATATCGGCCTCTGGTATCTCGATCCCTTCGCACGCCCCGGCAAGCGCTCGGGCGCCTGGGCGACAAGCTACCGGAGCCATGAAACCTTCCGCGGCAAGAAAACGGTGCTCGCCTCCAACAACTCAAACTTCGTCAAAGGGGCTCCCGGCGAACCGGTGCTGATTTCATGGGATGATGCGGAAACCTATTTCCACGAATTCGGCCACGCCCTGCATGCGCTGTCCTCGAACGTCGCCTACCCTACGCTCAATGGCGGCGTGCGGGACTATACCGAATTTCAGTCGCAGCTTCTCGAACGTTGGCTGCCTACCGACGAGGTCATCAACCGCTATCTCGTCCATTATCAGACCGGCGAGCCGATCCCGGCGGCGTTGATCGAGAAAATCAAGGCGGCGGCTGATTTCAACCAGGGTTTCGAGACGACCGAATATCTCGCCTCGGCGCTGGTCGACATGCGCTTCCACACGGTCGACCCGGCCGGCATCGATCCCGACGCTTTCGAACGCCAGACGCTCGCCGATCTCGGCCTGCCGAAAGAGATCGTCATGCGCCACCGCTCCCCGCATTTCGGGCATATCTTCTCGGGCGAAGGCTACTCGGCCGGCTATTACGGCTACATGTGGGCCGATGTGCTCACAGCCGACGCGGCCGAAGCGTTCGCCGAGGCCCCTGGCGGCTTTTATGACAAGGCTCTGGCCAGGAAGCTGGTCGACAATCTCTTCGCCCCCCGCAACGCCGTTGACCCCGCTGACGCCTACCGCGCCTTCCGCGGCCGGGACGCGGGAATCGAACCTTTGATGCGCGACCGCGGCTTCCCTGTTCCGGGCGAATAAAGTGCGCCGCCGCGGCGTCTCGCCGCGGCGCTACTTGCTTTGCTATTTCAAAGGCTTGACGGTCTAAACCATTGCTTGACGCTGCTCTGCGGCGAAGCTAGTTTCCGCGCGAATTTCGGGTGCGGCTTTCGTCGCGCCTCTCTCTGGGCATGCCCATGGCGGACGACGCCGGCAAGCAAGAACCGCCCTCGCTTGATGAGTTCTCGAAGCGTTTGGACGCCGCGCGCGGCGAAAAGACGGACGCCGAGACCGCACGCGACGGGGACGGCAAAGGGATGGGGAAGGCCTTTCGGCTTTCTTCGGAACTGCTTGCGGCTCTCCTTGTGGGCTCGCTGCTCGGCTGGGGCGTCGACAGGCTTTTCGGGACGGTTCCCTTCGGGCTCCTCGCCGGCATCTTTATCGGGTTCGGCGCGGGGATTCTCAACGTCTCGCGGGCGATGAAAGAACAGGACGGCGACAAGTCCGCAGACGGATGAAGCGCCTGACATATAGAGACGAAAGAGCGCCAAGCGCTTGGCGGGGACGCGGAAGACGATGATGAAATTCAGTGCCGCCGACGGTCCGATGGAGCAGTTCGAGATCGTTCCGCTGATCCAGATCCCTTACGGCAGCAACCTTCTCGCCTTCACCAATTCCTCGCTGTGGATGGTCATCTCGGTGGCGCTCGCCTCGATTTTCTTCATCATGGCCGCGCGCAAACGCGCACTGATCCCCGGCCCCCTGCAATCCACGGCGGAAGTCTTTTACGAATTCGTCGCCGACATGGTTCGCGGCGCAATCGGCAAGGAAGGGATGAAGTTCTTCCCCTACGTATTCACCCTGTTCATCTTCATCCTGATGGCGAACCTGCTGGGCCTCCTGCCCACGATTCCGGGCGCGCCGCACGGCCTCCACACCTTCACGACGACGAGCCACATCATCGTCACTTTCGCCCTCGCCATGCTGACGATCTCCATCGTCATCGGCTACGGGCTCTACAAGAACGGGCTCGGCTTCTTCAAACTGTTCGTGCCGTCGGGCGTGCCGCTGTGGCTGTTGCCGCTGATCGTGCTGATTGAGGTCGTCTCGTTCCTGTCGCGCCCTCTGAGCCTCGGCATCCGGCTTTTCGCCAACATGCTGGCGGGCCACATCATCCTCAAAGTCTTCGCGATGTTCATCGTGATGCTGCTCGGCGCCGGCGCGGCTTACGGATGGATTTCGATCTTTCCGTTCCTCGGCATCGTCGCGGTGACATTGCTCGAACTTCTGGTGGCGTTCCTTCAGGCTTACGTGTTCGCGATCCTCACTTGCATCTACCTCAACGACGCGGTCCACGCCGGCCACCACTAACGCTTGTCTTTCCTGTCGCGGCCCATTAAGGGCCGGCCGCGACGCTGCAGGATCAACGGCTCAACGAAACTTTAGGAGTGCTAAAAATGGAAGCAGATGCCGCTAAACTCATCGGCGCCGGTATCGCCGCCCTGCCGCTCGCCGGCGCCGCGGTCGGTCTTGGCGTGATCTTCGGGAACTTCCTGTCGGGCGCGTTCCGCAACCCGTCAGCCGCCGCCGGCAACCAGCAGACCCTGCTCCTCGCCTTCGCGCTGACGGAATTCACGGGCCTTCTCGGCTTCGTCGTCGCGATGCTCATCCTGTTCGTATTCTAAGAACGACCGGGACCGGAGGAAGCCACCCGTCATGCTGATCGTTACGCTCCTTGCGAACGCCGCCGAACCCGTCGCCCACGCCGAAGAGGCGGCGGCGAAGGCGGGCCTGCCGCAGATGGACGTCACGACCTTCCCGAGCCAGCTTTTCTGGCTCGCGCTGACGTTCGGCTTTCTTTACTGGGTGATGTCGACGATCGTGCTGCCGCGTCTCGGCGGCGCGATCGAAGAGCGCCGCGACCGCATCGCCGACGACTTCGACCAGGCGGCGGAATTCCGCCGTCAGGCCGAAGACGCGCAGAAAGCCTACGAGACCGACCTCGCCGACGCCAAGGCGCGCCCCCGCGCCATGGCGGCTGAATAGCGCGACGCGCTTAACGAAGAGCTCGCTGAGCGCCAGCGCGAGGCGGATGCGAAAGCAAACGCCGACATCGAGGCGGCAGAAGCGCGCATCGGCGCGATGCAGACCGACAAGTCGGCGAAAGTGCGCGAAGCGGCGACCGATACGGCGCGCGCTATCGTCGAGGCGCTGATCGACGAGACGCCGACGGCCGACGCGGTTTCCGCCGCGATCGCCCGCGCGGCGAAAGCGTAAGGGGCCTTGCAATGATCGCTTTTTCGACACTGGCGATGACAGCGGCGCAGGACGCCCACGAGGCCGCCGCCGAGCATCATGAGGCCCTTCCCCTGTGGCAGGACCCATCGCTCTGGGTAGGCGCCGCGTTCGTTCTCGTGGTCCTCATGTTCTGGCGCATGGGCGTCCACAAGACGGTCGGGGCCGCGCTCGACAAGCGCGCCCAGAAGATCGCCGACGAACTCGATCAGGCGCGCAAGCTCCGCGAAGAGGCTCAAGAACTGCTGGCGCAGTATCAGCGCCGCCAGCGCGAAGCGGAAGACGAAGCCAACGGCATCATCGAGCAGGCCAAACGCGACGCGAAACGTCTTGAAGCCGAAGCCCGCGCCAAGATCGATGAGCAGATCGCCCGCCGCGCCAAATCCGCCGAGGAGCGGATCGCCCGCGCCGAAGCCCAGGCCATCGCGGAAGTGCGCGGTCAGGCGGCCGACCTCGCCATCGACGCGGCCCGCGAAATCATCCGCGACCGGATGGACCAGGGCGCTCAGTCCGCGTTGGTCGACAAAGCGATCAGCGGTCTACGGGCGAAAAAGATTCACTAAGCGTAGCATTTCCCTGCACCCCTTGGAGATGCCGTCTAGCAGTTTCTCTTCGGGTTCTGAGGCGCTGAATTTACACAACTTGCGCGGTTTCCCCCGACGAGCCGTCCATACGGCATCGAAGGCAGGGAGCATCCCTACTCCGCCGCTCGCGCCGGCTCCTTCGGCGTCCAGCGCAGCACCGGGTTGCGGGCGGCCGCCGTCTCATCCAGACGCCGGCGCGGCGCGTAATGCGGCGCCGCTTTCAAAGCGGCGGCGTCGCCCGCCTTGGCGCGGCGCGCGATGGAGAGCAGCGCATCGCAAAACTGGTCGAGCTCCTGTTTCGATTCCGATTCCGTCGGCTCGATAAGCATCGCGCCGTGAACGACGAGAGGAAAATACATCGTCATCGGGTGATAGCCCTCATCGATCATCGCTTTCGCGAAGTCGATGGTTTCGACGCCCGTGCCTTTCAGGAAGCGGTCATCGAACAGCGCCTCATGCATGCAGTAGCCCTCGAACGCCGGCGTCATCTCGCCCTTGAGGCGGGCGAGAATATAGTTGGCGTTCAGGACCGCATCTTCCGCCGCCTGACGGATGCCGTCGCCGCCGTGAGAGAGCATGTAGGTGAGCGCGCGGGTGAACATGCCCATCTGGCCGTGGAACGCGGTGAGACGACCGCCCGCTTCGCCCTCGCCTTCCGCTTTCGCTTCGCGGCGGGTTTCAACAAGATGATAGCCGCCATCCTCCTTCACGACGAACGGCACCGGCGCGAACGGCGCGAGAGCCTCCGACAGCACCACCGGCCCCGAGCCAGGCCCGCCGCCGCCATGGGGCGTCGAGAAGGTCTTGTGCAGGTTGATATGCATGGCGTCGACGCCGAGATCGCCGGGACGCACCTTGCCGGCGATGGCGTTGAAATTGGCGCCGTCGCAATAGAAATAGCCGCCCGCTTCATGCACCGCGTCGGCGATGGCGCGGATGTCGCGCTCGAAAAGACCGCACGTGTTCGGGTTGGTCACCATGATCGCCGCAACGTCGGGGCCGAGTTTGGCTTTGAGCGCCGCAAGATCGACGCGGCCTGTTTCATCCGCAGGAATAGCGTCGACGGTGAAGCCGCATTGCGCTGCGGTCGCCGGGTTCGTCCCGTGCGCGGATTCAGGCGCCAGCACGCGGGTGCGCGTTTCGGCTTCCCCGCGCGCTTCGAGCGCCGCCTTGATGGCGATCATGCCGCAGAGTTCGCCATGCGCGCCCGCTTTCGGCGACATGGCGACCGCGGGCATGCCGGTCATTTCCATCAGCCAGTGCGCCAGCGTGTCGATGACTTCGAGCGCGCCCTGCACCGTCGATTGCGGCTGCAAAGGATGCGCGTCTGCGAAGCCAGGAAGACGCGCCATCTTCTCGTTAAGACGCGGATTATGCTTCATCGTGCAGGAGCCGAGCGGAAACGGCCCCATGTCGATGGCGAAGTTCTTCTGGGAGAGCCGCACGAAGTGGCGCATCGTTTCCGGCTCGGAGAGCCCCGGCAGGCAGATGTCGCTGACGCGCGCATGAGCGCCGAGACGATTGATCCCGGCAGGCGCCGGAAAATCGACGCCGGTGTCGCCGAAGGCGTCCTTCTCGAAGATCAGCGATTCTTCGATCTGAAGCGCGCGGTTGCCGGTGAAGGTCTTAAATTCGCCGCTTGAGGCGTCGTCGGCGCGCGTCGGTCGGCCTTGAGTGTTCATCGCCATGATTACAAAACCTCTTTCAGCGCTTTCGCGAACGCCTCGATATCCGCGTCGCTGACGCACTCCGTCGCCGCGACGATCAGCAGATTCTCCGCCGCTTTGTCATGGGGCCACAAACGGCTTCCAGGAACGCCGCCAAGGACGCCCTTCGCCGCCAGCGCTTCGACAATGTCCGCCGCGTTCGACGGCAAGCGCAGGGTGAACTCGTTGAAAAAAGTTTTCGTCGCAAGCTTCACGCCCGGAATTCTGGCGAGCGCGTCCGCCGTCTTGCAGGCGGCTTCGTGAGAGAGCATCGCCATCTGACGGAGCCCCTTTTCGCCGAGAAGCGTCATGTGCACGGTGAAAGCGAGCGCGCAAAGGCCCGAGTTGGTGCAAATGTTCGAGGTCGCCTTGTCGCGGCGGATATGCTGCTCGCGGGTGGAGAGCGTCAGCACGAAACCGCGCTTGCCTTCAGCGTCAACGGTCTCGCCGCAGAGCCTTCCCGGCATCTGGCGCATGTATTTCTGCTTCGTCGCGAAGAGACCCACATAAGGCCCGCCGAACCCGAGGCCGACGCCTATCGACTGGCCTTCGGCGACCACGATGTCGGCGCCCTGCTCCCCGGGGCTCGCAATCGCCCCGAACGAGACCGCTTCCGTCACGGCGACGACAAGCAATGCGCCTTTCGCCTGCGCGGCTTTTGCGAGCGGACGCAGATCGCGCAGGTTTCCGAAGACGTCCGGGTTCTGAACGATCACGCAGGCGGTCTCATCGTCGATCATCGAGGCCAGATCTTCCGAACCTTCGATGTCGATCGGCGCTGAAACGACTTTGTCGCCCAGCAATTCCGAATTGGTTCGGGTGACAGCGGCATAGTGCGGGTGCAGCGCGCCGGAAAGGATTACCTTCGCGCGTCTGGTCACGCGCCGCGCCATCAGCGCGGCTTCCGCGCAAGCGGTCGAGCCGTCATACATGGAGGCGTTGGCGACTTCCATATCGGTCAGCGCCGCAACCTGCGTCTGGAACTCGAACAGATATTGCAGCGTTCCCTGCGCGATCTCAGGCTGGTAGGGCGTATAGGAGGTCAAAAACTCCGAACGCTGAATGATGTGGTCGACGGTCGCCGGCACATGGTGTTTATAGGCGCCCGCGCCGACAAAGAATGGTCCCGCTCCCGCCGCGCGGTTCTTCGCCGCCATCGCGCCCATGATGCGCTCGACCTCAAGCTCGCCCTTGTGGGCGGGAAGGTCGATCTTCGCATTCAGCGCGTCGGCAGGCACGTCGGCGAACAGCTCATCGACGGATTTTGCGCCGATGACGGCGAGCATGTCGCGCCGGTCGTCCGACGACAGCGGGAGGTAACGCACGGGGTCAGTTCTCCGTCAGTTGCTTGTAGGCGGCTTCATCCATGAGCGCGTCGATCTCGCTCCTATCGGCCGGCTTGATCTTCACGAACCACGCCTCGCCCGTAGGATCTTCATTGACCTTCGCCGGCTCGTCGACGATCGACTGGTTGACCTCGACAATTTCGCCGGAAATAGGCGCATAAACGTCGGACGCCGCCTTCACCGATTCGACCACCGCCATTTCGGCGTGCTGGGCGAAAGACTTTCCTTTCGCCGGGAGCTCGACGAACACGACATCGCCGAGCTGTTCGGCCGCGTGCGCAGTGATGCCGACGATGGCGACGCCGCCCTCGACGCGCACCCATTCATGATCCTTCGTGTATTTTGTCGTCATAATACTCCCTCCTATCCCCTGAAATAACGATGCGGCGCGAAAGGCATGTCGGCGACGGTCGCGGGTAGTTTCTTGCCGCGCACTATAAGCTGAAGCGGCGTTCCCGTTTTAGACTCTGCGAAAGACACATAGCCCATGGAGACCGGCGCATTGACGCTCGGACCGAAACCGCCAGAGGTGATTTCGCCGATTTTTTCTTCGTGGGCGGATAGAATTTCAACACCCTCGCGGGCTGGCGCGCGCCCCTCGGGACTGATGCCGACCCGCACGCGCTTCGGCCCTTCCGCCGCCTCGCGTTGAATTCGCGCCGCACCCGGAAACCCGCCCTCGGCGAGACGGCGCTTGCCGCAGGCGAAGGCGATGTTGCCTTCGATGGGCGAGGTGTCCTCGTTGAGGTCGTGACCGTAAAGACAGAGCCCAGCTTCGAGGCGCAAACTGTCTCGCGCGCCAAGGCCGATGGGCGCCACATACGCATCGGCGAGAAGGAGCTCGGCGAGCTTCGCCGCGTCGTCGGCCCACACGGAAATCTCAAAGCCGTCCTCGCCTGTATAGCCCGAGCGGCTGACTACCGCGTCGATCCCGCCGATTTTCATCCCGGCGAAATCCATGAATTTCATCGCGCCGGCTTCGGGCGCGAGTTTCGACAACACCGCCGAAGCTTTCGGTCCCTGCAACGCCAGCAGCGCGCGCTCGTCGAAGCGTTCGAGCTTGGCGCCGCGCGGGAGTTTCTCTTCAAGAATTTCGTAATCGCGGTCCTTGCAGGCGGCGTTGACGACGATGTTGAGCCTGCCGTCATGGGCGGGGCGCGACACCATCAGATCGTCGAGAATGCCGCCCTTGTCGTTGAGGAGCACCGTGTAGCGCTGACGCCCGACGCCGAGTTTAAGCATCTCCCCGGGAACGAGGGTTTCGAGCGCCGCCGCGACCGCGTCATGCGTGTCCGCGACAATCGCGGCCTGGCCCATATGCGAGACGTCGAACAGTCCCGCTTTTTCGCGAGTCCACAAATGCTCCTTGAGCACGCCGTCCTTGTACTGCACCGGCATATCATAGCCGGCGAACTCGACCATTTTCGCGCCAAGGGAAACATGCAGCCCGTGAAGAGGCGTGCGCTTGAGGGATTGTCCGTGTGCGATCGACATAAGGCTCCATGAACGAGGTCGCGCCCCTTTGAGGGGCGACCCCGGCTGTCACGGAACCTGAGAGATTTCGCCGGCGGGCGTTCAGCCTCTCGCGGCATTACTCCTTCGGTGGGAGCCCTGCGCTTAGTCAGCGCCGCTCCTCTTTCCAGCCTTAGCCTCGCGCGCGGTCCTTTCGCCTGAGAGTTTCCGGGGCGGTTGCTCCTTCGGCGCCGGCCGCCCTCTCGCGAGGCGCCGATCTCTCCCGCAGACGCGGTGCGCGCCGCTTTCAGGCGCGCGAGGCGGACAATAGAAGCCGGCGCAAGCGAGTCAATGATTCGGGAAATGGAAGTCGCGAATTCGGGAACAGACGCCAGACGCCGCCTCAGGCGGCCGACGCCTCGCCGCAATTTCCGCAAAAGCCGCGCACTTCGAGCCGCGCGGTGCGCATTTCAAAGCCGGTGCGGCGCACCGCCGGCGCGAACCCCGCTCCAACCGCGTCGATCTCGACTTCCTTAACCGTCGTGCATTTTTCGCACACCAGAAACGCCTGCACCTCGTGCGGCCCTTCATGGTTGCACAGCATGAAAGCGTTGAGCGCGTCGAGCTTGTGGATGACGCCCTTGGTCTCGAGTCCGTCGAGCGCCCGGTAGATGGTCATGGGCGCGCGTACGCCCTTTTCCTTGAGCAGGTCGAGGATTTCATAGGCTTTCAGCGGATCGACGCCGTCGGCCAATACGTCCCAGACCAGCTTCTCATTCTTGGTCAGACCGGAAGGGCGCTTGGGAGCGTCCTCGCCGCCAGCGCGTCCATCGTGTTTTTTGCCGGTTTGGGCGGCTTTTGCAGGCATGTCTCATATCCCCGTCTGAGCAGTAGTGTTATATCATTGTTATATCGCCGAGACAAAGACGGATTTTCCCGCAGACGCGCCGACGCCGGACTCGCCAGGTTTAGCGTCCCGGTCGTCCGCCGCTTCGCCGAAAAACGCAAGATTCTGCTACGAGAATCGGGCCGCCCTAGGGCCAACCGACGCGATCAAAGATCCGCACTGCTTCCGCCTGATTGCGTCCGTAGGCGGCGACGTCAAGCGTGTCGGCGCGGAAGGTTCCGAGCGTGGCGATCGGCCCTGCGGCTTCAAGCCCTTCGACCACGGGATATTCGTTGTTGCCCCGGGCGAACGC
Organism: Amphiplicatus sp.; assembly: GCA_040216495.1. GTDB lineage: Bacteria > Pseudomonadota > Alphaproteobacteria > Caulobacterales > Parvularculaceae > Amphiplicatus. The sequence goes on along the minus strand of JAVJPA010000153.1, from coordinate 1,925 downwards.
GCTCTGGATGTCGTCGCGCAGCATGAACTCGATGAGGCGTTCCGCGTTCTGAGCATTCGGCGCATGGGCGGCGATCCCGGCGCCGGATATGTTCACATGGGTTCCGCTCGTCGACTGGTTCGGGAAGAGAACGCCGACTTTCTCGCCGATCGCGAACATCGGCGGGTTTTCGGGGCTGAGATAGCGCGCCACATAGTAGCTGTTGACGACGCCGAGCCGACAGACGCCGGCGGCGACCGCTTCGATCTGAGTGGTGTCGGTGCCCTCCGGTTTGCGGGCGAAGTTCGCGACGACTCCCGCCGCCCACGCTTCCGCCGCCGCTGCGCCGTTATTGGCGATGATCGAGGCTAGCAACGACTGGTTGTAGACATTGGAAGAAGACCGTACGCAGATCATTCCCTTGAAGGCCGGATTCGCGAGATCTTCGTAGGTCTGAAGCCCGTCGGGGAGTCCCGCTTCCTTGTTGTAAATGATGACGCGCGCGCGTTTGGCGAGCCCCACCCAGTCGGCTTCCGGCTGACGATACTGGCTCGGCACGCGGTCGAGGATCGCCGGCGCCGTGATTGGCTGGAACAGGTTTCGCTCTTCGGCGCGCCAGAGAATGCCGGCGTCGGCGGTGATGAAAATGTCGGAGGGGCTCGCCGAACCTTCGCGGGCGATGCGTTCGATCAACTCATCGCCGCCGCCTTCGATATAGTTGACCTTGATCCCCGTCTCGTCGGTGAACTGTTTGTAGATCGCCAGATCAGAATCGTAATGCCGTCCCGAATAGACGTTGACCTCGCCCGCAGATTCGGCGGGCGATTTATCCGCATCGCCCGCTGTGCGCGCGCAAGCGACGGCGATCCCCGTCAGCACGGCGACCAGCGCGAACTGTTTGAGGGCGGTGTTGGACTTCACGGTCTTGCGGTCGATCATCGAACGGCCTTTCTGCGAGTCATTCTCAATTACAGGAATGACTTACGCGGCGGGACCTCCAGCGTCAATGCGACCTTCGTCGGCGTCGAAGACTTTGATCCGCGACGGATTGAAGCGAACCGAAAACCGAGCGCCGGGTTCGACAGGTTCAGGCGCCGAGACCGTCAAAAATACCTGCTGATCGCCCGCGGCGAGAGCGACCGTCCAGTGCGGCCCGACAAAGCGGCACTCTTCGGCGACCGCGTTCCCGTCAGGATCGGCGATCATCTCGGCCCCGCCGGGTTGCACCACGACGAGCGTGGCGCCATCGGGACCGCCCTGCGCCTGCGTCGGTCCGAACGCTGTCACCACCTCGTCTCCCCGCCGCTTTCCGGCGAGCGCCTGCGACCCGGCGAACAGGCTCGCGCCCGCCGCCGTCTTCGGCGTATCGAACAGGGCGCGCGGGCTTGCGACTTCAATAATGCGCCCGCGATCCATAATCGCGATGCGGTCGCCGAGAGCGAGCGCTTCTTCGGGGTCATGGGTGACGAGAATGGTCGCGGCGCCGTGATCCTTGAGAATGGCGCGCACGTCGTTGCGCAATTTCCGCCGCAGCACCGCGTCGATGCTGGCGAAAGGCTCATCGAGCAGCATCGCCCGCGGACGCCGCGCGAAGGCGCGCGCCAGCGCCACGCGCTGCTGCTGGCCGCCAGAGAGCTGGTGCGGATAGCGCTTTTCGAAACCGGCGAGCCCGACGCGCGCCAGTTCTTCGCGGGCGGTTTCCTGCTGCGCGGCGCGCGGCAGATGGCGCAGACCGAACGTCACATTCTCCAGCGCCGTCAGATGCGGAAACAGGACAAAGTCCTGAAACACGAATCCGATGGGCCGCGTCTCCGGCGGATGGGCGACGCCGTTGGCGGCGAGGATGTCGCCGTCGACGCTGACGGACCCGCTCTCCAATGGTTCAAGTCCCGCCGCGACACGTAAAAGAGTGGTCTTGCCGCAGCCTGAAGGGCCGAAGAGGCAGA
>JAVJPA010000152.1:0-5734 GCA_040216495.1 Amphiplicatus sp. | reverse complement strand
CCGATCCTTGAGAGACTTCATCGAGAAATTGGAAGCGGCGGGCGAACTGGTGCGGGTCGGCGAGCCGGTCTCGACCGTGCTGGAGATGACGGAAATCCAGACGCGCCTGCTCGCCGAGGGCGGCCCGGCGGTGATTTTTGAAAAGCCGGTCAGGGAAGACGGCTCGATCTCGCCAATCCCGGTGATGGTCAACCTGTTCGGCACGGTGAAACGCGTCGCCCTTGGGATCACATTGGGGGGCGTGACGCTTGGGGGAGAAGACAAGACCGACGCCGCCTCGCTCCGCGCCGTCGGCGAAACACTCGCCTTCCTGCGCCAGCCGGAGCCGCCGGGAAGCGTCAGGGAGGCGCTCGGCCTGCTGCCGCTGGCGAAAACCGTGCTCGACATGAAGCCGTCGAGCAGGGATTGGGGCGCGCCCTGCCAGGAAGTCGTGCTGACGGGCGACGAGGTGGATCTCGGGCTCCTGCCGATCCAGACCTGCTGGCCGGGCGAGCCGGCGCCGCTGATCACCTGGCCGCTGGTCGTGACCAAGGGGCCGTCGTCGGCGAAGGAAGACGATTACAATCTCGGCATCTACCGGATGCAGAAGATCGCCAGGAACAAGACCATCATGCGTTGGCTCGCCCATCGCGGCGGGGCGCAGCAGCACCGGCGCTGGGCGAAGGAAAAGCGCGAGCCCTTGCCGGTCGCCGCCGTCATCGGCGCCGACCCGGGGGTGATCATCGCCGCGGTGACGCCGGTGCCGGACACGTTATCGGAATATCACTTCGCGGGACTGCTCCGGGGACGGAAGGCCGAGCTGGTCGACTGCAAGACCGTGCCGCTGAAAGTGCCGGCCGAAGCGGAGATCGTGCTCGAGGGCCATGTCTCGCTCGACGAGTACGCCGACGAAGGGCCTTACGGGGACCACACCGGCTACTACAATTCGGTCGAACGTTTCCCGGTGTTCACCGTCTCGGCGATCACCATGCGCAAGAACCCGATCTATCTCTCGACCTTCACCGGAAGACCGCCGGATGAACCGAGCGTTCTCGGCGAGGCGCTGAACGAAGTCTTCATCCCGCTCCTGCAGCAACAGTTTCCCGAGATTGTCGATTTCTGGCTGCCGCCGGAAGGATGCTCCTACCGCATCGCCGTCATCTCGATGAAGAAAGCCTATCCCGGCCACGCCAAGCGCGTGATGATGGGCGCGTGGTCGTATCTGCGCCAGTTCATGTACACGAAATGGATCATCGTGGTGGACGACGACATCGATGCGCGGGACTGGAAAGAGGTGATGTGGGCGGTGTCGACGCGCATGGATCCGGCGCGCGACATCACCGTCATCGAAAACACGCCGATCGATTATCTCGACTTCGCTTCGCCGGAGTCAGGGCTAGGCTCGAAGATCGGTCTCGACGCCACCAACAAATGGCCGCCCGAAACGAAACGAGAGTGGGGCGAGAAAATCCGCATGGACGACGCCGTGATAAAGCGCGTCGATGAAATGTGGTCGCGCCTTGGGCTGCCAGGATCGGGCAAGTCGATCTGGAAATAGCGTGGCGTCTTACGCGCTCATCCTGCGGTCGTCGGGCGCGCGGAATTCAAGCGCGAAGCCCGTCTCGGTGTGACGGCAGACGCGTCCCTGCAGCGTGCCGATCTTGACCTGGCAGCCGATCGGCGGGCGCGCCTCGGATTTCACGCCGGCGCCGGCGGCGGAGAGATTGACGATCTCGCAGTCGAAGCCTTCGCCGCCGACGATGAAGGCGACCGCAGGCAAGGACATGCCCATACGGCTCGACGCGCGTTTTTCGAAGAGGCGCAGATACGGAGTGCCAGTGACGGCCGAGCGAATGCGTTTAGCGAGGTTAGCGCGCTGGCCGTCGCTGAGCTTGAACTTGACGCCGACGCCGCCATCGAATTTCCGCACGACGACGCCGGAAAGCCTTCCAAGTCCTTCCGGATAGGCGATCAGCTCGTCGCCGACCTCGACGCCGGTCGGCGCGGCGAGCGCCATGCCGCCTTCCGAAATGTCGATCAGGCGCCCGCTCGCTTCCAGATCGGTGCGAGAAATGAACCGGGTCGGACGCCCGAGCGGAAATCTCTCATGCTGGCGGCGGTTTTCAGCGGCTTGCATCGCGCCCTCCTGACAATAACAACTTGCATAGAATGAGAGCTAAATTTGTCTCGCAATATCCGCAAATTAGGAGGGTCGGAGAAATATTGGCCTAGGCGGCGGTCAAAAGCGCCAGCCGGACAAGCTCCGCCTGCCTTGTGACGCCGGTCTTGCTGAATGAATTCCTAAGATAGGTGCGCGCCGTCGCCAGCGACACGCCGGCGCTCTTCGCCGCTTCGCCGACATCCATGCCGAGAACAAGTCCGTGTACGATGCGCGCTTCGCTCGGAGAAATGCCGAGCGCCTGGGCGATCTCCTCCGGCGCCGGCGCGCTGCGTTTTTCGGGGTCGGTGAGGACGAGATTGTAGGCTCCTGTTTGCGGCGCCGCGCCAGGCGCGAACAGCGCCGAAACAATCACCGGCAGGCGCCCCGGTCCGCGCGAAAGACGCAAGACGCCGGCGCCGCCGGCCGCGGAGGCGGACGCCTCGAAAAAATCGTGGAGCTTTGAGGTCTCTTCCGCATTCGCGCCGCGCAGCTCTTCCTTAGGCCCGAGAGAGAAGGCGTCTGCGTTGCGGATAATGTCGACGGCCTCATCGTTGGCGTAGGCGAGGCGGAGATCGGCGCTGAGCACGGCGACGGCGATGCGGGCTTGCGCGAGCGCGATGAGAGAGAGGTCTGCGAGCGCCCGGCGGTCCCTCAGCGCCAGCTCCGCAAGAGCGGCGTCGATCGCTTCGCTGAGGCGCGCCGCGTCGAGCGGCTTTTGCAGCAGCCGCGCCACGCGCGCCCGGTTGACGGCCTCGACCGCCGAGGCGAGATCGATCGCGCTCGCGACAAGAATGGCGGCGGAGCCTGGCGCGGCCGCCTGCATCGCTGCGACAAGATCGACGCCCGTCATCCCCGGAAGGCGGAGGTCGGCGATGATGATGTCGGCGGGCGCCGCGCGATGCGCCTCGAGCGCCGCCTCGCCAGTCTGGAAAGGCTGCGCCTCGAGCAGGGGATTGTGGGCGCGCAGCAGGGCGCGCAAGTCGCCGTTCGCCCGCTTGTCGGGATCGATGCAGAAAACGGATACGCGGCCTGCCGGCATCGGAACATCTCTGGCGAAGGAACAAGTGTCCTAAACCGGCAGCTTTAAGGAGGCGCTAAGACAGAGGGCGCGACGGTAAACGCCGGTGAAAAAGTGGTGGGCGCGACTGGGATTGAACCAGTGACCCCTACGGTGTGAACGTAGTGCTCTCCCGCTGAGCTACGCGCCCGGAAACCGGCGAATTCGGGAGGGGCAGTCATAGCCGCGCTGAAACGGGCGTCAAGCGTCATGCGGCGCCGGCTTGGGGGGCGGCTCAGGCGCGCGCGGCGGCGCGGGGGACGAGGTTGCCGGTTCGCGCGACCCGTTCGGGCGGCAGCATGATAAGCGCGCGCGTACCTTCGCCGTGCTGCGACTCGAGCCGGAAACTGGCGCCATGCGCCTCGGCGATCGCATGGGCGAGCGGGATGCCGAGGCCGAGTCCTTCCTTGGACCGGTGCTGCGACATGTCGGACTGCGAAAAAGGCTGGATCAGCGCGGCGAGCCGTTCGGGCGCGATGCCGGGGCCGTCGTCCTGCACGAGGAAGGCGAGCCCGCCGGATTTCGTCAGCGTCGCGCCGACGATGATGCGCGACCCCCGCGCCGAGAATTTCACCGCGTTGTCGATCAGTTTTGCGAGCGCGCGCGACAGGAGACCGCGATCGCAGCACAGTTCCTGCTCGGGATTTTCGACCGCGACAGACAGTTCGATTTCGGCAAGCGCCGCCATCTTCTCCACCGAGGCGCAGGCGAACTCGACAATCTCGCCCGCGGTGCAGTCGACATCGTTGATCATGATAGGGCCGGAACGCGCATCCGAGGCGAGCAGCATGTCCGACACCGAATTGAGAAGCCGGCGCCCGCCGTCCACAATGTAGTCCGCATATTCCTGATGCAGATGATCCCTGTCGCGGTCGAATTGCTCGGCGAGAATTTGCCCGAATCCGATAATGGCGTTGAGCGGCGTTCTGAGCTCGTGGCTCATCACCGACATCAGCCCGTCCTTGAACTTGGCGCCAGCTTCGGCCTGGTCGCGCGCCGCGCGAAGCGCGCGTTGGTCGCGGCTGGCGCGCAGGACGAACATCACCGACTGGCTGAACAGCGTCCAGTTGATCGGCTTGGCGAGAAACGACGTGGCGCCCGCGGCGAACGCGGCCTCGACCGCGCTCGCATGGTCGCTGCCGGTGACGACGATCACCGGCAGGTCGCCGAATCCGTCCGATTCGCGCAGGCGGCGCGTCAGCTCGAACCCGTTCATCACCGGCATGTCGAGATCGGAAATGACGAGATCGGCGCCGTCGCGCGTCAGCGCCTCCAGCGCTTCCGCGCCGTCCGAAGCGCACGCGACCTCATGCCCCGCGGCGGACAGTTTCGCCGAGGCCAGTTCGCGCATGATCGGATCGTCATCGACGAGGAGGATGCGCGCGGGCTCCAGGATGGATGCTTCGACTTCCGTCACGGACCGTAAAGTTCTCCGAAATAATCGCCTCAGAAGATCGCGAATTACCATTAAGAAGTGCTTTCGCTGCGGCGCGCTAAATCAATTGGAAATTAAATTTTGCGAGCTTTCCGGGGCGGTTAACCTATCGGAACGGTCCTTCTCCCCGTGATGCGGCATCCAAAGACCTTGCGCAGCCGGCTGACGACGCTGGTGGTCGTGGCCATTTTCGGCGCGGTCGGCATCGTCACGGCCTCGTCGGTGTGGCGCGAATTCGCCCAGTACGGAACCGGCAAGACCACCGAGCTGCAAGCCTCCGCCATCGTTTTCGCGTCGGCGGTCGCCGATCCTTTGAGACAGGGCGACCGCGACGCCGCGTTGCGCACGCTGCGCCCGATCGCGCATGTGCCGTCCATCGATTATGTGCGCGTCGAGAGGGCGGACGGATCGCTGTTCGTCGAGGTGGGAGCGAGCGTCGCGGTGGCGAGCGGCGGATCGGCCGCCGCGGCGGGGACGCTGCCTTCCAATGACGCGCTGTCGATGCTCACCACCCAGACGGCGTCCGTCCGCGTCCCAATTATCGACGGCGGCGAGGAGATCGGCCATATCTGGGTGCAGGCCGACGCATCCTCGCTCGCAGACCGTATCGGCGTGTTGTTGTGGGATGCGTTCGCGGCGGCCATCTTCGCGGCCGGCATCGGCCTCCTGATCGCGCTCAGAATGCAGCGCGAGGTGACGCGGCCGATCCTCGCCCTGTCGCGCGTCATGTCGGACGTGCGAGAGACCGGTGACTTCGCCAGGCGGGCGCGCCGCGAAAGCGACGACGAGATCGGCGACCTTGTCGTTTCCTTCAACGACATGCTCAACCAGATTCAGGAGCGCGACGCCAAACTGCTGGCGCACCAGCAGAATCTGAAGAATATCGTGCAGCGGCGCACCCGCGAGCTTGAGCGCGCGAAGGAGTACGCCGAAGCCGCGAACCTCGCCAAGTCGGACTTTCTCGCCACCATGAGCCATGAAATCCGCACGCCGATGAACGCCATGCTGGCGATGCCGGAGCTCCTCAATAACGCCGATCTGCCGCCGCGCCAGACGCGCTACACGGATGTCATCGTCAAATCGGGGCAGAGCCTGCTTGCGA
>JAVJPA010000151.1:0-4406 GCA_040216495.1 Amphiplicatus sp. | reverse complement strand
TTCCGGCGTCACGATCTCCACATCGAGTTCGCTGATGTCAATCTCGCCTTTCATTTCCATAGCATCGAGGGGGCCTTTCAGCGTCACCTCGCCGCTGGCGAGCGCTTCTGTGACCGGGCCTGCGGAAAGGCGCGCGCCGTTCATCTTGAACAGCCCGTCCATGGCGATTGTTTCCTTGACGTCGATCTGGCCGTCGAACGCGAGCGTCTGCTCTTTCTGTCCCGGCCCGCGCGCCTCCGCCGTGATCTTGATGAGGGAGCCGTCGCCGTCCGGCGTCGCTGTCGCGCGCGCCTCGATCCCGTCGAGGCTGAGGCCGGTCGCAAACTCCGTATAGGCGCCTTCGGAAAGAACCAGCTCGCCGCTGATTTTCGGGTGATCGACGTCGCCGCTGAGAGTCGCGCGCGCGTCGAGCTTGCCTTCGATGGTTTGAAGGGTCGAGGGAAGGTAGACTGCAATCGCCTCGATAGGACCAACATAGCTCGCCGAACCGTCAATCGGCCCTTCGACCGCCACTGAAAGCGACGGCGCGCGCGTCAATTTCAGCGGCAGGCTGATATTCATGTCGAGCGCGTCGTCGGTTTTCGTGTTCGTGATGCGAAGCTGCGCGCCGTCCCAAATCACATCGCCGGAAATCAGCGTCGCGCCCTCTTCGACGAGGCGCGTAATGATGGCGAACGATCCCTCGGCGGGCGTTTTCCGGTCGGTGTCGAGATCGAGTGCGGCGTTCGCTACGCCCGACGCGGCGCGCACGGGCGCGTCTTTGGCGTCAAGCGTCATGCGCCAGCGGTCGGATGAAAGCTCGGCATCGAGGGCGAGGCTTCCCTGTCTGCCGACTGTCGCCCGCAGCCCTTCGACCGCGACGCCGTCTGAGAACTTGAAACGGGCGGGTTTGGTGAGCGCCGTCGGCAGGTCGGCGATACGGGCGGTGAACGTGTTGAGCGTCAGCGCGATGTCGCTGGCGATGTCGGCGACGCCTGCAAGCGCAAGCTCGTCGATGCGGCCGACGCCCGGCGCTTCGATGGCTTGGGCGGTCGCGGTGACGGCGAGCGCGCGCGGCGCGCCGGAGGCGCGCGCGTCGAGACCGGCGACGGCGAAACCGCTTGAAGAGAGCGAGGGGGCTGTCAGATGAAGGTCGTGGCGAGCGCCGGTGCGGCCGATGGTGCCGTTCACCTCGAACGATCCGATCAGCGGAACGCCCGGCCACGGCTCCGCGTCATCCGATCCCTCATAGGCGAGATCGATGCGAATGCTTTCGGCAGCGGGATCGAAACCGCCCGATCCTTTGAGCGCAAAACCTTCGCCAAACGCCTCAAGTTTCCGCGCGTTGATCTTTCCGTCAGCGGATGATCGCACTTCCGCAAGCAGCCTGCCCGAACCGTCGCGCGTCGCGGCCCTGATGTTGCCGGAGGGAAGAGAGGGCAAACCGGCGAGCGAGGCTTCCACCGTCATCGCCGGAATCGCGGTTTCGTTGGCGGTCATCGCGGGGATATCGGCCTCGAACGCCGCCTCGAAACGGTCGAAGGCGCCTTTGGCGTCGACTTCGAAGACGAGCGGGCCGGAAAGCGTCGCCGCGTCGGTGAAAAGCGCGACGAGCGACGGCGCGAGATCGCCCGCCCCGTCGACGATGAAGGTTTTAGCCGTAAGGTCGGCGCTCGCTTTGCCGCCGAAGGATGACGCGTCGCCAACTGAAACAGAAAGATCGTCGAGATCTATCCTGTTGTCGGCGAAGGCCAGCCTTGCGTCGCCGCGCCCGCCTTGAGCGAACGCCGGCCCGAGCGTTTCGCCCGGCGCCAGCGTTGCGCTGACGGTTCCGGCGAAGCGGTCGGCGAGATTGGTGACGGCGTCGGCGAGCGTCGCGGAAAAAGGCCCGCCTTCGACGGCGCCCGAAACGGCGTAGTCGCCGCGCCGCGGCGCAAGTTCGCCATTCACGGTGACGACATCGCCGAAATAAGGGCGAAGCTCGGCGCGGTAATCCGGGGCGAGCCGCGCTGTCAGCGCCGCCGTCGCGCTCGCCAATTCGCCGTTGCGATTGGTCCAGCCGACTTCGCCCGTGACGGAGCCGGCGGCGCTGTCGAAGCGGTCAATCGAGAGCGCCGCATTCTCGTCTTCGCCGGCGAGCGTCGCATCGAGCGAAATGCGTTCGCCCAGCTCTTCGGCTATGGAAGATAGTTTCTCGCCGAGCATCGCGTCGGCTTCGAGACGCACGGCGCGCGCATCGTCGAGATTGCCGGACACGCGGCCTTCGACCGCGCCATAGGCGCCGAGTTCGCCCTTGAGCGTCGCCGCAAAATTATCGAGCGGCGCGTCGCCTTTCGACTCCAGGCGCAAGGGGCCGTCGAGTTTCGCGATGCTCGCGATGGCGCCGTCCGCTTCGGAAGAAACCAGAACATCGACATGGAGGCGGTTAGGCGACGCGAGCTTTTGAATCGCCAGATTGAATTGATCGCGCTGGTCTTCGCTGGCGCCGGCCAGAACGATGTCGAAAGCGCCGCCGCCCATGGCGAGTTTTCCTGCCGCGTTCAGCGCGATGGCGCGTCCGGCGACTTTTTCGCCGACGACGGCATCCGTCAGCGCGAAGTCGCGGACCGAAACTTTCGGCAGGCTTTTCGGGAACGTGAAGCCGGAGGGCGCTTCATTATCGGGCTTGTCCTTCTCGGGCGGCAGGGCGATCAGGTTGGCGCCGATAATGGCGAGCCGGTCGATATCGATCTCGCCGCCGACGGCCGAGAATGCGCGCCAGTCGAGTTCGAGCCGGTCGATCGTAAGCCACGGGCCGTCTTGGCCGGACAGAACCACATCGCTGAGCGCGATCCTGCCGGGAAGGGCTCCCTCAAGCGCGCCGATTTTCGCCTCGCCGCCGAGCGCGGCGCCGATATAGGGCTCGGCCTTGTCGCGGATGAAGGCGCGGCCGGGATCGGTGTTGAACAGGAAGCCGGCGCCGAGCGCGGCGGCGGCGAGCAGGGCGAGAAGCAGCAGCGCCGATATGATCAGGACCCGGCGCATCAGAACGACTGTCCCAGAGAGATGTAAAGCTGGAAGCCGCGGTCGCTGTCGCGCTTGTCGAGGGGGACGGCGACATCGACGCGGATCGGCCCGACTGGGGTGAAATAGCGCACGCCGCCGCCCGCGCCCATCAAATAGTCGCCGGCGAAATCCGGGAAGGAGTTGGGAGACACGGCGCCGGCGTCCAGAAACGCGGCGAGCTGGATGTTTTGCGTGACGCGCACGCGCCCTTCGAACGAACCCTCGATCACCGAGCGCCCGCCGATGGGCGAGCCTTCCACATCGAGCGCGCCGACGGACTGATAGTCGTATCCCCTGACCGATGCGCCGCCGCCCGCATAGTAACGCTTGTTGGCCGGGAGGTTCGTAAGAGATGAGCCGATGGTGCCGCCGAGCCGGCCCCGGAAAGCGGCGGTGAGAATATCGTCGGGGCCGAAATTAATCCTTGTGCGAATGGTCGCCTCGGTCTGGGTGAACGTGTCGCTGCCGGTGTAGGGCGTGACGGAAAGCGTCGCGCGCACGCCCTTGGTCGGGTTGAGCAAACTGTCTTCCGTGTCCCACGTCGCCGAGAGCGGCAAGGAGAGAAAGTAGGTGCGCTCGTCGCTTGCGTCGGTCCGCAACTTCGAAACCTTAATGCTCGACGTCTCCAGACCGACGCCCGCGCGGGTCTCAAGCCGGTCGTCGAGCCATTTGCGCGACAGGCCGGCGGCGATTTCGACCGTGCGCGCGTCGTACGCGTCCGTCGTTTCGTTGATGAAATTAAGCTCGCCGAAAACGGCGCCGGGAAACAGCGGCAGGGGCTTCGTCAGGTCCGCTTCCAGCGACTGCTTCACTTCCGAGCCTTCCATCTCGACGTTCAGACGTTCGCCGCGATGGAAGAGGTTGCGGTATTCGAAAAACAGCCGCGCGCCGGGACCTTCCGATGTCGAATAGGAAAGCCCGACGCCGATGGTGCGGCGCTTTCTTTCTTCGAGCGTCACCAGCACCGGCGCGGTTCCGTCGTCTTCCGGCGCGCCGGAGGCCACGTCGATCGACCCGAAAATGCCTGTTTCCGCGAGCCGGTCGCGGTAGGTGACGAGCTTGGAGCGCTCGAACGGCTCGCCCGGCGTCCAGGTTCTCAGCGATGTGATGTAGTCCGTCTCGGTCTCGTCGGCGCCGTCGACCCTGATCTCGCCGAAGCTTGCTCGCGGGCCGCTCTCGAAGGTAAACGCCGCTGTGGCGACGCCGGCCTCCATATGCGCTTCGGCGCGCCGGCCGACGATTTTCGCGGCTGGATAGCCCTTGTCCCAGAGCGCGGACAGGAACTTCTGCTGCAACGCCTGAAGCGACGCGCCGTCGGCGGCGCCATTGGTTTCGATGTTGAGCGCGGCGAAACTGTCGGGGCGGGTTTCGTCGCCGGCGTC
>JAVJPA010000150.1:0-15532 GCA_040216495.1 Amphiplicatus sp. | reverse complement strand
GTCAGCAGGATGAACCGCACGCCGCTCGCCTCGTCGACGCCCGCATACGTTACATAGCCGTGGATGACCCCGCCATGCCCAATTGTCAGTCTGCCCCCGAACGCGCGGTTCATGACGCCGAGGCCATACTTGGGCATGTCGGCGCCGTGGGCGCTCGAATCGACGCTGAGCCTCATGAAATCGTCCAGCGTCAAGCCGAGCGGATTGCCGGGATCAGAAAGGGCTGTCAGCCAGCGCATCAGGTCGTCGGCGCTCGACACCATATCGCCGGCGGCCGACGCCCAGCTCAGATCGCGCGGACCGGTCATCTCCGCCGCGGCACCGTCCTGACGATGATAGCCGCGCGCCGCGTTTGCGGCAGGCCAGTCCGCAAGGGCGCCGAAATACGTCTCTTTCATGCCGAGAGGATCAAGTATCCGCGCTTGTACGAACGCCTCGCGAGAGCGCCCTGACGCGGCCGCGACGGCTTCGCCCAGAACATCGAAAGCGTAATTATTGTACTCGTAACGCGCGCCGGGTTCGAACGCGCGCCTCTTGATCCGGCTGAGAAGCGCAAGCTCTTCGAATGTGAAACGCCCTTCCGGCGCCGCGCCGTCTTCCAGAAAGGCGACGCCGTCGCCTAGGCCGCTCGTATGCGTGAGAAGGTGCCGCAACAGCACGCCCTCGCCGCCGGGCAGGTCCGGGAGATACTTCGTCACCGGGTCGTCAAGCTTAAGCGCGCCGTCCCTCTCCAGTAACAGGATCGCCGCCGTGGTGAACCATTTTGTTTGACTGCCGATCTGGAACAGGCGTCCGCCAGGATCGGCCGATTTTACCGGGCCTCCGAGACGAGCGCTGTGTCGAACGCCGGACGGCGTTTCGACGACAAGGACCGCCTCGCTGACGCCCGCCGGACCGAGCGTCGCCGCCAGCCTGTCGAGCGAGGCTTGCAGCGCGCTTTCGCTGCGCGCCGCGGGCGCCTCCGCTTTCGCCGCCGCCGCGCCCGCGAAAACCGCGAGCGCAGCGACGATGATCTTGCCGGTTATCGCCATTCTTTCCCTCAGGGCGGCGCGCAAGGGACGCAGCCTAGAAGTTGACGCGCACCGTCGCGCCATACATGCGCGGTTCGTTGATATAAGAGTAGACCGTGCCGAGAAACTCTTGCGAGAACTCGATCGCCGTCTCGTCGGTGAGATTGGTCACCCACCCTTCCACAGCCCAGCGCCCGTCGCCGCCTTCGATGCCGGCGCGCAAGTTCACCAGCGTGCGCGATTCCTGAACGAATTGCGGGTCGTTATCGACGAACACGAACGCTTCATCCGCATACGTCATCTGCGCGAGCGCAAAGAGATTCAGGCCGTTTCCTACCGGCTGATCGACTCTTGCGGCGGCGTTCGCCGTCAATTCCGGCGCGTTCTGGAGCGTGTTGCCGCTGCAATCGGCGCCGAACGGATCGCAATCGGGATAGCTGTCATATTCGGCGTCGACATAACCGAGGCCGCCCGTGAACTGGATCTGAGGATGCGGGCTGGCGAACACTTCAAGCTCGAAGCCCTTGCTTGTCGCTTTCGCGGCGTTCTGCACCTGGAAGAAGGTGCCGACTCGCGTCTGCTCCTGCTTATCCGAGTAGTCGAGATAGAAGCCGGCGAGATTGATGCGCAGGGCGTCGTCGAAGAAGGATGTCTTCAGGCCCGCTTCGTAGCTGTTGACGAACTCGGCGTCGAAGGCGAGCGCCGCCGGCGGCATCGACGTGAGCGTGGCGTTGAAGCCGCCCGCCTTGAAGCCGCGCGCGAAAGACGCGTACAGCATCACGTCGTCGGCGGGTTTGAAGTTGAGGCTGGCGTCGCCTGAGACCGCGCCTTGGGAATAGTCGTCGATGAAAAGCGGCACCTCGATGGATATGCCGGCGAGCGGCATGATGAAGGCGCCCGGCGAGAGTGTCTGGCTGAACGCCAGCGTCTTGTCTTCATAGCTGTAGCGAACGCCGCCTGACGCTTCGAGATAATCGTTGAACCGGTACGTCGCCGATGCGAACACGGCATAAGCTTCCGTGCTGACGTCGGCGAACGTGTAGGATGTTTCGACGGTCCCGATGGCGTCGAGGCCGAGATTCGCCGTCGTCACCGCATCGACGTCCTCGGAGAGGAAATACCCGCCGATAATGTAGGAGAAGCGCCCGTCCTTGTCCGACACAACCCGGATTTCCTGCGAGAACTGGTTCTGATCCTGCGCGCGGCCGGTGTACGAGATATCGGCGACGCTGAAATCCTGGTCGCTGAGCGAGTCGATCCGTTGGGCGCGATAAGAGGTGATGGCGACCAGCTCCGCGCCGCCGAGATCGTGCGTCACCTTGCCCGAAACACCGTAACTCTCCCGCTCGGAATAGCTTGCGAAGTTCGTGCCGACCTTACGCTCCTCAAGCGGAAAGGGATCGAGGGGCGCTAGCGCGCCTTCGCGAATGTCCTCGATGCCGTCAACGCTTTTGTCGATGTAATAGTCGCCGATCAGCAAGGCTTGCGTGTCAGCGCCAAGATTTAAAAGCAGCTTGCCGCGCGCTCCCCAAAGATCTTCGTCCTGGTACGCCGTATCGCGGGCGAAATCCTTAAGATACCCGTCGCGCTGGCGCACAACGGCGCTGAGCGAGGCGTAGGCCCGCCCTTCGACCAGCGGTCCGCTGACGGAGCCGCGCACCTGATACTGCCCGTAATTGCCGTAGGTGAAGTCGGCGTTGACGTTGGCGTCCTCGCCGGGCTCGCGCGTGAAAATGTTGATCGCCCCGCCGATCGTGTTGCGGCCGTAGAGCGTGCCCTGCGGGCCGCGCAGCACCTCGACGGATTCGATATCCGAGAGCGCCGTCATGAACGCGTAAGACTTGCCGATATAGACTTCATCGACGTAAAGCCCGATCCCCGATTCGATGCCCGGATTATTCGAGGTCGATGAAAGCCCGCGAATGCTGAACGAATTGGCCCCATCGCTGCCGCCAGTCGTCGTCATGTTCGGAGTGATGAAGGCGATGTCTTCAAGGGAGGTGACGCCCCGCGCATCGAGATCGCTGCCTGAAAAGGCGGTGATGCTGATCGGCACGTCCTGAATGCTTTCCTGCTGTTTCCGCGCCCGCACGACGATCTCGTCGGCTGCCCAGGCTTGCACGGCCCCGCAATCGGCGAACGCCGCGGCGGCTGCGGAAATGGCGAGAACGGCCCTGAACTTCATGTCACCCCTCCAAACGTGTGCGCCGCGCCATATAGACGGACGCTTGAACAGCATTCACAAAGCGTAATGACCGATTGGTCATCTGTCTATACGTCTGGCGGCGGCGGCATTGTTGCTGTATCAAAATTGACACAGAGAGTTCCCCAGCCGGCAGCCGCCGCGCCCCACAAACCAGCGATCGTTCATGAAAACAGGTCACGCCGAAGCAGCCCCGATGAGCCATGTCATCAATTACAGCCATTACCTTGACGGAAAGATTCGCAGACCGCAGGCGAAAAAGAACGAGCTGACACGCGAAAAGCTGAAAGCAGGCGCCGTTCGTCTTTTGGAGCGCGGCGGCTATCATGACATTCGCATTTCGACATTCTGCGAAGAAGCCGGGCTGGCGAAAGGCACCTTCTATCTGCACTTCGCCGACAAGGAGGATCTTGTCGCGCATGTCCTGGAGGAATACGCGGACCTGCAGGTCAAGATCATGCCTTCCGCATCGGGCTGCGACGATGCTTTTTCAGCGTTATTGGCTCTTAATTCATGGTTCGCCGACACTTTTTGCGAGAATGTCGGCCTTCACCGGAGCATGATGCAGCTCTCCGAAACCATTCCCCGCATCACTGAAATCTGGACCGGATTCCTGAAGGGACTTTCTTCTCGGTACATAGAGGAAATCCGCCGCTGGTCGAACAAGCCGCTCAGCGCCGACTTCTCCACCTACGTCACTTACTGTCTTTGGGGCATGCTCGACCAGGCGCTCTACGCGATTTACGCCGTGCATCGGAACCCGGATTTCGAGCGGCTTTCCAAGAGCAGGTCTTACCTTGTGCAGTCTATAACCCTGTTCCAGCACCGCGCTCTTTTCCTTGAGAATCCTCCGGCGCAGTTCGACAGGTCCGTTGACGACTTTCTTTCTCTCCGCGTGCGGAAATAAGCCGGACGCGTCCTCGCCGCGACTTCGTCGCCGGGCTTTGACTTCGCAAGAAATGACTGTATGGTCATTTCAGCCTGTGACACGGCAGGCTCCGGAAGGTGACGCGTGACTCAAGCACCGAAAATCGACGCGCCGGGCGGGCGCGGGCGCAACGTCGCCGACCGCAGCGGCGTCCAGGGCTTTTTCTTTCCAGAAGGCGCGCAGCTTCCGCCGCAGATCGAACGGGCGGAAGGCGTTTATTACTGGGACTCAACTGGCGCACGTTATATTGACGCCGCATCCGGCCCTGTCGCCGTCAATATCGGGCACTCCAACCGGCGCGTTCTGGAGGCAATCGAACGACAGGCGCGCAAGGTCTCGTTCGCTTTTCCCCTGAATTTCCAGAGCGAGACCAGCCAGCGCTTCAGCCGCGCCCTGCTCGCCGAGGCCGGGCCGCGCTTCGACCATGTTTACGTCACGTCCGGCGGATCGGAAGCGGTCGAGACCTGCATGAAATTCGCGCGCACGGTCGCCGTTCGAAAAGGCGAAGCGTCGCGGCGATACTTCATCAGCCAGAACCCGTCCTATCACGGCGCGACGCTCGGCGCCGCCGGGTTGTCGGGCGATGAAGCGATGGAGGAATTGTTCGGCGCGATTTCGCGCCCGTGCGCGAAAATTCCCGCGCCGCTATCCTACCGCCAGCCCGACGGTTTCACGGCCGAAACCCATGCCCGGCGCAGTCTCGAAACGCTCCGCGAGACCATCGAACGGCTCGGACCGGAAAACGTGCTGGCGTTCATCATGGAACCCGTGGCGGGGCTCTCGGCGGGCGCGAATGTCGCGCCCGACTTCTATTACGCGGAGATCAGGCGGATATGCTCCGCCTACGGCGTCATTCTTATTTATGACGAGGTGCTGACCGGCGGCGGCCGCACCGGCGCGTTCCTCGCGGCGCATCACTGGCCCGGCGCCGATCCCGATCTCGTCGCGCTCTCCAAAGGCGTCAGCGCCGGCTATTTGCCGCTCGGCGCTATGCTGGCGCCGGCGCACATGGTCGATTTGGTGGCGAGCACGGGCGGTTTCCCGCACGCCCAGACATACACGACGACGCCCCTCGCCTGCGCCGCCGGCGACGCCATCCTGCACGAAATTCGCGAAGGCGACCTGATCGGCAACGCATCGCGGTCCGGCGCGCTCTTGCGCCGCCGCCTCGACGAAATCGCAGGCGCCTCGCCGCTTATCGGAGACGTGCGCGGCAAAGGATTGCTTCTCGCCATCGAAATCGTCGCCGACAAGACGTCAAAGCGCATGATACCGCTTGAAGAGAATGCGCCGGCCAAGATCGGGCGCATTGCGATGGAAGAGGGCCTTGTCCTTTACCCGAGGCGCACGAACGGCGGCAAATTCGGCGACTGGCTGATGGTGACGCCGCCGCTCACGATCAATACGGACGAAATCATTGATCTCACCGACCGGCTGGAGCGAACGCTCGGGCGATACGCCGATGCGCTCGCCCGCGCCGGCATTATTTCCTAACGACGGATCGAGCTCCCATGATGCTGCGTTTCCGCCGCTTCCTTACCGCATGCGTTGTTCCGGCCGCCGTGTTCCAGTCCGTGAACATAGGCGGCGGCTACGGAACCGGACGCGAACTAGTAGAGTACTTTACGCAGTACGGGCCGCTTGGCGGACTGATGGGGCTGGCGCTCGCCTTCGCGCTTTTGAGCGTCGCGGTCTCGGTGACCTATGAGTACGCCCGCCGGTTTCAGGCCTTCGATTACAGGACGTTCTTCCGCAGCCTGATCGGGCGCTTCTGGCCGGCGTTCGAAGCGCTTTATATTCTGATGTTCGTGCTGGCGGTCTCCGTGGCCCTCGCCGGCGCCAGCGCAGTCGTTCAAAGCGCTTTCGGTCTTCCCGGCTATGCGGGCGCGGCGGCGATGACCGTCGCCGTCTGCGCATTGATTTTTTTCGGAGCCCGCATCCTCGCTCTCGCAATGACGTGGTGGTCGCTCGCGCTCTACGCGGCGCTCGCCCTGTTCATGGTCGTGATGCTGACCAAATTCAACGCGCCGATCGCGGAAACTCTCAAGCAGGGAGCAGTCAATCCGGGATGGGCGCGCAGCGCGCTGCAATACGCTCTATATTCCTCGGTCGCCGTTCCGGCCGTGCTGTTCGCGGTGAAGCCGCTCGAAACAGCAACCGAATCTGTAGCGGCCGGCGTTCTCAGCGCGCTCTTATTCATTACGCCGGCTGCCGCCTTTCACCTCGCCTTTCTCGCCGGCTATCCAGCGATCACAGCAGAGGCGCTGCCCGTCTATGCGATGCTTGAGGCGGCGGCGCTGCCGGCGCTCACTCTTATCTATACGATCGTCCTTTTCGGCACGCTCATCGAAACCGGGGCCGGCGTCATCCAGGGGCTGATCGCCCGCGTCGACGCCGCTCTAGTCGAAAAGCGCGGCGCTCCGGCGAGCCGCCGCCTGCATTTTCTGGTCGCCGCGCTCGGTTTCGCCGTCGCTATCGCCCTGTCTCAGTTCGGCGTCATCGCCTTGATCGCGAAAGGATATGGCTTGCTCGCGTGGGGTTTCCTCGGCGTATACATTGCGCCGCTGCTGACAGTCGGGGTCTGGCGCCTCATAGCGACAAACAAGCAGGAAGCGGCCGCCGGCGCCCGTCCATGAAGGAGAAAGACAAATGAGCAGCATCGCGCCCACTCGTTTCGATCCGCCGTATCTGCTTTTTATCGGCGATGTTGTCTCGCGCTCCTTCGCGAAGACCGCGCTCGGCCTCGTCCAGTGGCGCCCGGAACGGATCGCGGGGCAGTTGCGCTTCGACGGCAATCCTCTCGACATCGGCGCGCCCGACATGACTCTCGAACAAGCCGCCCAAGCCGGCGTCCGGAGCCTGGTGATCGGAGTGAACCCTGTCGGCGGCGCAATCAGCGACAGCTGGGCGCGGACGCTGAGCGACGCAGCCGCCATGGGCATGGATATCGTCAGCGGGCTGCACACGCGCCTTGAAACGATTCCGGGCCTTGCCGACGCGGCGCGCGGCTCGGGCGCGAAGCTGGTCAATGTCCGCGTGCCGCCCGCGAATATACCCATCGCGACAGGCGCGCCGCGCAGCGGGCGTCGCATATTGATGGTCGGCACGGACTGCGCGGTCGGCAAGAAATACACCGCTCTGGCCCTCGCCCAGTGCATGGAGCGTCGCGGCCTCAAGGCGACGTTCCGCGCGACCGGCCAGACGGGTGTGATGATCGCCGGATCGGGCATGCCGATCGATGCGGTCGTTTCTGATTTTGTCGCCGGCGCCGCTGAAATTCTGTCGCCCGCCAATGACGCGGACCATTGGGACGTCATTGAAGGACAGGGATCGCTTTTCCATCCTTCCTACGCCGGCGTCAGCCTCGGCCTCCTGCATGGGTCGCAGCCGGATGCGATCATCCTCTGCCACGATGCGTCGCGTACGCGCATTGAGACTGTGAGCCATGCGCGGATGCCGACTCTCGCCGAATGCATCTATCTCAATCTTCGTTGCGCGCGCATCGTCAACGCCGGTGTCGTCTGCGCCGGGGTCAGCCTGAATACGTCCGGCCTTGAGCCGTCCGAACGCGAGGCGGCGAAACAGGGCGCGCGCGCGGAGACCGGGCTCGCCTGCGTCGATCCTATCGCCGACGGGTGCGACGCGCTCGTCGACGTGCTCGTCGAAAAATTTCCGGAGGGACAGGGATGCGTTCGCTGACGCTTCGCGCCGAAAGCTGGCCATTGAAGACGCCTTTGCGAATTACCGGAAGATCCTTCGGCGAGGCGCGCACGCTTGTGGCTGAAATCCGCGAAGGCGGCGCGGCGGGCCGGGCGGAAGCGGCTGGCGTTTTCTATCTCGGCGAAACTGTCGCCTCAATGATGGCGCAGATCGAAAGCGCGCGCGCGGAGATCGAACGCGGCGCCGATCGGCGCGCGCTTCGCTACCTGCTGCCGCCGGGCGGCGCGCGCAACGCGATCGACTGCGCGCTGTGGGATCTCGAAGCGAAAAAGAGCGGCGAGCGCGTCTGGGATCTGGCCGGCGTCCCGGTTGCGCCGGTCGCCACCGTCAACACGATCGGCATCGGATCGCTCGAAGAGATGGCGGCGACAGCGCGCGCCATCGATGCGAAACACATCAAGGTGAAGCTCGACGCGGATGCGCCCGTCGAGCGCATCGAGGCCGTGCGCGCAGCCCGGCCAGATGCTGAACTGGTGATCGATGTCAACCAGGGATGGACCTTCGAGCAGTTGAAGGAAACCGCACCGGCCATGCTAAAACTCGGCGTAAGCATGATTGAACAGCCGCTGCCGCGCGGCGGCGACCATGAGCTGGAAGGATATAAGGCGCCGCTACCGCTTTGCGCGGACGAAAGCTGCCTGCATCTCGGCGAACTGGAGACGGCTGCGGCCCGCTACCAGATGATCAACATCAAGCTCGACAAGACCGGGGGCCTCACCGAAGCGCTTGATCTGGCCGCGGCCGCCCATAAGCGCGGCGTCGCGCTAATGACCGGCAACATGCTCGGCACGTCGCTGGCGATGGCGCCAGCCTTCATCGTCGCGCAGCTTTCCCGGTTCGTAGATCTCGACGGTCCTACGCTTCTTCAATGCGATTGCGATGCGGCGATGTCATACCGCGACGGCGTGGTGACTGCGCCTGCGGCCGCGTTATGGGGCTAGGGGAATTGTGCGCTTAAGAAACGCACACGGCCTTCGTGCAGGCCGCTCTCCTTAAAGCCGTGCTCGCGTCCCGGAACATCGACCGAAGGAGTCTGGCGGCTTCGCGGCGTTCTCGTTATTCGTCGCGCTTCAGCGCGAAAATGTCCGACGTCTCGGCCGACGAAATAGTTATCGCGCCCGCATTTGGAAAACCATACTAGAGCCACTCGAGTTTGAAAGACATCGCGCGAACGCGGCTTCGGTCTTCAGTTTCGCTACATATCCTGGGCGATCGAATGGGACGGTACGGCTTGCGCGATCTTGCGTTCGCTCTTCAACGAAACGGTCGCATCCTTCGCGCGCTAGGGCGCACTACCTTCGTCGCGTCGCGCGCATCTGCAAGACTGGCGGCGGGATAAGGCCATTAAGTGTCGGTCCAGAGCTGCAAGCCGCGCTGACTGACCGTTTCCGGACTTCCAGCCCCGGCTCTGCGTTCCTGAGACGGCTGAGATTGATAGTTCCCCGGCAAGGTCAAATGGCTGCAAAAGCCGCGTCTCTCGATCTTTTGGGGCGTTATGGCAAAACTCAGACTGTCAGACAGATCTGGAGATAAGATGATAAAGGGTTATGTGGTGCCCAGTGGCGGAATTGAACCACCGACACGCGGATTTTCAATCCGCTGCTCTACCAACTGAGCTACCTGGGCGAACGCCGATGGCGTTGGAGGGCGGTGTATAAGCCAAGGTCCGCCAGCTTGTCCACATTGAAGCCGCGGAATTGGGAGGGACATTTTCCCGTCCCAAGAGCAGCGCAGGCGACCAGGGGCGGGTCTTATGTTATGGAGCGCGAGCCCGGGCCCCTGAACGCCATCCAGAGCCATTTTCAAGCCCTTAACGAGGCCGATGCCAGACGCCCCCCATATCCTGATCGCCGACGACCACCCCCTTTTCCGGCTTGCCCTCAGCGAGGCTGTGAAGAGCGCGGCGCCGGGCTGCGAGATCACCCAGACCAGCTCCCTGGACGAGACCGCCGGCGCCCTCGCGGCGCGCGGGGGGGCGGATCTGGTCCTTCTCGACCTGATGATGCCGGGGGCGAACGGGTTTTCAGGTCTTCTCTATCTCAGGGTCGAGCGCCCGGAAACGCCGGTCGCGATCGTCTCGGGCATCGACGATCCGCGGGTGATCCGCAAGGCGCTGCATTATGGCGCCTCGGGCTATATTCCGAAGTCGCTGTCTCCCGCGAAGATTGCCGAGGCGATCGCCGCGATCTTCGACGGCGAAACCTGGGTTCCAGAAGGAACGGAAAGCGGCGACGAAGCGGATGGCGGAGAAGTCGATTTCGGCCGCCGTCTCGCCTCTCTCTCTCCGCAGCAGTTCAAGGTGCTGCGCCTCATTGCGGAAGGAAAGCTCAACAAGGAGATCGCCCACGAACTTCATCTGTCGCTGTCGACCGTAAAGGCGCACATGACTGCGCTGCTTAAAAAGCTCAACCTGCAAAGACGCACGCAGATCCTCGCCGAAATGCAGACTCTCGACCTCGCCGATTATCCTCGCTCTGACACTCTATAAAACCGCTGTCGCGCGCGCTGCGCAAAGTCCCGTCATCAGCGCGCGCAATGCCGCCGGCCGCACGGGCTTGGCGAGAAACCGGCAGCCTGCGTTTTCGGCGAGGCGTTTGACCTTGTCCGTCTGGTCGGCGGAAATGATCACGGCGGGCGTCGCCGAATCAAACCGACGGCGCAAGGCGGCGACGGCGCTAAGTCCTGTTTCTCCATTATCGAGATGATAATCGACGAGAAAGATGTCGGGCGGTTCGCCGCGCGCTTCGGTTAACGCCGCGGCTTTTTCTGACGAGGGCGCGACGATGACGCGGCATCCCCAACCGGAAAGAAGCTGCTCCATGCCCGCAAGGATCGCAGGATCATTATCGACACAGAGCGCGCAAATCCCCGCGAGCTCGCCGGCGCTCTCGCGCCTCCTTCCGGCAGGTTGCGTTTCGCGCTCAGCCTCCCTGCCGCAGATTGGCGCCGTGACAATAAAAACAGACCCTTTACCCAACACAGAACGCACCGAAACAGGATGGCCGAGCATGCGCGACATGCGGTCGACGATGGCGAGACCGATGCCGAGACCTTTGGCTCCGTCCGCCGCCGGAGATGGAATGCGTTTGAACTCACGGAAAATATCGCCGAGGTCTGCAGCGTCGATGCCAAGGCCGGTGTCCCAGACTTCGATGCGCGCCGCCCCGCTCTTCCGGCGTGCGCCCAGGACGACTCGGCCCGTGGGGGTGTAACGGATCGCATTGGAGACAAGGTTCTGCACTATGCGGCGCAGATAGCGGGGGTCGCTCCTTACAAGGAGCGATGTTTCGTGCACGCGAATATCGACGCCGCGCTCGCGCGCTATCGGCGCGAATTCGCCGGCGAGCTCGCGGAACAGGCGGCGGAGCGAGACAGGCTGAAACTCCGGCTCAAGGCCGCCGGCGTCGAGACGCGACAGGTCAAGCACCTCGCTCAAAAGGTCCTGAACCGAGTTCAGCGAGCTATCGAGGTTGGAGATGGTCCGCCCCAGCCCTTCGTCGCGATTCTGCTGCGCAAGCGCCGCAGCGAAAAGGCGCGCAGCGTTGAGAGGTTGCAGCACGTCATGGCTGACGGCGGCGAAAAATTTCGTCTTGGAACGGTTGGCGTGCTCCGCCTCCGCCTTTGCCAAGTTCAGGGCTTGATTGGCGAGGGTCAACGCTTCGGTGCGGTCAGTCACGCGTCGCTCCAGCGTTTCGTTCAGTTCTTTCAGCGAGCGCTCGGCGGAGACGAAATCCGAAACGTCGGTATAGCTGGTGACGAAGCCGCCGCCGGGCATCGGGTTGCCGCGCGTTTCGATGACGACGCCGTTTGAACGCGCACGTTGGTAGGTATAGGGGGTCGCGGCGCGCAGATGACGCAGGCGCTTGTCGACTTCCGCTTCAGGGTCGCCTTCGAATTCGCCGCGCTCGGCATTGAACGCCAGGAGGTCGCGCACATGCCTGCCCTCATACAGGAATCCGTCCGGATAACTGAACAGCTTTTCATAGGCGCTGTTCCAGGCGACGAGGCGCAAGTTCTTATCGACGACAGAAATGCCTGTGCTGACATTGTCGAGCGAAGCTTGCAGCAGATCGCGGTTGAAGCGGAAAACGCGCGCGGTTTCGTCAGCGAGCGTGACGACGTCGCTCACTTTCATCTCGCGCCCGCTCGCCGCCGACTGCAGCACGACCTGCGCAGACGCCGCGCCGATGGCGCCGGCGAGCAGGCGTTCCGAGAACTGAAACGTTTCACGATCGGCCGTCGCCGCGGGGGCAACAGGCGTTCCGCGTGAGGAAAAGAACCGGGCGAACGCCTCGCCCGCCGCCGCCTGCCCTATGAAGCGGCCGACCAGCAGGCTCAGCTGGTCGTTGCGGATCGACGCGAACGCCGCGCCCGCAGACGGCTCGCTTTCAAGACGCACGAACGCGCCTGACTGCAAACGAAGCGAAAGATCGGCTGGCGCCGCGAGAGAAACCGCAACATAAGCAACGGTATTGACGGCGAGCGACCAGAAAAGTCCGTGGGCGATCGGATCCCAGCCGTCGAGCCCGAGCGCCGCAGTCGGGCGCAGAAACGCCCAGCCCCATGGCCCGTCTGTCAGCAGAGCCGGATCGCCGAGACCAGCGTGAATCAAAGCTGGAAATAGCAGCGTGTAGGTCCACACCGCCGCGCCAACCATGAGCCCTATGGCCACGCCGCGCGTATGTCCGCGCGACCAGTACAGCCCGCCGACAATCGCCGGGGCGAACTGCGCGGCGAGCGCCATCGACATAAGGCCGATGGAGGCGAGTTGTCCCGAACCGCCGATGAATTTGTTGTAGCCGTAGGCGAGCGTCAAAAGTCCGACGATCGACAGTCTGCGGATCATAAGAACGCGCGCGGAAAGATCGGCGCCGCTGCGAGTTAACGTCTTGTTGCGAATGGCGAAAGGCGCAACCAGATCGTTGCCGATCATGATGCCAAGCGCCACGGTGGCGACGATCACCATGCTCGTCGCCGCGGACAGCCCGCCGAGATAGGCGAGCACAGCGAGACCGGTTTCACCGGACGCAAGCGGCAGGACGAGCGAATGATAACCGGAAGACGCCGCCGCCCCGCCCGCCAGCAGAGCCGCCGCCGCTATCGGCCACACGGCCGCTCCCATGACGAGAAGATAGAGAACATACCATTTCTGGGCGGCCTTGAGATCGTCGGTCGAAACATTCTCGACGATCAACACGTGAAAAAGACGCGGCAGACAGACAATGCTGGCGACGCCAAGCACGACGGACGCCAGGAAGGAATGGCGTCCCGCCTCGCCGGCATTCTCAAAGACGCCGGACTCGACCGCCTTTCGGACAAGGTCGCCGGGACCGTCATGCAGGGTGAAAATTGCGAAAAGCCCGATCGCGGCGAAAGCGACGAGTTTGAATACGGCCTCGAAAGCGATCGCCAGCATCAGGCCGCGATTGTGTTCCGTCGTCAACGAGCGCCGAGCGCCGAACAGGATCGAGAAGACAGCGAGCATGGCGGTGACGATCAACGCGGTATCAGGCAGGCCGCGCTGACCTTCGGCCTGTCCTGAAAGCAGGTTGAGACTTTCCGTCACCGCCTTCAGTTGTAGCGCGATGTAGGGCGTAACGCAGATTAGCGCGATGAACGTCGCTAGAAACGCGAGGCTGCGCGATTTTCCGTAGCGCGCAGAAATGAAGTCTGCGACCGACACGATGTTCTGCCGCTTCGAGACGACGATCAGCTTCTGGAGAAAGCCCGCGAAGAAGATAAAGAGAATGATCGTGCCGACATAGGTCGGCGGAAACAGCCAGCCGGTCGCAGCGGTTTGCTGGGTAGTTCCGTACAGGGACCACGAGGTGCAATAGACAGTGAGCGCGAGACTGTAGACAATGGGCTGGCGAAGCGGCGGGCCGACCTTGTCAGCGCGTTTGTCGCCGAAATAGGCGATCAGGAACAGCACCCATAGATAGGCGACCGAAATGCCGATCAGGCCCCAGCTGCTGGTCAGCGACACGCGTTCGCCCTTACTCGGGCCGCCGCGTTATTGCGGAAGACTAATGGCGCCATCGCCGATTTCGATCCCGTTCGCTCCGGGCTCCAAGCTTATGCCGCCAAGATGGGCTTCGCCTAGAGGGGAAGTCCCGCGCGGCGTATTGCGTACGAGTTGGCTCGGCGGCAGGGGCGCGCCAGTCTTGAGATGCGCCATCATCAGATCGACGCTGGCGCCGAGATACGCCTCCATGGGCGTCAGGAGAGCCGCAAGATCCGGGAGCATCAGAAGGGAATCGAAATGCTGGCCGCCTTCGATTTCATAATAACGCAGCGCCCCGCCCCCTTTCGCCGCCCCGACATAGGCGCGGGACGTATGATTGACTGGAAGCAGCGAGTCCGAGCGCCCGTGCAGGATGATCATGGGAACAGCGCCGTAATCGCCCGTGTTTTGCGCTTCGGCGGCGCCGGCGCGCACCTTTTCGCCTTCAGCGTCCGCCCACAAATTACGGAAGCACAGCGCGGCCTCGATCGCCGCATTCGGCGTTCCATCCTTATAGAGAAGATCGATTCCGGCGGTCGGGGGAATGCCGCCGCTCAGCGCCGCCAGCGACGTCTTTTCATCGTCTGTCGGCGTACGCTGTGTTCCGGCGGTCGCGAACGCATAATAGGCGCCGCAGGGTGTTTCCTCGATTCCGTAGCGGCCGTAGGCGTTCACATAAGCCGGGGCCAACGCCGGCCACAGCTTGATCGCGACAGAATAATGAAACAACGCGTCCGTATCGCGCGTGAAGCCTGCGTCGCGGATGACCACCAACGCATCGCTCGCTTGCTCAGCGGCGGTCTCGCCATGCACAAGGCCTTCGACGGCGAGGCGCGCGCACCAGGAAGTGAGCGCCGGCGCGGCGAAGAGCGTGGCGGCTGCGCCGGGCTGGGTAGCAAGATCCGGCGCGACCGCAGCGCAAGGCGCGTAGACGTTCATCAGCGTCGCATAGTCAAGCATCGCTTTGCCGGCGCCGACAACTTCCCGCCTATCGACAATTACCTTCCCTGGCTTGGCGAGCGAAAGGTTAGGCTCGGAGGCGACGACGCCGTCGAGCAGCCCACTCCTGTCCGCTTCAGCCGCCATCACGGCCGCTTTGCCGCCATTTGAAATGCTGACGGCGAGAATGAGCGTGTTCTCTCGGGCGAAACTTGCACTCGCGAAATGCCTATTGAGCACAGAGAGCGCATACTCCCCAGCGCCAAGCGTCGCCTCGCCCCAGAAGCGCTCCACATTGTCGCCTGAATGTGCATGCTTGACCGCGACGGCGCCTGGCCCGAGCGTTTTGGACGCCGCCTCGACGCCGGCGGGCGCATACAGCATTTCATCCGTATCCGATGTAAGCGCCAGCGCAGCATTATAGCTTTCGCCCGTCGCAAGATGAACGAAGCCCGTTCCCGTCGCTTTGTCCGTAAACGCGACAGCGCAGCCGCGCGAGAGGCCCGCCGCGCCGGCTGTGCCGATGGCGCCGTAGACGCCGCGAGAACCGGATGACGGCGCGATGAACAAACAAGGCTCTTCAACATTGAAACTGTCGGGGATGGCGACGGCGACCGCGTAGGGCTGCGCCATGCCTGGCAATTTGAGCAGCGCCACATACTCGCTGCCTGGAATTATTAGCCTGTCTTTCGATGGACCGTAGAGTCGCGTGAAACCGCCCGCTTCCG
>JAVJPA010000149.1:0-14072 GCA_040216495.1 Amphiplicatus sp. | reverse complement strand
TCTCCCCCTTCTTCTGTCGCAAAACTGGCGATTATACCTCGGAACAATTCTAAAGGGATTGTGTTCATTTAGATTGAGGCCAGCCGCAATGAAGCGGCGCTGCTCCGGTCCTCATGAGTATAAGTAAAGAAGGAGGCAGTTATGCTTGGATGGGCGCTGACTTTTCTTATCGTTGCAATTATCGCCGCCGTGTTCGGTTTCACCGGTATCGCGGCGGCTTCAGCCGGTATTGCGAAGATCTTGTTCTTTGTTTTTCTGATTCTCTTCCTGGTCGCCATGGTCGCGCGAGCCCTGCGCGGCCGAACGCCGTTATAGGCGGAAAATCAGCTCCAGATGAATACGGGCGCCGCTTGTGCGGCGCCCGTATTCTATTCAATTGCAAGCCTTGAAGGCGCAAATCGCAGAACGGCCGCATCTTTTACGATGCGGCCGCTAAAGACAGAAACAATGTCGGTCGTTTAGTCGATGGCATCCTTAATGTCTTCACCGGCTTCCTCTATGCTGTCGCCGAGCTTTTCAGCGTCGCTCTTCTGACTCTCATTGATGGCGTAAGCGCCTATGCCGATCACAGCAATAACGCCGATGACAGCAAAAACCTTCGTTGACGAACTCATAGTCTCCTCCTTCTAGCCTCTTCTCCATCTGGAAACACGCGGGCGCGCCGCTCGTTCCCAAACGGCACGCCCCTGCCGCTACGCAGCGGTCGGAGGCGGCGCACATTCTCCCGTCTCTACGGAGGATAAAAGGCGGGCGCGGGCGCGCGACAAACGCGAACGGATCGTACCGACCGGCACTTTCATCGCCTGGGCCGCCTCTTCATAGCGCGCTCCGTCAAACACAATCATCGAGAGAATGGTCTGATCGCGTATAGGCAAAAGATCGAAGCACTCAACCAGCCGATGGAACTCAAGCACGGCCTCTTGCTCGCTCTCCACCCTTAAGGCTGACACTGGCGCATCATCAAGCGTCGTAGAGACGCCGCGCGTCTTGTTCTTACGAATCTGATTCAGAAAAATGCGGCGGCACACAGTGAATAGCCAGGAACGCAAATTGGCGCCGTCAAACAGATGCGACTTCAAAAGCGCCCGTTCAATCGTATCCTGCGCGAGGTCTTCGGCATCTTCGTAACTTCTCGTAAGCAGCAGCGCAAAACGGCGCAAGGCGGTGATTTCGTCTTTCAGCTTTTCTGCTAATTGATCGCGGATCATCGTCGCTCTCCTTTTTCGCATACAGCAATAGTACCTGTGCGGATTATGGGAGCAAGCTTGAGCGCATTACCGTTCATTAGGCATCACGCCGGATGCGGATTAACAAGCGTTTAGATGTTATCTTGTTCTCGATAGCGAATTCCGGCGCAATTTTGGCGGAAAATTTCTTCTGCTTACTGAGCATGCAGGTTTTACGCGGCGGACGCCGCATCTTATTTCGGCCTCAGTTTCTCCAACCGAGCGCGTCGCCACGACACGAGAGGCGGCGCAAAAGGCGCATTTGCTGCAGGCTTAAAACTCCTTAAGGCGCGGGGAAACTTCCAAGTTTCCACTGGCTATGAAAATTTAGGACACCGGGCGCAAGAACAAAGCAGGCACATAGCCCTAAAAGCAGAATCGCCCGGAAAAGCAGGTCGGGCGTTTGTAAGGGAGACAACTCCGCTTATAGAACAGATGACAATACCGCCGCACGAAAGGGCCAGCGTCAAAATGACTTCCCTCGCCGGTCTCGATAAGAAAGGCGCTGAGCTTTCGCGCCGCGAACGCAAAAAACTTGAAACGCGCCTCAAAATACTTGATGCGGCCCTGACTTTAATGGCCGAGCGGGGATATGACGGCGTCAGGGTTGAAGAAATCTGCGAGCGAGCCGATGTCGCCAATGCGACCTTCTTCCTGCATTTCCCCACCAAGGCTGCGCTTATTTCGGCCTTCAACGAGCAAGTATCGCAAAAGATCGCCGAAAGGCTCGAGGGATTCGACCTTCCCGCTATCGACAAGCTTGAACTTTTGCGCGCGTTGATGCTCGACGAATGGAGCCGGCACAGCGAGCTGCTTCGCGCCATCGTCAAGGAGGCGGCCGCGCAAGATGCGGCGAGCCTTGCGAATTCGAGTTCCAGCCTTATTTCGCTGGTTTCGCAGATCGTGGCGGAAGGCCAGCAAAGCGGCGAATTCACCACCGAATTCGAAGTCGATCTTGTCGCCCAGTGCCTGGTTTCGACATGGCGCGCGACAACCCTGCAATGGGCGGTGACCGGCGACGCGCGCGCCGCGCGCCGCGCCAATCGGCAGGCCCTTGATCTTGTGCTCAATGGGGTTCTGGCGAGACCTTAGCAAACGGCGCTCTGAGCCGCGCGCGCTCCGATCAGCGCCCCCTCCCCCAACAAGGCCTATCAAGCATAAATGCGCCGGCTTCAAAGCCCATAAGCTTCAATGCGCACAACCCACTGTTTTTGAAGAAAAATTTTTCGTTTTCACGGACGCGTTATTGCGTCGCAGCAAAATTACTGGACTGTACTCCATTTTTATATATCATCCGGCCATAACGCATCGCCCTGTCGCGCGTTCCGATGCGAGCAAAACAAGCCACGCGGGAGGAAGCAGCAAGATCATGGGCAAGAAGCTGATCGACATCGTCAGGGAATGGTCGCCGGAACAGCTCACCGGACTCGATGCGTCATTTTTCTACGCGGAGAGTCCGAAAACGCCGATGCATATAGGCGCATTCGCCATCTATGATCCGTCCACGGCGCCAGGCGGTTTCGTCCGTTTCAAAGACATCCTGAAATTCATCGAAGAGCGGCTTCACCGCACCAAGACGTTCCGCCGCAAACTTCGCACCGTGCCGCTTGGAGTCGACCATCCCTACTGGATCGACGATCCGGAATTCGACATCGAATTTCATGTCCGTCACATAGCTCTGCCCCAGCCCGGCGACTGGCGCCAGCTCTGCATTCAAGTGGCGCGCATTCATGCGCGGCCGATGGACATGTCCAAGCCGCTCTGGGAGTTCACGGTCATTGAGGGGCTCGATAATATCCCGAATGTGCCCAAAGGCGCTTACGCAATTGTTTCGAAAGTGCATCATTGCGCCATCGACGGGGCCTCGGGCGTCGAGATTTCCGAAGCCCTTCACAGTCTGGAGCCGGTCGACGAAGTTGATGCGCCGGAGCGTCCGTGGACGCCGGGCCGTCGCCCAGGCGATATCGAACTTTTGAGCCGCACCTACTGGAATAATGCGCTGCGCCCGTTTCATGCGATCGACGTCGCGCGCCGCATCGCTCCGGGCGCTCTAAAATTCGCCGCTGGAATCACGCGCGGCGACATCAAGCTGCTCGGCGCCCGCCCTCCACGCACACGCTTTAATAACGTTGTTTCCGCGCACCGCGTCGTCGACGCCGTTTCATTCGACCTTGAGCAGGTCAAACAGATCCGCCAGCGCATTCCGGGGGTGACGGTCAACGATGTAATGCTCGCCATCGTCGGCGGGGCCTTGCGCAAATATCTCAAGTCGAAGAACGAGCTTCCCGCAACCTCGCTGCTCACAATGGCGCCGGTATCTGTGCGCGCGAAAGACGAAAAGAGCGCCATGGGCAATCAGGTGACGGCGCTGTCGATCCCGCTCGGCACGCATATCGCCGATCCGTTAGCGAGACTGCACTTCGCACATGAAAGCGCAATGAACCAGAAGGCGATGTCGAACGCCGTCGGCGCACGCCAGCTCGCGGAAGCGGCGAAACTCGCTCCAGCCATGGTCTCCGGCGTAGCCGCGCGCCTCTATGCGCGCCTTGGTCTCGCCAACCGCATCAGCCCGATGTTCAACACGACCGTCACCAACGTGCCGGGCCCGCAGGTTCCGCTGCACATGGCGGGCGCGAGAATGGTCGCCTCTTACGGTCTCGGACCGGCAGTCGACTCCATGGGCCTGTTCCACGCCGCCACTTCTTATTGCGGCGCGATTGCCATTACCGTCACAGCTTGCCGTGAAACCATGCCCGATCCGGCATTTTACGCCGCCTGTCTCAGGGAGTCGTTCGAAGAGCTTTACGACGCCGCGGTCGCGCCGCGCGAAAAGAAACGCAGCAAGGCGCCGAAGAACGAAGCAGCCGCCGCCGATGATCTCACCCAGATCAAAGGGCTCGGCCGCAAGATGGCGAAGAAGCTCAACGAAGCGGGCGTAACCCGTATCGCGCAGATCGCGGCTCTGTCTGCGGAGGAGGCCGCCGTTCTCAGCGAGAGGCTATCGCTTGGCGGACGCTTATTCCGCGACGGCTGGATCGCTCAGGCGCGCCTCATCGCGCACGGCGGCTCACCGGAAGACGTTGCGGCGTCAGTGCACTAGGGAAACGGATCATGGCCCTCGTCAAAGCCAACGGCATCGAAATTGAAGTCGAGGAGTTCGGAAAGAAGTCCGATCCGGCCGTGCTGCTTATCATGGGCCTGTCGGCGCAGCTCACGCTGTGGCCGATGGCGTTCATCGACGCCCTCGTCGAGAGGGGCTTCCGCGTCATCCGCTTCGACAATCGAGACATCGGCCTGTCGCAAAAAATGCACGAGGCGCGCGCGCTGAGCCCGTTTTTCTTTATCGCCGCCGCGCGGCTGTTCGGCGCACAGCGTCTTGCGCCTTACACGCTGCATGACATGGCCGCTGACTCAGTAGGCGTTCTCGATGCGCTTGATGTAGACAGCGCGCATGTGGTCGGCGCGTCAATGGGCGGGATGATCGGTCAACTTCTCGCTGCGTCCTACCCGAAACGCGTGCGCAGTTTCACAGCGATCATGTCATCGACCAATAATCCGGCGCTGCCCAAGGCGGACCCGGCGGTTTTAAAGGCGCTGTTCGCCAAACGTCCGCCGGCGAAGTCTCGTGATGAAATCATCGACCGTTCCGTTGAAGCCTGGGGCGTCATCGGCACCAAAGACGGCGGCAACGATCCTGCGGCGTTTCGTCAACGCATCGCTGCTGCGGTCGATCGTTGCACTTATCCCGCCGGCGTGCGCCGGCAGGTCGCCGCCATCGTCGCCACCGGAGATCTTCGCCGTTATACGCGAACGATTTCCACGCCCACACTCGTCATCCACGGCTCCGCCGACAAACTGGCGCCGAACGCGGGCGGACGCGACATCGCCGCCAGTATTGAAGGCGCGAAACTCGAAATCATCGACGGCATGGGCCACGACCTGCCCCCGAAACACCTACCGCAAATCACCGAACTCATCGCCGATCACCTTAAGTCGGCGGAAGAGAAGGCGCGCAAAAGCCGCGCCGCTTAAAGCCAACGCTATCAGAATAGTAAAGGAGACCTGACATGGCTGCCAAGAAAACGACGACCAAGAAAACCACGGCGAAAACCGCCAAGCCTCGCGTCAAAGCCGAGGCCGCGGAAGCCGATACGAATGTTGAATCCATCCTGAAGCGCATTCAGGACGGCTTCAAGGAAGCCGGCGCCGCGCTTGCCGAATCCGGCGCGATCATGGACGAGAAGCGCCGCGATATCCTCCTCACGCTGATTGAGAACGCGCAAGTCAATACCGACTCGACCTTCAGCGCCCTGCGTGAAGTCATGGAAGCCGAGTCAGTCACTGACTCGCTGCGCATCCAGCGCGACGCGCTGCGCGACGGCATTGAGCGCAATCTTTCGCAAGTGCGCGATGTCGCCTCTCTTACGGCGCAATCCGGCCGCGAGAGCATCGAACCTGTCGCCGGCTACCTCTCGTCGCTTCGCGCCAAAGTGAAAGACCGCGCGAGCGCGTAACGCACCCGTCCGCCGCCGCTCTCTCCCCTTTGAGGCGGCGGACGAACGAGCCTGTCGACCCTCCCTCGACAGCTCAGGCCGGCGCGGCGACGCGCCGGCTTTTTTTTAGGAATGATAGACGTGCCCGCTCGACGGATAGGCGAGCTTGCGCCATCTGTTCGCCGTGCGGTCGAACCGTTGCCAGCCATGTTCCGGCAAGGCGAGCCGGTCCGCGATGGCGAAGAACACGAACGGGTTCACGCCAAGGCCGCAATGGCTCGCGTAAACCTCAATATTATCCGTAAGCGGCGCTTCCCGTTCTATGGAGCCGCGCCATGGCACAACGCCGTCGGTGCGACTGAAAACCGACGTGGACGGGACGTGCGCCGGAGGCTCGCGGAGCGTCGCAACCATTGATGTCATTTCCGCCTCGTCGAACGGCGTATCGCCAATGCGGCGGTAAATCCATGAGACGCTGGTGGCGTTCGGCCCGACGCCGAAAGGGCTGCCGAGCGTGATCACCTGACGGATCTGGTCGGGCATCCGCTTGGCGAGTTCGCGCGCCAGAACGCCGCCAAGACTCCAGCCGACGAGACTGACCTTGCGGCGAGATTGGCGGTACAGATCGATGACCTTCTCGGCGAGATATTCGCCGTCCGTTCCCGCTGTTCCCGGTCCCATGTTGCGGCCGAGATCCCAGCCATGCGTTCTGTAGCCTTTGGACTTAATGAAACGCCGAAGGAATGTCGTCGAACTGTCGCCGGTGAGAAAACCGGGGCACACCAGCACAGGATGCCCGTCGCCGCTCGGCGCGAAGCGCAGCAACAGTTGCGCGGCCGGAAGCATGGCCATTTCGCTGAGCGCGCGTCCCGCCTCCAACGCCGGCAGCGGAAAAGGCGGCGGCGTTAAGTCTTCGACTGCCGAAGCGACCATTTAATGCGCACCACAATACTTGAGACGAATCCTACCCTGATTTTCAGCGTAGGAAAGGCTCGATTGCAGGTTAAATGGCTGTTTGCGCCGCAACATTCAAGGCGCGGCAAAGCTCAGCGTTTACGCTCTAAAACGCCTCAACCACGCCATAGGCCTGCATCTGCCCGTGCAACCGCTCCACATCGCAGGAAAGGATAGCGATATCGTGCGCGTCGCCATCGCGGTCGATGACGTGATCCTTGAGCAACGCTTCCCCGCGGAAGCCAAGCTCCTCGAAAATCGCGATAGCGCCTTTCTGATCGACCGTCATGTTAGCGACCAGCTTCTTGAGTTCGAGCCGCAACGCCTTGCGGAACCCCTCCTGAATAAGCAGCCTTCCTAGCCCCTGTTCACGCGAATGAGGCGAAACGAGAACGCGCAACTCGCCCACATGAGGCGACCATGACAAGGGGTCTCGCACCAGCGCGACGCAGCCGAGAATTTCCTCGCCTTTCAGCGCCAGCAGCGTCCAGATCGTCCCCGCGCGGATCGCCTCGACCCAAGCGGATACGACTTTAAGATTGGTGATGTCGCGGCGAACGTAGAGAAGATCGTGCGTCGGGAGCGATTTCGCAAATTCGTGCACGTCTTTCTCATCCGCGCCGCGCATTTCGCGCAACACGATTTCGGTGGCGCCGAGCTTCACATGCATCGGATACCGGGATTCTTTTTGCGTCGTCATACGGATCGTTCCGATAACCATAGGTCAAGTTGCGGCCAGAGTCGCCGCACGGCATTGGGGCCTGCGACGAGGCTGATATGGCCGCCTTTCAGGACAATCTGTTGCTTGTCTGCCGAACCTGCAAGCGCGATCAGCGGTTCGCTGGCGCCGCGCGGGATGATGTGGTCGTGTTCGGCGATCGCATGCAAGAGCGGAACCTTGATATCGCCGATCCTAGCGGTCTTGCCGCCGACTTTCAGCGTGCCTTTATAGAGCCTGTTCTCCCAGAAGAGGTCTTTCACCGTCTGCCGGAAATATTCGCCGGCGAGCGGCAAAGTCTCATTCGCCCAGCGGTCGAACTTGCGGAACGAATCGACAAATTCGTCGTTCCACATATTGTCCCAGAGCTGAACGCGCCCAGCCGCCTTGCCGGTCGGGCGCAGCATATCGAATGAAGTCATAATGAGATCGGGCGGCACGTTGCCGACCATATCGACCAGCCGGTCGACGTCGAAATGTTTCTTCTCCGCCCAAGCGCTGAAAAGACCCATCTCGCCCCAGTTGATCGGCGTCGTAAAACAGATGAGATTCTTCATCGGCCCGTCGGCATGGGTCGCGGCGTAGATCGTCGACAGCACGCCGCCCATGCAATAGCCGAGGACTGTCACGTCTTCTTCGCCAGTTTCTTCCTGAACGCGGCGGATACAGTCGGGAATGAAATCCTGGGTGTAATCGTCGAGGCCGAGGCGCTTTTCTTCCGGGCGCGGCGCATCCCAATCGATGACGAAAACGTCGTATCCCTTCTTGACGAGAAACTCGACGAAGCTCTGGCCCGGCGCAATATCGAGCACATAGGATTTATTTGTCGTCGCCATGACGATCAAAATCGGAATGCGGTAAATCTCGTCCGATTGCGGATGATAATGATAGAGATTAAGCGTGCCGCGCTTGTGGATGACGTCTTTCGGCGTCAGGCCGACCGGCGGCGCGGTCGAGGCGAAATATTCAAGGCCCTTGATGTTGCGCTGGATCGTGCGCTCGACGAGGCTCCTGACGCGAGCGCCAAGCTTATTCGTCTCCTGCTGTTCGCCCGCGGACAATCAGCGCCCCTCGCCCTTGCCGGATCTTTTTCTGTCGCCGTCTTCGTTCTTTTTAGGCGCTTTCTTCGTGCGCGGCGGGCGATCGGGTCTGGACGAGTGCGCCGCCGGTCCCGCCATGCGCGCCAGCATCGTTTCAATCCGCACGAGCCGGTCATCCATCGAGATAAGCCGCTCTCCGAGGGCCGCGATGTCCTCCCGGCTCGGCATGTTGAAGAAGGCGAGCTGGCGCGCCATGTGGTCGCCCATGCCCTTCTGGGCGCGAAGTTGCAGGTTCGCCGCGAGATTTGCGGCGCCTGCGAACTCTTCCGTTCCCATCAGGGTCGTTGCGAGGGAGTCGACCCGCTCTTCCAGCCGCGAAATCGCCCCGCGCATGGCGTCGGCCGGATCCTTGATCGGCTTGCCGGAAATAGCTTCCTCCTGAATCATATCGCCGCTAGGGGCGGTTTTTCGGACATTGTTTCAGCGCTCCCCGCCCGATGCAAGATGGCGTCGCTCGCGGGGTGCGGTCCATGTTAAGAGGACGCTCCAGAGAATGGGCGGGATGGGAATACCTATATGGCGGACATTTACCAATTCGAGGCGAGGCGAAACGACGGCGAGATGCAAAAGCTCTCCGCCTACAAGGGCAAGCCTATGCTGATCGTCAATGTCGCCAGCAAATGCGGGTTCACGCCTCAGTATGAAGGCCTCGAAGCGCTGTATCGGAAGCATCAGGACAAAGGTTTTACGGTTCTCGCCTTTCCCTGCAACCAGTTCAGCGCGCAGGAGCCCGGCGACGCCGAAGAGATCGCGAGCTTCTGCAAGCTGAATTACGATGTCACCTTTCCACTGTTCGCCAAGATCGACGTAAACGGCCCCTCTGCGCACCCGCTTTATGAATACCTCAAAGAGCAGAAGCTAGGCTTTGCGGGCACGCGGTCGATAAAATGGAACTTCACCAAGTTTCTTGTCGACGGCGACGGTAAGGTGAAAGCGCGATACAGCCCGCAAACGATTCCTCGGTTAATAGAGAAAGATATCGCGAAGCTGCTATAGAGACTCCGCGTGTCCAAAAACCCGACCATTCTCGCCATCGACCAGGGTACGACTTCAAGCCGCGCTATCGCGTTCGGCCGCACGGCGAATATTGTCGCCGTCGCCCAGCAGGAGTTTCCGCAGCATTACCCCGCCGACGGGTGGGTGGAGCATGATCCGGAAGATATCTGGCGCACGACGCTCGACACCGCGAGACGCGCCTTCGCCGAAGCCGAGGCCAAAGGCAGCGAGATCGTCGCTATCGGGATCACCAACCAGCGTGAAACAACAGTCGTTTGGGAGCGCGATAGCCTCAAACCGATCTACAACGCCATCGTCTGGCAGGACCGGCGCACTGCGGATGTCTGCCGGCGACTGAAGGCGGACGGACTTGAGCCTCTCGTCCGTGAACGGACCGGACTTTTGCTCGATCCCTACTTTTCGGCGTCGAAGGCGGCATGGATACTCACCCATGCCGACGCGCGCGCTAAAGCCGAGCGAGGCGCCCTCGCCTTCGGCACCATTGACTCATTTCTGATCGCTCGCCTCACCGGCGGCAAGATTCACGCAACCGACGCCACCAACGCTTCTCGCACGAGCCTTTACAATATCCGTAAAAGCGGGTGGGACGCCGATCTGCTGAAAGCCTTTCGCGTTCCCCCTGCTATCCTTCCCAAGGTTCTCGACTGCGCGGCTGATTATGGAATGACCGAACCGTCGCTGTTCGGCCGCGCTATCCCGATCTACGGAGTCGCCGGCGATCAACAAGCGGCCGCTATCGGGCAAGCGTGCTTCGCGCCAGGTTCGATCAAGAGCACCTACGGCACGGGCTGCTTCGTACTGGTGCAGACTGGCGGAACCTTTGTCGCTTCCGAGAACAATCTCCTCACCACCATCGCCGCACGCCTCAAAGGCGAGACGACTTACGCCATCGAGGGCTCGATCTTCGTCGCCGGCGCGGCGATCCAATGGCTCCGCGACGGACTAGGCATCATCAAGACGGCCAAAGAGTCGGAAGCGCTCGCCCGCTCCATAGACGGCAATGGCGGGGTTTATCTCGTGCCCGCCTTCACCGGGCTCGGCGCACCGCACTGGGCGCCGGACGCGCGCGGCGCGATTTCCGGCTTGACGCGCGCCACCGGCCGCGCCGAATTGGCGCGCGCAGCGCTGGAATCCGTCGTTTATCAGACGGCGGACCTTCTCGGCGCCATCCGCCAGGACGGGGTCGCACCGGATGCGCTTAGAGTTGACGGCGGCATGGTCGCTAACGACTGGCTGATGCAGTTACTCGCTGACATTCTCGATATGCCAGTGGAGCGTCCAGTCATTATGGAGACGACCGCGCTCGGCGCTGCTTTTCTCGCCGGTTTGCAGGCGGGGCTTTACGGCTCCACCGACGATGTGGCCGCGATCTGGCGGCGCGACGCGCGCTTCGAGCCGCAGATGATAGCAAGCGAACGCGAGACGCTGCTGGCGGGATGGCGCAAAGCGATCGCACGGACCTTGAGCTAATCGTGGGCGCCCTTACCTCAATCGTTCGCTATGCCAGCGCAAATGATCTTCGATGAAGGTCGAGATGAAAAAGTAACTGTGATCGTAGCCGTCCTGCCGGCGCAGAGTCAGAGGTTGATCCGCCTCGGCGCAAGCCTTGACGAGCAATTCCGGTTTTAACTGCGTTTCCAGAAACTGGTCCGCTGCGCCCTGATCGACAAGGATGTCGGGAAAACGGGCGCCGTCTTCGATCAAAGCGCAGGAATCATAGGCGCGCCACTTAGAACGATCCGCGCCGAGATAACCGCCCAGCGCCTTCTCTCCCCATGGGCAGTTCATGGGCGAGACGATGGGAGAAAAAGCGGAGACGGATTTATACTTCTGCGGGTTCTTCAGGGCGATAGTCAGCGCCCCGTGCCCGCCCATCGAATGGCCGCTGACGGCGACACGGCTGATGTCCCCTGAAAGCTCGCTGGCGATCAGGCCGTAAAGCTCCTCATTGATGTAGGAATACATCTGATAGTACGCCGACCACGGCGTCTCGGTCGCATCCACATAGAACCCGGCGCCGAGCCCGAAATCGTAGGCCTTCTCAGGATCGTCGGGAACGCCTTCCCCGCGCGGGCTCGTATCCGGCGCGACGATCATCATCCCAAGCTCGGCGGCGACGCGTTGCGCGCCGGCTTTGACGGTGAAATTCTCTTCCGTGCAGGTCAGACCGGAGAGCCAGAGAAAAACCGGGAACGGTCCTTCTCCGGGAGGCGTGAAAACAGCTATCCGCATTTTCGTCTTTGTCTCAGCCGAGTTATGCGCAAGCACGTTCTGAACGCCGCCAAAACATCTGTTCTCTGAAACGATCTCCATCATCATAGCCTCCGAAGCCGGCGCGGCGTGTCGCCGAAAAACGCGCCGGCTCCTTGTTAATAATTTTGGCCGGCGCCTATTCGTTCGCGAAACAGTACGTGCAGATCTTGTTGCCGTCCGGATCGCGGAGGTAGGCGGCGTAAGCTGTGGGCGTGAAATTGCGCGGACCCGGTTCGCCTTCGCAGGTTCCCCCGTTCTTCAGACCCGCTTCGTGGAACGCGTGCACCGCCTTGCGGTTCGGCGCGGCGAAGCCGAGCGTGCCGCCATTGGCGAAGCTCGCCGCTTTGCCGTTCGCCGGCTTGGTGACGATGAATTCCGGCGCATCCTTGCCGTACATCGCGGCATTCTCGCCCATCGGACCGACATACTTGTAACCGAGCGCTCCGAGCGTCGCGTCGTAGAACTTTCGCGCCTTCGTAATGTCGTTCGTGCCGAGGACGGCGTGCGTGAACATAGCCATAAGGGTTTCTCCCATGATTGCTGCCGTTGACTGTGCGGGCGCGCCGCCGGCAGCTCCGCCGGCGCGTCTGTTTTCTCCGCAGCCTAGAACACGACCACGGAGCGAATCGATTTGCCTTCATGCATCAGATGAAACGCGTCGTTGATCTTTTCGAGCGGCATCTGGTGGGTGATGAGCGGATCGATCTCGATCTTCTTATCCATGTACCAGTCGACAAGCTTGGGCGTATCGGTGCGGCCGCGCGCGCCGCCGAAGGCGGTGCCTTTCCAGACGCGGCCGGTGACGAGCTGGAATGGGCGGGTTGAAATTTCCTTGCCGGATTCGGCCACGCCGATGATCACCGAGACGCCCCACCCACGGTGGCAGCATTCGAGCGCCTGGCGCATCACATCGGTGTTGCCAGTGCAATCGAAGGAATAGTCCGCGCCGCCGCCGGTCAGCTCGACGATCTTGTCGACGACGTTCTTGACGCCGACCTCGGACGGGTTGACGAAATGAGTCATGCCGAATTCCTCGGCCATCGCGCGCTTGTCAGGATTGATGTCGACGCCGACGATCTTGTCGGCGCCGGCGAGCTTTGCGCCCTGAATGACATTGAGGCCGATGCCGCCAAGGCCGAAGATGGCGACACTGGCGCCCGGCTCCACTTTCGCCGTCCAGATCACCGCGCCAATCCCGGTCGTCACGCCGCAACCGACATAACAGACTTTCTCAAACGGCGCGTCGCTGCGGATTTTCGCGACTGCGATTTCGGGCAGCACCGTGAAATTCGAAAAGGTTGAGCAGCCCATATAGTGATGGATCGTCTGGCCCTTGTAAGAGAAGCGGCTGGTGCCGTCCGGCATCATTCCCTTGCCCTGGGTCGCCCGGATAGATGTGCAGAGGTTAGACTTGCGCGACAGACAGGTTTTG
This sequence comes from Amphiplicatus sp., assembly GCA_040216495.1. Taxonomy (GTDB): domain Bacteria; phylum Pseudomonadota; class Alphaproteobacteria; order Caulobacterales; family Parvularculaceae; genus Amphiplicatus. The sequence continues at coordinate 879 of JAVJPA010000149.1, read as the reverse complement.
CACTGGCGGCATTCGGGCGTGTAGAGCGGGATAACGTGATCGCCGGGTTTGAGACTCGTAACGCCGGCGCACCTCCCGCACGATCCCCGCGCCTTCGTGTCCGAGGACCGACGGGAACAAGCCCTCGGAGTCCTTGCCGGACAGCGTGTAGGCGTCGGTATGGCAGATGCCGGTCGCCTTGATCTCGATCAGAACTTCCCCGGCTTTGGGGCCCGCAAGGTCAAGTTCGACAATCTCCAGCGGCTGGTTGGCGGCGAAAGCGACGGCGGCGCGGGTTTTCATCGACGGTCCTTTTTATTATGCCATAAAATGAGGGCCGCATCATGCAACGCCGCCCGCTATAACGGAAGATGCAAGCCGCCATAAGCTCACGGATCCCTGCGCAAGGCGGAACATATAGGGAAGCGGATGAAAGCTGACCCCACAGCCAAGGAAATAATATCATTCTGGCGCGATGCCGGGCCGCAAAAGTGGTTCCGTAAGGACGACGCCTTCGACGCCCTCATCCGCGAGCGCTTCGAAGCCGCGCACCATGCTGCGGCGCGCAGCGAGTATGCGGCCTGGGAAGAAACGGCCGACGGCGCGCTTGCGCTTCTCATCCTCCTCGATCAGTTCCCTCGCAATATTTATCGAGGCTCGGGCCACTCATTCGCGACCGACGGGCTCGCCCGCGCCATTGCGGATCGCGCTGTAAACCGGGGATTCGATCAGGGCGTGGAAAAGGCCTTGCGGTTTTTCTTCTATATGCCGTTTGAACATTCCGAGCACGCCGCCGACCAGTCGAAATCGCTCAAACTGTTCGAGGCGCTTGGCGACGCCGAATATCTGCGCTTCGCGAAATTGCACGCCGATATTATTGAGCGGTTCGGACGGTTCCCG
>JAVJPA010000148.1:0-17616 GCA_040216495.1 Amphiplicatus sp. | reverse complement strand
TTCAGCCGGAACAGCTCGCTGCGCCGGCGCCGCGCCGCCGAGAGGTCCGCTGTCATCTTTTTCGTGGACATGTCTCCCTCGATGTCCGCCAGACAGGCGAGTTCGGATATCCCGCAATAGGCAGTATGCGCAGCATCGCCTCATGAAGCGCGTGCAATGTTGCGCCGCAACGGCGGCATAAGCCTTTCAAACTATTCATAGATGGGGCGCGAGGCGAAAAAGTTTGCGCAGGGTTGCGCTGTTTCAAGGCTCTATCCGCCATTCATGCGGCCGCTCACCAACAATCACAGGCGCGCGCGCGGAACACGTAGGCGGGAGCGCGCCATTTTTCCGACACGTTCCATGTTAACCATGCGGAGCGGAGGGGCACGCTGTCCGCGCGTAGCGCATAGACAAGAGTGAGCGTAGCCATGTCGACAACAGTCCTTCATCGAGCCGGGCCTTATTACGACGTCGTGCCCGTCAATCCCCGGTATGCGAACGCCGGTTCCGGCCGCATGCTGAATGTGATCCGCAAGTTCGGACAGGGAGCGGGCGCGGCCTATCTCGCTTTCGCCGGATCGAGCACGATGATCTCGCCCGCGCAGGCCGGACAGGCGCCGCCGGTTATCGATTTCACCTCGCTGAACGGCATCGCCGAATCGCTTGCGACCGGCGGGCTCAACGGTCCGCTGCAAGTCATCGGCGCGCTGGCGCTGTTTCTGGCGGCGGGGCCGTGCATCGCGCGCTTCATCGGTCTCGCTCTCTTTGCGTGCGCAATCTTTCTGTACACGCAGGGAGTAAGCATCGAGGATATGGGGCTGTTCGTCGGCCATCTCCTGGAGCGGTTGTCGGCCGCGGGCGAAGCGTTCGCTTCGGCGCCCGGCGCATAAACGGCCAAGCGACGGATCGCCCGGTTTAACGAGCTTAAGCCGCCCCGTTTGGCCGCGGCTTGCGGAACGTGCTACACGCCCTTCACCAGAGGAAAGGGCGCGCCGTGACCGCAACCAAGCCGAAACTCGTGATCCGACAGGCGACGCTCGAAGACGTACCGGGCATTGTCGCGCTTTCCCGGAAAATCTATGGCGAAGACGGCGGTTATGTCGAAGGCAATGTCCGCGGCCAGATCAACAATTTCGCCGAAGGCCAGTTCGTCGCCGATTATGAAGGAAAGATCGTCGGCAACTGCGCCACCTTCATTATCAGCGAAGACATTGCGCTGAAGCCGCATTCATGGACCGAGATAACCGGCGGCGCCTTCGCCTCGCGGCACAACCCGGACGGCGACACGCTCTATGGAATGGATGTGGGCGTCGACCCCGAATTTCGCCGGCTGCGAATCGGTCAGCGCTTTTATGCGGTGCGGCGCGAGCTTTGCGAATATTTCGAGCTGAAAGGGATCGTCTTCGGCGGCCGGATGCCGGGCTATGCGAAGCGGGCGGCGGAATTTCCGAACCCGCTCGATTACATTCACGCGGTCGCCGAGCGGAAGATCAAGGATCAGGTCGTCAATTTCCAGATGTCGCAGGGCTTCGAGCCGATCGGCGTGATCCCGAAATATCTGCCGAGCGACAAGGACTCGCTCGGCTACGCCGCGCTGATGTACTGGCGCAATCCGCTGGCGCCGGAAACCTCGGGCGTGAAGGCCGTTCGCCCCACCAACCGCCTGCCGCAAAGCGTGCGCGTCGCCACCGTGCAGTTCCAGATGCGGCGGATTTCGAGCATCGAGGAGTTTGAAGAGCAGGTCGATTATTTCGTCGACGTCGCCTCCGACTACAAGGCGGACTTCGTCGTGTTCCCTGAACTCTTCACGTTGCAGCTTCTCTCGCTCGAACAAAAGCGTCTCGCGCCGCAACAGGCCATCGCCAAGATCGCCGAGTACAAGGACCGCTTCTGCGCGTTCATGGAAAAGCTCGCCGTCTCCTACAACATCAATATCGTCGGCGGGTCGCATCCGACGCGGCACGAAAGCGGCGAGATCAGGAACGTGTGCTACGTCTTCCTGCGCAATGGCGCCGTCTATACGCAGGAGAAATTGCACCCGACGCCGGCGGAGCGCCGGTGGTGGAACATCAAGGGCGGCGACAAGGTTTCAATCATTCCGACAGACTGCGGGCCGGTCGGCGTCATGATCTGTTACGATTCCGAATTCCCTGAAATGGCGCGCCATCTCGTCGATCAGGGCGCGATCATCCTGTTCGTGCCGTTCTGCACCGACGAGCGCCGCGGCTATCTCAGGGTGCGCTACTGCTGTCATGCGCGCGCGGTCGAGAACCAGTGCTACGTCGTGCTTTCGGGCGTCGTCGGCAATCTGCCGAATGTCGAGAACATGGATATTCACTATGCGGAGAGTTGCATCCTGACGCCGTCTGACTTCGCTTTCGCGCGCGACGGCGTCGCGGCGGACACGGCGCCGAACACGGAAACGATCGCCATCGCCGATCTGTCTATCTCCGATCTGCTCGTCGCGCGCGAGGCGGGCGCGGTGCAGAACCTCAACGACCGCCGCTTCGATCTTTATCAGGTGCGCTGGAACGAGAACCCGTCTCCCGGAGGCGGGTCGAAAACGCCCGAGCCGGGCGAGGCGACGGCGCACACGGGAGGGTGAAGCGCCTGTAGTTGACACCGGCGCGTCCCGGGCGTAGCCACGCTTCCACCGGGCCGAAGAAGCCCCGCACGGAGTTTGAACCCATGACCTTCAGCAAGATGTTCATTGACGGCGTCGTCGGCCGACCGGCCGAAGGCGCGTCCGCTCGCGAAGGGAGGAGCTTTTAAAGCTTCCGGGTCAAACGACCGGCCGTCCGCCCTCCGAGCCAAGCGCAGCGCTCCGGAGGGTTTTTTTTTACCCCGCGCATCATTGATCCTTCGGAGTCCGGCTGCAAAACGAAACAACAAAAGCAGCGATAAGAAAATGTCCGAGATCCTCGACCATCCCGCCCAAACAACTCAGCGTCAAACGCCTGCCGGGCCGTGGCGCACGGAATTGAAAGCCCTTCTCGTCCTCGGCGCGCCGATGGCGCTGACCCAGCTCATCCAGTTTTCGATCAACACGGTCGACGTGCTGATGATCGGCAGGCTTGGCGCCGAACCGCTCGCGGCGGCGTCTCTCGGCATTGTGATGTATTACGCCGTGTTCCTTCTCGGCCTCGGCCCGGCGATGGCGATTTCGCCGCTGGTGTCGCAGGCGCTCGGGCGCGACGCGAGCGATGTGGTCGATGTGCGCCGCTCGGTGCGCATGGGCCTGTGGGCGAACGTGCTGATGTTTCCGGCGGCGTTGATCCTGTTTCTCAACGCGGGCGGAATCGCGCGCGCGCTCGGCCAGCCGGAAACACTGGCGGCGCTCGCCGGCCCGTATGTGATCGCGCTGGCGCCCGGCCTGCCGTTCATGCTCGGCGTCATCATGATGCGGAACTATCTCGCGGCGATCGAGAAAACGAAAATTCCGCTCCTGTTCATTCTGGCGACGACCTTCGTCAACGCGTTACTCAACTACCTGCTGATCTACGGCAACTGGGGCTTCCCGCGTCTGGAGCTTGTGGGCGCCGGGATCGCGTCGGCGATCTCGCACGCGGCCGGGTTCTTCCTGCTGGTCGCCTATAGCTGTATCGACCGCGATGCGAAGCGGTTCGAGATTCTGAAGGATGCGTTCAAGCCCGACTGGGCGCGCCTCAAGGAGATCGCGCTGCTCGGCTGGCCCATCGGCGTCACCATCGGGTTCGAGGCGATGCTGTTCAACTCGTCGGTGTTCCTCATGGGCCGCATCGGCATCAACGAGGTCGCGGCCTACCAGGTGGCGCTCAACGTCGCCGCGCTCGCCTTCATGATGCCGCTCGGCATGTCGATGGCCGGCGGCGTGAGAGTCGGCCTTGCGGCCGGCGCCGGGGACAAGGCGCGGGTGCGCCGCGCCTCCGCGCTGACCATCATCGTCTGCGCGTCGATCATCATGGTCTTCGCGATCCCGGTGATGCTCTGGCCGCGCGGCGTCGCCGGCCTGTATCTGAATGCGCTCGATCCGGAAAACGCGCGCGTGCTTGCGCTCGTCGCGAGCTTCCTCCCCATCGCGGCGGCGTTCGCGCTGTTCGACGCGACGCAGGTGGCGGCGGCGCAATGTCTGCGCGGCCTGAAGGACGTGCGCCTGCCGATGCTGCTGACGGGCGTCAGCTACTGGGTCATCGGCTTCCCGCTTGCGGCGTGGCTCGGGCTGGGCACGCCGGTCGGCGCCGTCGGCATCTGGTGGGGCCTGCTCGCGAGCCTCGCCTGCGCGTCGTTGTCGCTCGGGACGAGGTTGTGGTTTCTCGTGCGCGACAAGGCCTAGCTGTCGCGCAGGCGCTCGCGGGTCTTGAGGAACTGCACGTCGCTCGTGCGCTGTTCCTCATAATTCGCCTCCCACGCCGACCGGGCGAGGAACACGGGCGCATCGAAACGGTCGTAGGCGATTGAAGAGCGGTGCTGGCTGATGAAGGTCTCCAGCGCCGCTTTATCCTCGGCGACGAGCCAGCGCGCGACTTCGTAACCGCAAGGCTCGAGCTTCGCCGCGACGCCGTATTCCGCCGCCATGCGCGCTTCGAGCACATCGAGCTGGAGCGAGCCGACGACGCCCACATAAAGATCGCTGCCAAGCAGCGGCGTGAACATCTGGCTCGCGCCTTCTTCGGCCAGCGCCAGCACAGCCTTTTTCATCTGCTTCGATTTCATCGGGTCGGCGAGGCGGACGCGGCGGATGATCTCCGGCGCGAAGTCGGGGAGACCGACGAAGCGCACGCCTTCTTTCTCGGTCAGCGTGTCGCCGACCGAGAGCGCGCCGTGGTTCGGCACGCCGATAATGTCGCCGGCGACCGCTTCTTCTGCGCGCTGACGGTCCTGCGCGAAGAAGAAGATCGGATTGTTGACCGCGAGCTGCTTGCCGGTGCGGGCGTTCGTCAGCTTCATGCCGCGTTTGAACTCGCCTGAGCACAGGCGCAGGAACGCCACCCTGTCGCGGTGGTTCGGGTCCATGTTCGCCTGCACCTTGAAGACGAAACCGGAAACGCCCGGATCGGCGGGCGAGACCTCGCCGTCCTTCGCCGCCTGCGCGCGCGGCGGCGGGGCGAAGGCGGCGATGTCGCGCAAGAGCTCGCGCACGCCGAACTCGCGGAGCGCCGAGCCGAAATAGACCGGCGTCTGCGCGCCGTGCAGGAATTGTTCGCGGTCGAACGGCGGAAAGCCTTCGGCGGCGAGGGGGATGTTCTCGCGCGCGGCGGCGGCGCGTTCGTCGCCGATGAGTTTTTCAAGCGCCGGATCGTCGAGCCCGGTCAGTTGCTCGATGCGCCCGTAATTCTTCTCTTCCTTGCTCTCGGGCAGCAGCACGCGGTTCGTCGCGATATCGTAACACCCGGCGAAATCCGCGCCGAGGCCTAGCGGCCAGACCATCGGCGCCACGTCGAGCGCGAGCGCGCTCGCCACCTCGTCCATCAGCTCGAACGGGTCTTTCGCCTCGCGGTCGATCTTGTTGACGAAGGTGATGATCGGAATGTCGCGCAGGCGGCAGACCTCGAACAGTTTCAGCGTCTGGCTTTCGATGCCCTTCGCCGCGTCGATGACCATGACGGCGCTGTCGACGGCGGTGAGCGGGCGGTAGGTGTCTTCCGAGAAGTCCTCGTGGCCCGGCGTGTCGAGAAGGTTGTAGGTGACGCCGTTCATCTCGAACGTCATCGCCGAGGTCGTCACCGAGATGCCGCGCTTCTGCTCGATCTCGAGCCAGTCGGATCGCGCCCGCCGCCGCTCGCCGCGCGCCTTCACCTCGCCCGCAAGCCGGATCGCGCCGGAGCCGAGAAGCAGCTTCTCGGTCAGCGTCGTCTTGCCGGCGTCCGGGTGCGCGATGATCGCGAAGGTGCGGCGGGAGAGATAGGCGGCTTCGGGCATGGGACTCGCTTGGGGGCGAGGGGACGCCCCGACTGGGATTGAGCGGGCGCGGGTAGCACGGATGGGGCGGAGAGGGAAATGGGCGCTTTTACAGCCCACCCCTAGCCACCCGAAAACTCGCTCCGCCTGAAGGATCGCGCCAGGCAGGCGTGATCGTATCCGTTTTTCTTAGCCCGCCCTTGTATGGAAGGAGAACGCCCTTACCCTTGCCGTTTAGCGGGGGAGCATCGTCATGCTGCGCATCATGAAAATAGTGTTGGTTCTAAGCGTCGCCGCTTGGGGCCTTGTCGGCGCCTTTGGCAACATAATCGACTGGAGCGGGACGACAGGCGCCGTGGCCGCCGTAACGTCTATGTCGACGTTTGAAGGGGGCGCCGACGACTGGAGAGCGACGACAAACCCGGCGCTTATTCTCGCAGGCGCATTGTTCATCATGCTCTCTAAAACGGTTGCCGGCCTTTTGTGCCTTGCCGGCGCGTGGCGGATGCTAGCGATGCGCGCAGGCGATGCGACGGCTTTTGCTAAGGCCAAAACATTAGCGCTCACTGGCTGCGCCGTTGCGGTCTTTATGTTGTTTGGCGGATTTATCGTCCTTGCGGAGAGTTGGTTTGAGTTATGGCGCTCGGACGCGATGCGCGATGCCGCGCTCGGCTCCGCCTTTCGTTATGGCGGCATGATTGCCGTAATCGGGGTCTTTGTCGGGATGCGCGATGATTAAGGCGCGTCTGCAAAAGTTTTCAGCCTGTTGCGCGCGCGTGTCGTGAGCGGCCTATAAAGCCGGCTTCTCCCCCTTCACCGTCGTCCGGTACATCTCGCGCCTGAAGCCGAGATAGTCGCTCACCGGCAGGTGCAGGCAGCAGCGATTGTCCCAGATCGCGACGGCGCCATTCTTCCAGCGGAAGCGGCAGGTGAAATTCTCGTGGGTCATGTGCTCGGCGAGGAAAGCGAGGATCGGCGCCGATTCCTCCGGGTGCATCCCTTTGATCCCGACGGTGTAGACGGGATTGACGTAAAGCGACTTGCGGCCCGTGACGGGATGCGTCCTGACCAGCGGATGCTCCTGCTGGCGGGTCGCTTCCTCGCCGCCGGTTTTCACCCTCATGTTTTCGAGGAACGCATAGAGCGTTTTCATCTGCGCGCCGTAGCCGCGTTCGGCGGAGTGGAGCGCCGTCAGCCCTTCAAGCACGCGGCGGAATTCCTCCGAGAGCGACTCGTAGGCGAGATAGCAGTTGGCGTAGAGCGTGTCGCCGCCGAAGGGCGGGATGTCTTTCGCGTGGAGCAGCGTGTAGGCGGGCGGCTCGGGCAGGAACGACCAGTCGGAATGCCACGCGCCGCCGAACACCATCGGCGCCATCTCGTCCGCTTCCTTGCGGACATGCAGCACGTTCGGGTGATCCTTCATGCCCTCGATGAACGGGTCCGGCCCGAAATCGCCGAGGCGCAGCGTGAACGCCTCCATCGCCTCGACCGTCAGGTCCTGACCGAGAATGAATACCGCGAGATGGTCGGCGAGGGCGGTCTTGATCTCCTCGAATGCAGCCTCGCTCATGGCGTTGAGATCGACGCCCGAAATCTCCGCCCCCATGGTCCCGGCGATGGGCGCGACCTCGATATGCTTGTAGTTGCGCGCGGCGTTGGTGCGGGCGGTGGCGGCGCGGATCAGCATGGACGGCCTCCCGTGAAAAAAGCGAGGGGCAAAGTTATCCCCGTCCTTGCGGGCGATCCTATATTGGGAAGCCGGGAAAGGATCAGTCCATGATGAAAACTTCGCCCTCGAAGGTCAAAACCGCGAAAGCCGGTTCCGGAAGAATCGGGCCGATGCTGCGACTGCAAATCCGGAGAATCGGGCTGGAGCCGTTGAAAAATGCGGGTGGAGTTTTTTGCGGCGCTCGCCGCTTTCCGGAATTCCCCCGCCGCGCGAAACCGGGTCCGCGCGGCGGAAAAGTTTCGCGCGAAAACCGGCCGCAGCCCGCGCCGGCGCTGAAAGACCCGACTCGCCGGAAGCCGCATTTCGCGCGATTTGCGGCGCCCCGCGTCCTGTTCTCCGACGCTCCGGGCCGCTATAGGAGCCCCGGTCTTCGCCTGAAAGGATTTAGATGTCTCGCCTCCTGATCACCTCCGCTCTGCCCTACATCAACGGCATCAAGCATCTCGGCAATCTCGTCGGGTCGATGCTGCCGGCGGACGTCTATGCGCGTTTCAAGCGGGCGAGGGGCGAGGAGGTCCTGTTCATCTGCGCCACCGACGAGCACGGCACGCCCGCCGAGCTGGCGGCGCGGGCGGCCGGGCAGACGGCGGAGGAGTATTGCGCCGAGCAGCACCAGATTCAGAAGACGGCCTGCGCGGCGTTCGGCCTTTCGTTCGACCATTTCGGGCGCTCTTCGAACCCGCCGAACCACCGGCTCACCCAGCATTTCGCGGAAGTTCTGGAAAAGAACGGGCTGATCGAGGAGCGCACGACCAAGCAGATCTATTCCGTCGACGACCAGCGCTTCCTTCCCGACCGCTACGTGGAGGGAACCTGCCCCAACTGCGGCTTTGAGAAAGCGCGCGGCGACCAGTGCGACAATTGCGGCAAGCTTCTCGACCCGATGGAGCTGATCGATCCGTACTCGTCCATATCAGGCTCGCGCAATGTCGAGGCGCGCGACACCAAGCATCTCTATCTCCTGCAATCGAAAATGCAGGCGCGCGTCGAAGCGTGGCTAGGTGAGCGCGACTTCCCCTCGCTGACGCGCTCCATCGCGTTGAAATGGATGAAGGAGGGGCTTCAGGACCGTTCGATCACCCGCGATCTCTATTGGGGGATCAAGGTCCTGAAAGACGGCGCGCCGCGTCCCGGCTTCGAGACGAAAGTCTTCTATGTCTGGTTCGACGCGCCCATCGAATATATCGGCGCGACGGAGGAGTGGGCCGAGGCGACGGGCGGAAACTGGCGTTCCTGGTGGCGGCTCGACGAAGGCGCGGAGGACGTGCGCTATGTCGAGTTCATGGGCAAGGACAATGTGGCGTTCCATACTGTGAGCTTTCCGTGCACCATTCTCGGCTCGGAGGAGCCGTGGAAGACGGTCGACACGCTGAAATCGCTGAACTGGCTCACCTGGTACGGCGGCAAGTTCTCGACCAGCGAGAAGCGCGGCATCTTCATGGATCAGGCGCTTGAATTGCTGCCCGCCGACTACTGGCGCTGGCACCTGATGGCGAACGCGCCGGAGTCCGACGACGCCTCGTTCACGCTCGAGCATTTCGCCTCGGTCGCGAACAAGGACCTCGCCGACGTGCTCGGCAATTTCGTGAACCGCATCACAAGGTTCTGCGCGTCGAAATTCGGCGAGCAGGTTCCGGGCGAGGGCGCGTATGGCGCGACCGAAGAAAAGCTCATCGCCGATCTCGACGCGAAGATAAAGTCGTATACGGACAATCTTGAGGCGATGGAGTTCAGGAAGGCGTTCGCCGACCTGCGCGGCATATGGGTCGCCGGCAACGAGTACCTGCAAGTCGCCGCGCCGTGGACCGCCTTCAAGACCGACCCGGCCGCCGCCGCCGCCTCGGTCAGGGCCGCGCTCAACCTGATCGTCCTTTTCGCCGCCCTGTCGCGGCCGGTCATTCCCTATACGGCGGACAGAATGGTCGCGATCTTCGGGCTCGACCCGGAAGAGGCGGGCAAGTGGCCGACGAGCGCGAAGGCGGCGCTTGAAGCGTTGAAGCCGGGTCATGCGTTCGCGCCGGCGGACGTGCTGTTCAAAAAGATCGAGGACGAACAGGTCGCCGAATGGCGGGAGAAATTCGGAGCGGAATAAGGGGAGAACGGGATTGAACTGGCAAGCGATAGAATGGGAAGTAGCTGGCGGATTGCTCGAAGCCTTCGGACTTATTGCTGCGGCTCTTGTTGCGGCTTTTACCTACCGGGCCAACGTCCGTCAGCGCAAAACCGAGTGGCTGTATAAGCTGTTTGAAAAATTTTATGAAAACGAAGGCTACAAGCCGGTCCGGCGGCTTCTCGATTATGAACCGCCAGACGAGCTGGCCGCTCTGCGCCGAGACATCGACGCGAATGTAGGATCGGAAACGGTCGAGGCTCTGGTCGATTATCTAAATTTCTTTGAGCTGATCGCAATTCAGGTCAAGGACAAGCAGATTAGCGAGCGGGAAGTGGTTGATATTTTCGATTATTACATACGGCGGCTGGCCGGCCATGACTTCATCATGAAGTATATCGACGAGCAGGGATTCGAGAATCTCGGGCGCCTTGTCCGTTCGATACAGAAAGGACGCCGCAAGAAGTAATGCGCGCAGAGCATTTATTCGTATACGGCACGCTTCGCGAGGGAAGAGACGACGCGCTGGCTCAACGATTGAATCGGGAGGCGGCGTTGCTTGGAACAGGCGCGCTGCAAGGCCGACTGTACCGGATCGACTGGTATCCCGGGTTCATTGATTCGAAAGAGGACGGAGAGTGCGTTTACGGCGATCTTTACCGGCTCTCGGAAAAGGCGGAACTGCTTAAAGCGTTGGACGACTACGAAGGTTGCGGCGAGAATGACCCCGAGCCTCACGAATACCGGCGCGAGAAACGCATGGTCCGGCTAGGCGACAAAGAAGTCGAGGCGTGGGTGTATGTTTATAACTGGAGTCTCGACGGCAAGGATATGATCCCCGGCGGGAATTTTCTTGCCAAACGGAAAGCCGGACTTGAAGGAGCCGAAGAATGAAAAACCTGTTTTCCCTCGAAGGGCGCACTGCGCTCATCACCGGCGGCTCGCGCGGCATAGGCGCGATGATCGCCAAGGGGTTTCTCGTTCATGGCGCCAAGGTCTACATCTCGTCGCGCAAGGCCGATCAGTGCGAGGCGACGGCGAAGGAGCTTTCCGCCTACGGGACATGCGTCGCGCTCCCGCATGACGTTTCGACGGTCGATGGCTGCAAGGCGCTGGCGGCGGACTATCTGGCGAAAGAGAAAACGCTCGACATTCTCGTCAACAACGCTGGCGCCGCGTGGGGCGCGCCGTTCGCGGAGTTTCCTGAAAGCGGCTGGGACAAGGTCATGGACCTCAACGTCAAGTCACCCTTCTTCCTGACCCAGGCGCTGCACGGCGCGCTCAAGGGCGCCGCCGCGAAAGGCAAGCTGGCGAAGGTCATCATGATCGCGTCGATCGACGGCATACGGATCAATCCGTGGGAGACCTACTCCTATCATGCGTCAAAATCGGGACTGATTCACCTGACGCGGCGGATGGCGGCGAGCCTGATCGGCGACGGCATCGCGGTCAGCGGCATCGCGCCCGGCGCCTTCGCGTCCGAAATGAACCGCGCCGCGCGCGATCATGAGGACATGGTTTCTTCCATGGTCCCCGCGGGCCGCATCGGCACGGAGGAGGATATGGCGGGCGCCGCGATCTTTCTCGCCAGCCGCGCCGGCGATTACGTCGTCGGCGACACGCTCGCGGTCGACGGCGGCGTCGCCTATTCCGGGCTCAAACATTTCGGCGGGTAGGCGAGCTTATTTCTTCTCCAGAAGCAGCCGGCCTTCCTTCTCGACCTTGCCGGTGATGATTTCGGCGATGGAGGCGAGAACGCCGGGCAGCATCACCTCGATGCGCACATGCTGCGGGAAGACGTCGATCTGTCCCGCGATGTTCTGGCCGAGCCCCTTGGCGGTGAAATCGAGCCGGTCTTCGGTCGGCCATTCCTCGGCGAATTTGAACATCATGCCGCCGGTCATCTGGCCTTTCAGCTTGTCGAAGCCTTCGCGCAAACGCTTGCGCGCCTCGTCCTTGCCGAGGTCGTGAGGAATGGTGACGGTGACCGGGCGGGCCATAAGCGGCTCGTTCTGCTGCCGCCCTTAGATGGGAACGATCGCCGCCCGATCAAGCTCAAACGAGCGCCGTTTCGAGAAGAACCAGCAGCCGCGACCAGGCGCGTTCGGCCTGTTCGTGATTGTACGCGCGGGAATCCGGCGGGCACCAGCCGTGCATTGCGCCTTCGTAAACCTCGATCTCCGCCGGCAGCCCCGCCGCGTCATACGCCGCGCGCAGTTTCGTTTTCGCTTCCGGGTCGCGCGCATCGTCGTTCTCCGCGATGGCGATAAGGGAGCGCGCCTTCATCTGGGGAATGAGAAGGTGCGGACTGTCCGGCTCGTCCGTCGCGAGACGGCCGCCATGGAACGAGCCGACCGCGCCGATCCGGTCAGGAACGGTCGCCGCGCCGCGCATGGCGAAAGAGCCCGTCATGCAATAGCCGGTGACGCCCATCTTGCGGCTGGAATCGACAGCCTTCTGGCTGTCGAGATACTCGACAAAGGCTTTCGTGTCCGTCACCTGCGTTTCCGGCGAAAGCGATTGCGCATAGGGCGCCAGCCGCTCGCGCACGGGCGGGTCGGAATAGCTCTCTCCTTCCGCCAGCACCGGGCCTTTCGCCATGCGATAATAGGGATTTACAACGAGCACGGAGTAACCGGACTCGGCGAGGCGCTTGCCCATCCGCCGGAAGGCGGGACGGATGCTCATAATGTCCGGCCAGACGATGACGGCCGGATGCTTGCCGGAGGCGGGGTGAACGAAATAGGCGTCCGCTTCGCCGTCAGGGGTTTTCACGAGAACGTCGGTCTCTGTCACCTCTTTGGCGTTCGCGGCGGCGGGAAGCATCATTGCGGCGCCCGCGCCTGCCGCGAGCGCGTTAAAGCCGCGCCGGGAAAGCGCGCCGGTTTTCTTCAGTAAAGCTTCATTGTCCGCTTCCGTATGCTCGTCGCACATGGGCCGCCGCTCCCTCTTTCACACAGGTTTGATTTTCGAGGCAGGGTAGGGGAGCCTATCAAGCCATGCAAATCACAGAGCCGAAAGCCGCTCCGTGCATTGCGCCGCCGGTTCGGCTATTGTCCGGCGGCGATTATTGTCGCTGCGACCCGGGAGGGGTTCATGCGCCTGATTATTCTGATCGTCAGCATCGCCGCCATTGCGCTCGCCGCAGCGCTCGCCGCGCTCGGGCCGGGCGTGCGCTTCGGACTCTGGGACTACGGGACGGCGCTCGGCTGGATGCGCAACTACCTCGCTCTGCCGGTTCTGATCGCGGCGGGGCTTGCGGCGCTCGCCTTTCTCCTGTCGCTGTGGAAAGCCCGCGGCCTCGCGCCGCTGGCGCTGGTCGCCACGCTCGCCGCCGGCGCCGCCGGTTATGTCCCATTAAAAATGAAAGCGATGGTCGAGGCCAACCCTATCATTCACGACGTCACCACCGATTTCGAAAACCCGCCGGCCATTGTCGCGGCGGCGGACCTTCCGCGCAAAAACCCGCCCGACTATCTCGGCGAGGGCGCCGTGCCCCGCTCCGATCCGCAGCAGACATTGGTCGAAGCGCAGATGGCGGCGTTCCCGGATATTCAGCCGCTTATCCTTCAAACTTCACTTGAAGACGCGGCCGGCGCCGCGCGCGCAGCCATCGCAACTATGGGGATGGAGACGCTCTCCGAAGGGCCGGTGAGCGAGGAGTCCGGCAGCGGCTGGCGCATCGAAGCGGTTTCAACGTCGTTCTGGTACGGCTTCAAGGACGATTTCATCGTGCGCCTGTCGCCGGGGCCGGACGGGAGCGTGCGCGTCGACGTGCGCTCGAAGTCGCGCGTCGGCGGTTCCGATCTCGGCGCCAACGCGGCGCGCGCGCGGGCGTTCCTTGCAAAGATGAAATCATCCGCCTGACGCGGAAATATCGGCCTCTTGAACGTTGAAACGACGCGCCTACATGGCGCTTGCGGCGCATTTTCGCGCCGCCTGATCTTTTGTTTGCAAGCCAAATCGGAGGTCATCATGTTCCATCCCCTGACCCTGTTCTCGCGCAATCGCGCCGTTCCTGCGACGCGCGAGTCTGCGCCGGCCGATCCTTTTTACCGGCTGCATTACGAAATGAACCGCCTGTTCGACGACGCCTTCGCCGGATTCGGCCTGCCGCCCGGTTTTGGCGGACAGGGCGCGTTCGCTGAGGCGCGTCCGCGCATCGACGTCCATGAAACCGACAAGACGATTGAAATCGAGGCCGAGCTTCCCGGCGTCGCGGAGGACGATCTCGACGTCGAAATCGCCAACGGCATGCTCACCATTCGCGGCGAAAAACGCAGCGAAAAACGCGACGAGCGCAATGGCGATTACCATTATGTGGAGCGCAGCTTCGGCTCGTTCGCCCGTTCGATCCCGTTGCCGTACGAGATAGATCCCGACGCTGTCGCGGCGGTGTTCAGGAACGGCGTGCTGAAGCTTGCGTTGCCGAAACCGGCCGACGCGGCGCGCTCCTCGCGCAAGATCGCGATCAAGCGCGGCTGAGTCAGGCGGGATTGCGCAGCGATGCGGCGCTGGCGGCGGCTTTATCGAGCGTGACGACGCCGCCGGCGCCGAGACTCGCTTCGCCGCTTGCAACGAGAGCGAGACAGGCCGGGTAGAGCTTGTGCTCTTCCGTGAGAATCCGCGCGGCGAGGGTGTCGGGATTGTCGCCCGGCAGCACCGGGACCGCCGCCTGTCCGACGATCGGCCCCGCATCCATCTCTGAGCTGACGAAATGCACCGTGCAGCCGGCGATCTTCACGCCGGCCTCGATCATGCGCCGGTGTACGTCGAGCCCCTTGAAGGAAGGGAGCAGGGAAGGGTGGATATTCAACATGCGCCCGCGCCATCCCTCGACGAAGCCGGGCGTCAGGAGGCGCATGAAGCCGGCGAGGCAGACCAGCTCGGCGCCGGCGTCGCGCAGCGTCTTGTCGAGCGCCGCGTCGAAGGCGGCGCGGCCTTCCTCGCCCTTGCCGTACTGGCGGTGATCGATGACGCCGGTGGCGACGCCCGCCTTGCGCGCGCGTTCAAGGCCCGCCGCTTCCGGGCGGTTGGAGACGACGAGCGTAATCTCCGCCGGAAAGTCGGGCGCCGCAGCCGCGTCGAGCAGCGATTGCAGGTTGCTGCCTCGACCGGAGATCAGTACGGCGACTTTTGTCTTCGCCATCGTCAGGCTTTCGCGATGTCGCCGATGAGGCGCGCATTCTCGCCCGCCGCAGTGAGCGCCTGCACGAGATCGTCCGCCGCTTCCGGCGCGCAGACAAGCACGCCGCCGACGCCGCAATTGAACGTGCGATGCATCTCGGCGGTCGAAAGCCCGCCCGCCTTTTGCAGCCACGCGAAGACAGGCGGCAGAGCGAGGGCTTTTTCATCGAAACGCGGGATAAGCGTTTCATCGAACAGGCGCGGCACGTTGTCGGTGAGACCGCCGCCGGTGATGTGGGCGAAGCCGCGCACCTGGCTGCGTTTCAGCAAAGGCAGGATGGATTTCACATAGATGCGCGTCGGCGCGAGCAGCGCTTGCCCGAGCGTCCTTGCGCCGTCGAACGGCGCCGGCGCCGCATACGGAGCGCCCGCGTCCGCCGCGATCTTGCGGATCAGCGAATAACCGTTGGAGTGGGGGCCGGAAGACGCGATGCCGATCATCGCGTCGCCGGGCTTCACCGCGCGCGGCAGCACGTCGCCGCGCTCCACGGCGCCGACGCAGAAACCCGCGAGATCGTATTCGCCGGCCGCGTACATGCCCGGCATCTCCGCCGTCTCGCCGCCGATCAGCGCGCAACCTGCCTGACGGCAGCCTTCGGCGACGCCCTTGATGACTTGCGCCGCGACTCCTTCCTCAAGCTTGCCGGTGGCGAAATAGTCGAGGAAGAAAAGCGGCTCGGCGCCCTGCGCCAGCACGTCGTTGACGCACATGGCGACGAGGTCGATGCCGATCGTGTCGTGGACGCCGGTCTCGAAAGCGATCTTCAGCTTGGTGCCGACGCCGTCCGTGCCGGAAACGAGAATCGGGTCGCGATAACCCGCGGCCTTGAGATCGAAAAGGCCGCCGAAGCCGCCGAGCGCCGCGTCCGCGCCGGCCCGCGCCGTCGCCTTCGCCATCGGCGCGATCGCCGAAACCAGCCGTTCGCCCGCGTCGATGTCGACGCCCGCCTTTTTGTACGCATCCGCCATGGGCGATCCTCTAGAGCATTTTGTGCGCAGGCGGGAATCGCTTCCTCGCCGCAGAGACTTTAGTTCTGGGGCCTTAGCTCTTTTGGCGAATGCTGGAAAGCGCGGAGCGAGGCGGCTGTTCCTAAGGGATTCTCAACCATGAAACCGCCGCGAAAGGGGTGCATGGAGGCGAGGGCGCGGCTATAAAAGCGGCGACGCAGCCCGGCGGCTTTCACAACCGGCGCGCAGGAGACGGGGATGGTCGGTTTCATGGGTCGGTCTGGCGTTCGCTCGGGGATTCGGTTGGGCAAAGCGCTTCTGGCGCTGGCGTTGGCGGGCGTCCTTGCAGGCGGTCCGGCCTTTGCGGCCGGCGACGACGTGTTCGTGGTGCCGCGGGTGCCGGTGCAGGCTCAGGCCGACAGCGCCACCGCCGCCAAACAGGCGGCGCAGGATATGGGCCGCCGCCGGGCGATGGATATTCTTCTGCGCCGGGTCACGGTGGAGGAAGACTGGGTCTACCTGCCCCGGCTCGCCGCCGGCCAGCCCGCCGGCGCTGGCGCCGGAAACGCCGAGGCTTTCGATCCGAACGCCGCTTATACGCCGCCCTCGCAGGCGAGCGGCCCCAAGCGCGCCATCGCCCTGTCCGGCCGCGATCTCGAACTCCTGGAATCCGGTTTCGAGGTCTATGCGGAAAAAAGCTCGGCGACGACCTATCGAGCCTACATCACCTATCGCTTCAAGCCCGACTCGGTGCGCCGCCTGCTGAAGGATGCGCGCCTTCCCTACAGCGAGACGCAAACGCGCACGGCGCTGGTCATCCCCGTCCTGCAAACCGCCAACGGGCTTTATCTCTGGGAAGAGAACAATCCGTGGATGGCGGCGTGGAAGTCGCGGCCATACAACAACGAGCTGACGCCGATGTCCGCCCCGCTCGGCGATCTTGAGGACGCGGCCCGTCTCAATGCGCGGCAGGCGCTGGCGCTTGACGCCGGCGCGCTCGCGGCGATGGCCGAGCACTACGGCGTCAGCCAGGTGGTGGTGGCGCATGCGCGCCTGCAACAAACGGGCGGACAGGACCGGCTGACGGTGCGGCTGATCAACGGCTACCGCGAATCCTCGCATCTTCCGCTCGATGTCGAACTGGACCCGGCGCTGGCCGATATCGAGAGCGCTGAGTACGACGTCAAACTGGAAGCCGCCGAGGAAATTTCCGCCAAGGTCGGCGACGTGCTGGCGCAGGTCACGGACGGCGAGGCGACGGGCAATTTCCCTGTCCTCGCGGAACGCGCCATTGAAACAGCGATCGCCAAATATGCGAGCGGGTGGAAAGCCAAGACCCTGATCGACCATGCGGCTGAGTCGATTCTTGAAACGAGCGCGTTCTTTGAGTCGGTCAGCGACTGGACCAAGATCCGAACCGGCCTCAGCGCGACGCCGCTGGTCGGTTCGGTGCAGGTGTTCGCCCTGTCGCCGCGCGGCGCGGAAATGCGGCTGAAAGTCTTCGGCGATCCGAGCCGGCTTGCGGTCGCGATGGAAAATTACGGCGTCGTGTTCTGGAGCGAGGACGGCCGGCACTGGCTGCTGGCGACGCCGGGACAGGCGCGCGCCCTGCGCGGCAGTCGCTGGCTGCGACAGCGCCGCAGCGGACTGTTCGGCGAGTCGGATGTCTCGTCGGACGGGCCGCGAATCGAACCGGCGTCGCAGACTGAAGAAGAGCGGGGCGACGGGCGGAAGATTGAACAGCGGCGGTGACATGACCGTCGCCGAGATCGGAAGAGCGTCG
>JAVJPA010000147.1:0-6452 GCA_040216495.1 Amphiplicatus sp. | reverse complement strand
CTCTTCCGATCTCGCGACAACAACGATTTCATCGGAGGCGCCTGAGCCTGCTTCGAGATCGAACGCGAGGTTTGTCGTGTTACCGATGGAAATGCTGACGCCGTCAACCTGTTCATTGACGTACTACTCCGTTCGGGTGGTCACGGACCAGTACGTCAATGAACAGGTTGACGGCGTCAGCATTTCCATCGGTAACACGACAAACCTCGCGTTCGATCTCGAAGCAGGCTCAGGCGCCTCCGATGAAATCGTTGTTGTCGCGACGCGTTCGGTCGTTTCCGAAGTCGCGACCGGTCCGTCAGCCGTGTTCAGCGCCGCCGATCTCAACGATCTGCCGAACATGAACCGCGACATCAAGGACATCATCCGTCTCGATCCGCGCATCAACGTTGATGAAACGACAAACAACGGCAACGGCGTTTTCTGCGCCGGCGGCAACAGCCGCTCCAACTCGCTGACCGTCGACGGCATCAAACAAAATGACGATTTCGGCCTTAATTCAAACGGTTACCCGACGCAGCGCATGCCTTTCCCGTATGACGCGGTTGAGCAGGTTTCAGTCGAACTCGCGCCTTTCGACGTCGAATACGGCGGGTTCACAGGCTGCAACATCAACGTCGTTACAAAGTCGGGTTCGAACGAGTTCCACGGCGGCATGTTCCTGACCTACGACTTCGCTCTCCTTAACGGAAACTCGCTCGACGAAGGCGCGATTTCGGTTTCCCGTCCGGCGAATGACACCAAGACTTGGGGCGGGGTGCTGAGCGGCCCGATTATCAAAGACCGCGTATTCTTCACGTTCGCCTACGAAAAGTATGCCGGCGCAGACACGGTCGATATCGGTTACCCGGGCTCGGGCGCGACCAACATCGTCCCGGGCGTCACTGAGGCGGAAGTCAATCGCGTCATCGACATCATGCGCAACGTGTATAATTACGATCCGCTTGAGTACTTCACAAGCGCGCCAACCGAGGATCGCCGCTACTTCGCGAAGATCGACGCCTACATTACTGAGAATCACCGCCTCGAGCTCGCCTACCAGAACACCCAAGGCAACAGCCTTCGCACCTGGGATCTGAGCACCTCGTTCCGCGACTTCTCGCTGCCTTCGCACTGGTATAATCGCGCTGAGATTCTCAAAGCTTACTCCGCGCGCTTGTTCTCGGACTGGACGGAAAATTTTTCGACTGAACTAAAAGTCTCGTACCAGGATCGCGAAACTCTCCAGGAAGGCCTGGGCGGCAATGATTTCGCCTGGTTTGAAATCGACTCCGCCGGTGGCGCTGATATCCATGTCGGCCCAGACCCGAACCGTCACGCCAACCAGCTCACCCAGGACGTGATCAACGTCAAATTCAAGGCGCAATATCAAACCGGCGCCCATCTCTTCACGGCAGGTTATGAACTCGACCACTACGAGTTCTATAACGTCTACGCTTACAACAGCGAAGGCTTCGCCCGTTTCTCGAGCATCGATGCGCTTGAAGCGATGACGCCGAACCGCATCGAGTACCAGAATGCGCCGAGCAATAACAAGGTCGACGCTGGCGCCGACGTGAGCCGCATGGTCCACACCTTCTACGTTCAGGACGATTGGGATTTGATGCCGAACGTTAACGTGGTTCTGGGTCTGCGTTACGATTTGCACTCGAGCTGGACTGACATCACCTACAATCCGCTCGTCGAAGCGCGTTACGGCGTGCGTAACGACGCCACGCTTAACGGCCTTGGCATTATCCAACCCCGCCTCGCTTTTGACTGGCAAGCGCTGGACCGCCTTAAAGTCACGGGCGGCGTCGGCCGGTTCTCGGGCGGTGATCCGACGGTGTGGGTCTCCAACAACTATTCCAACACCGGCATGAATATCGGCTCCGTCCGCAGCGACAACGGGGGGCTTAACGCCGGATTCAACGGCTACGACATTCCGCAGTTCATTCAGGACCAAAACACCGCCTCAGCTCTCGCGGGCACCGGCGACGTTTCGCTTCTCGATCCAGACTTCAAGATCCCGTCGATCTGGCGCTTCAGCCTCGGCGCACAGTATGACGCCGACCTCAGCTTCATCGGCCTTGGCGATGGCTGGCTGTTCGGCGCCGACGCCCTCTACACGATCGGTTCTAACCCCTACAACTTCCTCGCTATCAGCCAGGAGCCAATCGGTGTCGCCCCCGATGGGCGTCCGATCTATGACGACACATACGGTCAGGAAGTCTATATGCTCACCAACGGCGACGAGTCGCCGAAGAGCCTTGTCCTGTCGACCTACTTCGACAAGACCTTCGACATCACCGAGAACAAGTCGGTGCATATGAACTTCGGATATGCGTACACCGACGCCGAAGAAGCTCATGCCGGCACCAGTTCGACAGCTTGGTCGAGCTTCGAGGGCATCGCCCGCGTCGACGTCAATTCGGCGGAAGTCGCTCGGTCGAACTACTCGAACAAGCACTCGATCCGCGGGCGTCTCGATCTCGAGCACCGCTGGTCGGATGATGTCCGCACGCGGGTCTCCTTCGTCGGTTTGGTCAACAGCGGCCGCCCGTACAGCCTGACGCTCGACACGAACAACGGAACCGACGGGCAGCAAGGCGGTAAAAATCTGTATGGCGACTACGACGTTTCCATCAACCGTACGTTGCCTTACATTCCGCTAGTTAACGATCCGATCGTGGCGTTCGCTTCTCCGACGGTCGAAGCCGACTTCAACCACATGCTTGCAGTCACCGGACTCGACAAGTATCGCGGAGGCTTCGCGCCGCGTAACGAGTTCTTTGACGAGTGGTGGGGTCAGCTCGACCTTCGTTTTGAACAAACCTTCCCGGGCGTGATGGACGGACACAGCCTCGTGTTCTTCACGAACATCGACAACCTGACCAATCTCCTCAACGACAAGTGGGGCATCGCGCGCTCACAGGTCAGCGGCTCCTACCGCTTTAAGGACGTCGTGGCGATGGAGCTTTCCGGCGACCAACTTCTGGTCACGGAAGTCGATCTCGCGAATGCGCTCTCTGAAAACATCGACACCGGTCTTTCGGTGTGGAGCGTCCAGTTCGGCCTGCGCTACAACTTCTAAGCTCTGCGGTCGCAGACTGAAAACGAAAGGGCGGCCCTCACGGGCCGCCCTTTTTTCATTACGCCGACAGCGAGGAGATCAGACCGACTGTCCGATCAGCCTGAAGAACCGCGCTTCCATTTTCGGGTCGTCGCGGAAGGCGCCTGTCATCGCCTGCGTTACGCAGGAGACCTCAGTCTTGTGTACGCCTCTGGTCGAGATGCACTGGTGCTCGGCGTCGATGAGGACGGCGACGCCGCGCGGCTGGAGCGCTTTTTCGATGGCGTCCGCGATCTGGTTGGTCAGCGTCTCCTGGCTTTGCAGCCGGTGCGCATAGGCGTCGACGACGCGGGCGAGCTTGGAGATGCCGACGACCTTTGTGGAGGGCAAGTACGCCACATGCGCCATGCCGATCAGCGGCTGGATGTGGTGCTCGCAATGGCTTTCGACACGGATGTTCTTCAGGAGAACGATGTCGTCATAGCCGGCGACCTCCTCGAAGGTGCGCGAGAGAATCTCCACCGGGTCTTCGGCGTAGCCGGCGAGGAATTCCTGATAGGCGTCGACAAAGCGCTTGGGCGTATCGAGGAGCCCCTCGCGCGCCGGGTCCTCGCCGAAATAGGCGAGGAGCGTCCTGACCGCCTCTTCCGCGTCCTTGCGGGCGGGTCGCGGGTTCTCGGAAACGGTTTTCAACGCGACAGTTTCAGCGGACATCTCAGGACTCCTTGATCGTACGAACGAGATTGGCGAGTTCAACGGCGGCGAGGGCGGCTTCAGCGCCCTTGTTGCCGGCTTTTGTTCCGGCGCGCTCGATCGCCTGTTCTATCGTGTCGACGGTGAGCACGCCGAACGTGACCGGCACGCCTGTGTCGTGCGCGACGGCGGCGATCCCTTTGGCCGCCTCGCCGGCGACATATTCGAAATGCGCAGTCGCGCCGCGGATGACGCAGCCAAGCGCGACGATGGCGTCATAGCGCCCCGTTTCAGCAAGTTTGCGCGCGATGAACGGAACCTCATAGGCGCCCGGCGCGACGGCGACATCGATCGCCTTGCCGTCGACGCCGCTCCTGACCAGCGCATCTTTCGCGCCCGCCAGCAGCCGCTCGACGATGAAATCGTTCCAGCGCGTCGAGACGATGGCGAGGCGCAGCCCCGCGCCGGTCATTACGCCTTCGAAAGTTCGGGTCATTGATGGGCTCCTTTATCCGGTCGCCCGCAAAGAATCGCGCGCGCGCTCATGGGCGCGGCGGTAATCCTGGAGGGCTTTGACGGTGATGATTTTCAGGCCGTGTTTCGCGGCGAATATTTCGAGATCCGGCAGGCGCGCCATCTCGCCATCGTCGCGCATCACTTCGCAGATCATGGCGGCGGGGGTCAGTCCCGCGAGCTTGGCGAGATCGACGCTCGCCTCGGTCTGGCCGCCGCGCGCGAGAACGCCGCCTTCGGCCGCGCGGAGCGGGAACACATGCCCAGGCGTCACGATATCCGAGGGACCGGCCTTCGGGTCGATCAGCGTGCGCATCGTATGGGCGCGGTCATAGGCGGAGATGCCCGTCGTTACGCCCTCGGCGGCTTCCACCGAAACCGTGAACGCCGTGCCGAAACCGGAGCGGTTCTCCTCCTGCGGCACCATCATCGGCAGGCGGAAACGGTCGATGAGATCGCCGGCCATGGGAAGGCAGATCAGGCCGCGGCCTTCCTTCGCAAAGAAGTTCACCTTTTCCGGGGTGATGAAGTCGGCGGCGAGGGCGAGGTCGCCTTCGTTCTCGCGGTCCTCATCGTCGACGATGATGACGCTTTCGCCGGTCTTGAAGGCGGTGAGCGCCTCCGAAACTGTCGCAATTGGCATCAACGCGCTCCTTCCTTGATAAATCCGTGTTCGGAGAGAAAGTGTTGGGACAAGCCCGCTGCGGCGGCAGGTTTCAGAAGCCGTTCGACATATTTGGCGAGGATGTCGACTTCGAGATTGACCTTGTCGCCGGGCTGCTTGCGCGGCAGGACCAGCTTTTCCTGGCTGTACGCGATCAGCGTCACATCGAACCAGTCGGCGCCCGTGTGAACAACCGTGAGCGAGGCGCCATCGATGGCGATAAAGCCCTTCGGCACGATGTAGCGCATCAGCTCGCGCGGCGCCTCGACGCTCAGCCACAGCGCGTCCTTATCGGGGCGGAACGATTTTATGACGCCCGTCGCATCCACATGGCCCTGCACATAGTGCCCGCCGAGGCGCGTCGTCGGCAGCACGGCGCGTTCGAGATTGACGCCGTCGCCGGGAGACAGCGCGCCGAGATCGGTTTTCGCCAATGTTTCAGGCGCGAGCCCGACGGTGAAAGACGATGCGTCGAAGGCGGTCACCGTCAGGCAAACGCCGTTCACCGCAATCGAGTCGCCAAGCGCGGCGCCGTCGAGCACCGTCTTCGCGGCGATAACGAGCTGGTAGCCGCCATCCTTGCGCGTGACCGCGGCGACATTGCCGATTTCTTCAACGAGCCCTGTGAACATCAGCACGCCCCTTCCTGGCGGACGCGGCCGGTCACCAGAACGTCGGGACCGACCCGTTCGAGCGAAACATCCTCTAGCCGCATCGCCTCAGCGATGGCCGCAACGCCCGTCCCTCCGACCGGCGGCTTGCCCGCGCCGCCGATAATGATCGGCGCGATGAACGCCTGCACTTCATCGACAAGACCGGCGTCGAAGAAACCGCCATGCGCGCCCGCGCCGCCTTCGACGAGCACGCTGAGAAGGCCGCGCGCCTTTAGAGCGCGCAACAGATCGGCGAGATCGACTTGTCCATTATGGTCCGCAGACAGAACAAGCGTCTCGACCCCGAGGGCGCGATAGGCTTCGAGGCGGGACGTGGGCGCGGCGTCGGTCGTCGCGAGCAGCGCGCCCTTGCCGATGCGGTCATAAACATGGGCGCCCGGCGGCGTGCGCGCGCCCGTGTCGATGACGACGCGCAAGGGATGGGCGGGATCGACCTCAGGCGCGCGGACGGTGAGGGCGGGGTCGTCGGCGATCACAGTTCCGGCGCCGACGATCACCGCATCAACCTGCTGGCGCAGGCGATGGCCGCGCTCGCGGGCGAGAGAGCCGGTGATCCATTGGCTCACCCCCGAAGCGGTCGCGATCTTGCCGTCGAGGCTCATGGCGAACTTGGCGATCACATAGGGACGGTCGGAAACGAGCCCGTGCAGCCAGAAGCGATTGAGATGGCGCGCCTCCGCTTCGCAAACGCCGGTGCGGACTTTCACGCCGGCCGCCTGAAGCCGCGCTGCGCCGCCGGCGGCGACCGGGTTAGGATCGGCGAGGGCGTAAACGACCTCCGACGCGCCGCTCGCAAGGATAGCGTCGACGCAAGGCGGGGTGCGGCCAAAATGATTGCAGGGTTCGAGCGTGACGT
>JAVJPA010000146.1:0-6801 GCA_040216495.1 Amphiplicatus sp. | reverse complement strand
TATCGAAAAAAGTTGCGCTCCAGGTCAATGTCAGCAATCTCTTCGACAAGGAATATTACGAGCGCATTCGCAACAATTCAACCAACGGCTGGGCGACGCCGGGGGCGGGGCGTTCGGTCGTGGCGAGCGCGGTCGTGCGCTTCTGATCAGCCTTTTGGCTGTATGAGACAAAGCGGCTCCGCCCGTGAAGACGGGCGGAGCCAAGTCGTGTATGAGGGCGCCGGGAGACAGATGCAATGATGCTGCATATTCCTGAAGTGCTGACGAAAGAGGCGGTGGGGCGATTGCGCGCCCTGATCGACGCCGGCGAATGGGTCGACGGCAACATCACCTCAGGGCCTCAGTCGGCGCTCGCCAAGCGCAACATGCAGCTTTCGGAGATGTCGCCGCAGGCGAGCGAAGCCGGCGCCGTGGTGCTGTCCGCGTTGGAGAAGAACCTGATGTTTATCGCGGCGGCCTTGCCGAGCAGGGTCTTCCCGCCGCTGTTCAACCGTTATGAGGGCGGGCAGACATTCGCGGCGCATATCGACAATGCGGTGCGCCGCAATCGCGCCGGCGATGTCAAGATTCGCACCGACCTTTCGGCGACGCTGTTTCTCGCCGAGCCGGACTCTTATGACGGCGGCGAGCTTGTGGTGGAGGACACCTACGGCGCGCATTCGGCGAAGCTTCCGGCGGGCGACATGATCCTCTATCCGGCGTCAAGCCTTCACAGGGTTGAGCCTGTAACGAAGGGCGCGCGCGTCGCGAGCTTCTTCTGGATACAGAGCATGGTGCGGGAAGATTCGAGGCGATCGCTTCTGTTCGACATGGACATCGCCATCCAGCTTCTCGCGCGGGACCTGGGGCAGGGGCATCCGCAGCTCGTCACCCTGACCGGGACCTATCACAATCTCCTGCGGATGTGGTCTGAAGTGTGATTTCGGCGCCCCGGCGGGTCGCCGCCATTGCAATTGAGAATAGTTATTAGTAGCGTTATTTGGAAAGCCCGTCCTTGGACGGCGGGCGCAGGAATTTGGCGCGCGGACGGCCTCGACCGGCGGGGCGCGTTTTGAGGTTGGCCGCGAGACATGACACCGGCGGGGCGCGCTTTTTGGGTGAGACAACTGCATCTGTGGCACTGGGTGAGCGCCGCGATCAGCCTTGTCGGCATGCTCGCATTCGCCGTGACGGGCATCACCCTCAATCATGCCGCCGACATTCCGACCAAGCCGAAAGTGATGACGCTCGAAGGCGTCATCCCGCAGGCGCTCCGCGATGAGCTCGCCGTTTCCGCCGGCGACGCAAAACGTCCGTTGCCGGCCGATTTGCAACGGTGGCTTCTCGACGAACTCTCGTTGCGGGTCGGCGAGCGGGCGGCGGAATGGTCGGACGATGAAATCTATCTCGCGCTGCCGCGGCCCGGCGGGGACGCATGGCTCAGCGTCAATCTCGCGTCGGGCGAGGCGATGTATGAAGAGACGTCGCGAGGCTGGGTTTCCTATTTCAACGATCTCCACAAGGGCCGGAGCACGGGCGTCGCATGGGCCTGGTATATCGATATTTTCGCCGTGGCTTGCGTCGTCTTCAGCATCACCGGGCTCGTGCTGCTTCAGCTCCATGCAAGCCGGCGTCCCTCCACCTGGCCGATGGTCGGGCTCGGATTTCTCGGGCCGCTCCTGCTGATCATCCTGTTCGTTCACTGACGAGGCTTTAATGCGACTTTTGATGTCCGCCGCTTTCTCGACTGCGTTGACGTTTCCCGCGTGCGCGCAGGAAATGCTCGTCACCGTAGAGATTCCCAGACTGGAAGTCGCCGAATACCACGCGCCCTATCTCGCGATGTGGGTCGAAGGACAGGACGGCGAGGCGGCAAGTCTCGCAGTCTGGTACGATGTCGAGCTGCGCAACGAGGAAGGCGAAACCTGGCTGAAAGATCTGCGTCAGTGGTGGCGCAAGATCGGGCGCGAAACCGAAATGCCGGTAGACGGCGTGAGCGGCCCGACCCGCCCGCCGGGCAAGCACGAACTCGGGCTGGACGCGAGCGATCCGCAAATGAAGGCGCTTTCGGAAGGCGCCTATGAATTCGTCATCGAGGCGGCGCGCGAAGTCGGCGGACGGGAAATTCTCCGCGCGCCGTTCAAGTGGCCGGCCTCGGCGGAACAAAAGCTGGAACTCAAAGGCGAGCGCGAACTGGGCCTCGTCACCGTCGTTTTGAAACCTTGAAGATCGGGAGACTTGCATGACATTCAGAAAATGGGCCGCTATAGGGCTGGCGCTGCTGTTGCCGACCGCCGCTTCGGCGCACCGGACATGGCTGCTTCCTTCCTCGACCGTTTTGTCCGGCGACGACATGTGGGTGTCGGTCGATGCGGCCGCCAGCAACGAACTGTTCTACTTCGATCATAACGCGATGGGGCTCGAAGATCTCGCGGTGACGGCGCCGGACGGATCAAGCGTCGAGGCGCAACATCAGAACAAAGGCCGCTATCGCAGCACGTTCGACGTGCAGCTTACCCAGCAGGGCACGTACAAGCTTTCCATCGACGGCGGCGGGCTTGCGGGAACCTATATGCTGAACGGCGAGCGCAAGCGCTGGCGCGGACCCGCCTCGGAAATGGCGAGCCTCATTCCGCAAGGCGCGACCGATGTTGAAATCATGGAGAACTATCGCCGCATCGATACGTTCGTCACGTTGGGCGCGCCGAGCGAGACTGCAATCGCGCCGTCGAAAAAGGGGCTTGAATTCGCCTACGACACGCACCCGAACGATCTGTTCGCCGGCGAAACGGCGAAATTCCGCTTGCTGATGAATGGAAAACCCATGCCCGGCGTCGAAGTCTCGATCATTCCGGGCGGCAACCGTTATCGCGACGAATTGAACGAGGTGAAGGTCGTGACCGGCAAGGATGGCGGGTTCGAGGCGACATGGCCGGAACCCGGCATGTACTGGCTCAACGCGGAAATCCGCGACGAGAAGACGAGCGTGAAAAACGCGAAGACCCGCCGCGCGAGCTACACGGTGACGCTCGAAGTCCTGCCGCAATAAAGTGGGCGGGTTTCCATGCAGGCGAAACGCATAGCCATTCCGACCGCGCTTTCCCGGCCGGACGTTTCGCCGCGTCATGGCGCTGTCCGGCGTATCGGCGGCCAGACCATGGGGACGAGTTGGTCCGCGCGCTTCGTCGCCGGCGCCTCGCTCTCGGCCGCAGAAGCGCAGGCGCGCGTGCAGGCGGCGCTCGATCTTGTCGTCGCGCAGATGAGTCCGTGGGAAGAGCAGAGCGATCTCACGCGCTATAATTGCGCGCGCGCCGGCTCGTGGGTCGATGCGCCTCATGACTTCATGACAGTGCTCGAAACGGCGCTCGCCGTCGCGGCGGAGACTGGCGGCGCCTACGATCCGGCTTGCGGCGCGCTGGTCGACCTCTGGGGCTTCGGCCCTGCGGCGAAACGGGATGCGCCGCCTGCCTCCGATCTGATTGAAGGAGCGCTCTCTCGCCTCGGCTGGCGTCATGTCGGGATCGACAAGGCCAGCGGGCGCATCCTTCAGCCGGGCGGCGCGCAGCTGACATTCTCTTCCATCGCGAAAGGCTATGGCGTCGATCAGGCGGGCGCGGCGCTCGATGCGCTCGGCGCCGAAGCGTGGCTGATCGAGGTTGGCGGCGAGTTGAAGGCGCGGGGCGTAAAACCGAGCGGCGAACCGTGGTGGGTGTCGCTCGATGCGTCAGGCGAGGGCGAGTCTCTCGTCAGCGGCGATTTTATCGTCGCCCTGTGCGATCTGGCGGTCGCGACCTCCGGCGACGGCGTGCATTCATTTCATAGCGAGGGCCGGCGCTACAGCCACATCATCGATCCGCGCAGCGGTTATCCCGCCGCCCACGATCTCGCCGCGGTAACGGTGCTGCACAAGAGCGCCATGCTCGCCGACGCCTATGCGACCGCGATTTTCGTCCTCGGCCCGCAAGAGGGCGCCGATTTCGCCGAGGCGCACGCTCTTGCGGCGCGTCTCGTCAGGCATGACGGACGAGAGATTGTGACTTCCGCGCTTAACGTCATGCTGGATTGAAGGCGATGCGAGCGCTTGTCGCGTTCATGGGCGCGTCCTTGCTGGCGCTTTGGCTCGCGAATTTCGCGGGAGGTCATGGCGCCGACCCGGTCTGGCTGCTCGTCGTCAAAACCGCTGTCGTTCTGGGGCTTTTCGGTTTCTTCATTCGCGCCGTTGTTCGCCGCCGCGAGACGGACGAGGGCGCCGCTTCTTCGATCCTCGTCGTCCATGCGAGCCAGACCGGCATCGCCGAGGATCTGGCGCGCCGCACGGCTGAAATGCTGATCGCCGGCGGCCGCGATGCGAGCGTCGTCGATATCGCGAGCATTGACGCCGCGCGCCTTGCCGCACAGCAGACAGCCCTCTTTGTCGCCAGCACGACGGGAGAGGGCGACCCGCCGGACAGCGCCAGCCGCTTCGCTCTGCGCGAGATGGCTAAGCCCGCCGGGCTTTCAGGGTTGCAATACGCCGTGCTGGCGCTCGGCGACCGGGGGTATGCTGATTATTGCGGCTTCGGGCGCCGGCTCGACGAATGGCTCGCCGCCAGCGGCGCGTCGGCTTTGTTCGACCGGCTCGACGTCGATCGCGGCGACGAACGCGCCCTTGCGGAATGGTTCGCCCGTCTCGGCGATCT
Source organism: Amphiplicatus sp. (assembly GCA_040216495.1). Lineage (GTDB taxonomy): Bacteria > Pseudomonadota > Alphaproteobacteria > Caulobacterales > Parvularculaceae > Amphiplicatus. Next base: position 2,143 of record JAVJPA010000146.1, on the reverse strand, counting down.
CGGCGCGTCCGAATTAGACACAGGCGCGTTTTCATTCAGCCGGTGGCGCCTCGCCGAACGGCGCGAACTCAATCCCGGCAGCGATAATTCTCCGGTATTCCATGTGGCGCTTGAGCCGGTCGGCGACCTTCCCGACTGGAAAGCCGGCGACATCGCCGTGATCGCGCCGCGCGCAGACCCCGAATTGGCCGACAGCGCGCCGCCGTCGCCGGTCAGAGAATACTCGCTTGCTTCTCTTCCCACGGATAACAGAGCGGAACTTGTCGTGCGCCAGATGCGCGGGCCCGACGGACGGCTTGGCCTCGGATCCGGGTGGCTGACCGAGCGCTGCGCGGTCGGCGGCGAGGTTGAAATGCGCCTCCGCGCCAACCGATCCTTCCGCGGGCCGGATGACGCGCGGCCCGTCATCCTGCTCGGCGCCGGTTCGGGCGTCGCAGGCTTGCGAGCGCACATCAAAGAGCGCGCCGCCGCCGGCCGTAACCGCAACTGGCTCCTTTTCGGCGAGCGCGACCGGGAGAAGGATTATCTTTACAGGGATGAAATCGAGGCGTGGCGCGCGCAGGGCGTTCTGGCGCGGCTCGATCTCGGATTCCTGCGCGAAGACGGCGAGCAGGTATTCGTCGAGAGGCTTCTGCTGGACGCCGGCGACGAGGCGCGGGCGTGGATCGCGGACGGCGCCTCGATCTATGTGAGCGGCAGCAGGACCGGGGTCGGCGCCGGCGTCGACAGGGCGCTGCGCGAGCTTCTCGGCGCCGGCAAGGTTGACGCTCTGGTGGCGGAAGGGCGCTACCGGCGCGATGTGTACTGAGCATGGCGGCGAAGAAGCCGGCTTTGCTTCCGGGGCGATCCGCCCGTATATGAGCGCGAACCGACAGGAAACCCGGAGCCCTCATGGCCAAGCCCGATGGCGCGAAGGCGCCCCGCAGCGCCCGAAAAACATTGGCGAAACCGCTCACCCAGCTTGGAACGCCCGTCGCCGCCCCGGCCTCTCCGGAGACGGCGCGCCTTGAAACGGTGGCCAACCCGCATCCGGGCGATATCTATCTCATCCGTTTCGCGGCGCCAGAGTTCACCTCTTTGTGCCCGGTCACCGGCCAGCCGGATTTCGCGCACCTCGTCATCGACTATGCGCCGTCGAAGTTCATCGTCGAATCGAAGTCGCTGAAACTGTTTCTCGGATCGTTCCGCAACCACGGCGCCTTCCATGAGGACTGCACGGTGACCATCGCCAAACGCATCGTTGCGGCGACACGGCCGCGCTGGCTCAGGATCGGCGGCTACTGGTATCCGCGCGGCGGCATCCCGATCGACGTTTTCTATCAGACCGGCGAGCCGCCCGCGGGGCTGTGGATTCCGGAACAGGGCGTGCCGTCGTATCGCGGCCGGGGATAGGTGAGGTTATGAAAACAGTCGCATGTCTGCTCGCCGCCGCCGCGTTGACGTCTCCGGCGTTCGCCGAACAGCTCGAGGGAAAAAGGTCGGGCGCGGATATTCTTGCAACTTCCGCCGCATCCGACTGGCGCGCGCTTGATCCTGAGAACACGCTTTATATCGAACTGGAAAGGGGAAGGGTCGTCGTCGCTCTCTCCCCGGTGTTGGCGCAAGGGCATGTGGCCCAGATAAAGAAGCTGGCGCGAGAAGGCTTTTACGACGAGCTTTCATTTTATCGCGTCATCGACGGGTTCGTCGCGCAGGGCGGGGATGTCTTTGAAAAGCGCGAAGTGAAGACGGCGGCGAAGACGCTCCCCGCCGAATTCGACGAGCCTTTGCCCGAAAATTTCGCCTTCCTCCCGCTTCCCGATGCCGACGGCTATGCCCCGCAGGCGGGGTTTGCAGCCAGTCTTCCGGTCGGCGTCGACCCTGAAGCGGGACGCGCCTGGCACCTTCACTGCACGGGAGCCATCGCCATGGCCCGAGGCGACGGGCGCGATACGGCGGGTACGGAGTTTTACGTCGCGTTGCAGCCGCAGCGCTATCTCGACCGCAACCTCACAGTGTTCGGCCGCGTGATGCAGGGCATGGAGCACTTGCAGGCGCTGAGGCGCGTTGCGCCCGCGGAAACGCCGGAAGACGATCTCGGCGAAACGATTGTTTCGATGAAAATCGCCGCCGATGTCCCGCCGGCCGAGCGCGCCAACCTTGA
>JAVJPA010000145.1:0-3404 GCA_040216495.1 Amphiplicatus sp. | reverse complement strand
CGCCGCTCCCGCCGCTTTTCTGGCCGGACAAACCCAAGGAGTGTTCGCCGGCGTTAGCGCGCCGCTCTGGATGCTCGCCGCTCTCGCTCTTGCCGGCGGGTTTGGCGCTCAAGCTTTCGTCAATTGGCTCCAGAGCGTGCGCGACACGCAGCTCAAGACCGAGATCATCAGTAACGGCCGCACTCTCGCGACCGAAATTCAGGCGCGCGTCAACAATCTCGTCAAAAACTTCACCGAGTTCCTCGCCAACATTGACCGTGAGGAAGCCTACGAGGAAATGACGGATGCAGAATGGACTCATCGGAGCGCCTGGTGGGCCAAGCTCACCATGTGGAATCCAAAGCGCATTGAGTATATCGAAAAATTCGTTCAGTCCGAAATGCAGCGCATGCGGATTTTCTCCATTTGGTCGGGGCGGGGCGGCTCGGCGATCGCATGGTTGATCTGGGGCGGGGCGATCGCTCTTGCTGCCGCTTTCACGGTCGCCGCTCTCGCCATGACGGGCGGCGCGGGGGCGGTCGCTCTGGAATCGTGGCTTCTTCTCGGCGCGGGAGCGATCATGTCAATCTACGCTACGCGCAGCTCTTTGAAGACGTCGATCACGCTCGCCGACGTCACGGAAGCGATCGGCCGCGAGCCGATGGGCCGCACATCGCGTTTCGCCGACATCGAGCTTCACAATAAAGTTGGCGAACAGATTCGGCGCGACAAGGAGAAGCTGCGTCAAGCGAAGCTCTCTGGAGGCTACGGCTCGGCCGATTCGCGCAAGCCATAGTCGCGGGCGGCGGATGGGTTATTTGCGGATCTTCCTAAAGGCGAGCGAGAACCCGCCGGGCGCGCCGTCCTCAAGCAGCACAATGTCCGCCTGCAACATGCCCTCGCCGGTCAGGTAATAATGCACTGACTGGACTTCTTCTTTCGGGTCATCGTTGCGGAACAAGGCGTCGCCCTCCTTCGCCTCGACCAGGCGCAGCGTGATTGCGCCCTCATCCATCTCCCACGTCGTGTAGTCCGCATTGAAATGCTGAAAACGCATGAACGTACCGACATTCATGTCGGCGATGATGATGTATTCGAGGACGGCCAGCCGGCCCTTGTTCACGCCCCGCGCCATGCCGGTCATCACCCCGCCTTCCGGGGCGAGCCAGACTTCCTCGAACATCATGCCGTCCTGTTCGCCGCGCCAGTGGCCCTCCAGAAACGCTGCGTCCTTAATCATCGGCCACTGGGCCATGGCGGGCGAAGCCGCCAAGAGGGCGGCGAGCAATGCAGCGAAACTCTTCATCATGCGTGTCCCCTTCTTTTCGCGCGGAGAATAGCGGAAAATGGCGGATTGGGGAGGCTTAGCGCCGGCGGGAGGCGGCCCCGCCCTTGACGGGCGCGGCAGGCTGAGGGAAGTCCAAGCCCTTGAACCCGCTTGTTTCGCCGCCTTTCCGGATTGCTGAATCTATGGTCGCCATCACCCTCCCCGACGGATCGGTCCGCGCCTTCGACGGGCCGGTTACGGGAACCGCGCTCGCCGAATCGATCTCCAAATCGCTCGCCAAGAAGGCGATCGCGATGAAAGTCGACGGCGCGGTGACCGACCTGTTCTCGTCGTTGGAGAAGGACGCGCGCGTCGCGATTCTGACGCGCGACGACCCCGACGCGCTCGATCTCATTCGCCACGATGCGGCGCACCTGCTGGCGCAGGCGGTGCAGGAATTGTTTCCGGGGAGGCACGTCACCCTCGGCCCCAACATCGAGGACGGGTTCTTCTACGACTTCGCGCGCGACGAACCCTTCTCGACGGAGGACCTCGCGAAGATCGAAAAGAAGATGGCGGAGATCGTCGACAAGGATCTGCCGACGCGCAAGGAAATCTGGCCGCGCGTCGAGGCCATCGAGCATTTCAAGTCCATCGGCGAGACCTACAAGGCCGAAATCATTTCGGACCTGCCGGACAGCGAGCAGATAAAGGTCTATTTCCACGGCGACTGGCACGACCTATGCCGCGGTCCGCATCTTCCGTCCACGAAGCATATCGGCAAGGCGTTCAAGCTGACCAAGGTCGCGGGCGCCTACTGGCGCGGCGACCATCGCAACGCCGTGCTCCAGCGCATCTACGGCACGGCGTGGGCCAGCGAGGCCGACCTCAAGGCGTATCTGACGCGCATCGAGGAAGCCGAAAAGCGCGATCACAGGAAGCTCGGCAAGGAGATGGATCTCTTCCATTTCCAGCCCGAGGCTCAAGGCTCCGTCTTCTGGCATCCGAAAGGCTATCTCGTCTGGCGCCAGCTCGAAGCCTATATCCGCCGCCGTCTCGACGCTGACGGCTATGTGGAGGTGAAGACGCCGCAGCTCCTGAACTCGGTGTTCTGGGAGCAATCCGGCCACTGGTCGAAATTCCGCGAGAACATGTTCGTCGTGCCCGACGAAATTCCCTCTACTGTGGAAGGCGCGCCGGTTCTCTCGGGCGACGCCGAGATGATGGCGCTGAAGCCCATGAACTGCCCGGCGCACATCCAGATTTTCAAGCAGGGCATCAAGTCCTACCGCGACCTGCCGATCCGCATGGCGGAGTTCGGCTGCTGCCACAGGAACGAGGCGCACGGCGCCCTGCACGGGCTGATGCGCGTGCGCCAGATGACGCAGGACGACGCGCATATTTTCGCGCGCGAGGACCAGATCACGGCTGAAACGCAGCGCTTCCTCGCGCTGTTCGCGCGCGTCTATCAGGACATGGGGCTGACGGACATCCGCTATAAGCTGGCGACGCGCCCCGACAGCCGCGCCGGCGACGACGCCACCTGGGACCGCGCCGAAAAGGCGCTCGCAGACGCGCTCACCGCATCAGGCATCGCGTTCGAGATCGCCGAGGGCGAAGGCGCCTTCTACGGCCCGAAGCTCGAATTTCACCTGACCGACGCCATCGGCCGCACCTGGCAGGCGGGCACCTACCAGCTCGACTACGTGCTGCCCGAACGGCTCGATGCGACCTATATTGACGAGACCGGCGCCAAAAAGCGGCCGGTCATGCTCCACCGCGCCGTGTTCGGCACGTTCGAGCGCTTCATCGGCCTCCTGATCGAACATTACGCCGGCAAGCTCCCCCTGTGGCTTGCGCCGGTGCAGATCGTCGTTGCAACGATCACGTCGGAGGCGGACGAGTACGCGGCGGAAGCCGCTGAAGAATTGCGCGCGCGGGGCCTCAGGGTCGATCTCGATCTCCGCAATGAGAAGATCAACTACAAGGTGCGCGAGCATTCGCACGCAAAAGTTCCCGTGATCGCCGTCGTCGGCGCGCGCGAGGCGGAGGAGCGCAAAGTGTCGTTGCGCCGTCTCGGCTCGCAGGGCCAAGAAATCGAAGGGCTCAACGACGCCGCCGACATTCTCGCCGATGAAGCCGCGCCGCCAGATCGGAA
>JAVJPA010000144.1:0-5019 GCA_040216495.1 Amphiplicatus sp. | reverse complement strand
CGGCGGCTTCGGCTTCTACAACTACTCGCAAGCGAGCGTGCGGTACGCCGGCATTACTGAAGACGTGCTGCCGCCGCCGGACGGACAAGTGCCGATCCCCGGCGCCATGGCTCTGATGCTTTCAGGCCTTGCGGGCATGGGCTTCATAGGCCGGAAAAAGAAGACGTAAGACCAAACCTTCTCTTTCTGGAATACCCGAAGGGCCGCTTCCAACCGAAGCGGCCCTTTTCTTGCGCGCAGTCAAGCCGGCGGCCTCCTCGCCTTCTGGAACCCGCTCTCCCACAACGGCTACTGGCGCGACGACGGTTTCTACAAACCGGCCGCGCGTTTCCTGAAGAAGTTTTTGTAGGGACAGGCTTACTGCGCCTGATTTTACTGTTGTTCAGTCTGAGCAGACTGTTGCGCGTCCTGTGCGGCGAGAACGGCTTCAAGCTGTTCAACCGTCGTCTTGATGGCGTCGCGCGTCTCTTTTTCCAAGGTCGAGACCTGCAACACAATCCGGAAATCATCGAGCGCTCCGGCGTAATCTTTCGCCGCCAGCCGCGCTACAGCGCGCAGTTGATGAAAGCCGCCAAGCTCGCGCTTCGTGAATTCCGCTCCGTATTTCGCTTCAAGCTCGGCGAGATCGGCCAGAATAATGTCAGGCGATCTTTTCTTTTTGATGTCGCTCTGAATCGAAATCAGCCTCCGCCAGACGATAGGCCTAATTTGATCTTCCGGCCGGGGCGAGGCGCCTGAAAGCTCGAAGGCGATCATTGTCTGCACGCCGGGCCGGGATACGGGCTCACCCGCCACCATCTTGGGCTCATATGTCCATCTGGCGACGGAATCGAGCGCCGCTTTCTCAAGACACGGATTGGTGGACTGAATGACCGTGGCGTCGGCTGTAGAGCCGTCAGCCGTCACAACAAACTCGACCAGCACAAGCTCGCGGCTGGCGGCTTTCATCATGCATTTTTCAGGATAACGCGGCGGCACGCGCTTAACAGGGCGCGCGTCATAGTGTTCGACTTCCGTCGTCGCGCTCGCCGGCGTCGCGCCTTCCGCCTCCTCGAAAACAAACCGGAACGTCGTTTCCATATCCTCTTGCGGCTGCTTGCGTCCGTTTACGCGCTGCGGCTCGAAAAGGGACCCTCGCACGGCGGCGATAGCCGTTTCTTCGAAACAGGGATCGGTCGATTCGCGCACCGTTACATTCTCGGGCGTTCCGTCTTTCGCGACGTCGTAGACGACCGAAACCCGGTGCTCGGGCGCCGTCTCGCCTACGGGCGGCAGACAGGCCGCCGGGTAGTCCGGAACGACGCGCCGGAGCGGCGTCGCCGGTGTTTCTTCCGCTTGTACCGCGCCAGCCGCCCCCATCAGCGCCGCCGCACCGCAAAATATGCGTAAGCAAATATTCATGACCGCCCCCGCGCCCCTCTATTCGAGCAGAAGGCTAGCCAATATTTGAACAGACTGGAAGCCTCTATTACCCGTCCATCTTCAGCGCTTTAATAAACGCTTCCTGGGGAATTTCGACGCGGCCGAACTGGCGCATCTTTTTCTTTCCCTCTTTCTGCTTGTCGAGGAGCTTCCTCTTCCGCGTCGCGTCGCCGCCATAGCATTTGGCGGTGACGTCCTTGCGCATCGCGGAAATGGTTTCGCGCGCGATGACCCGCCCGCCGATCGCGGCCTGGATCGGGATCTTGAACATGTGGCGGGGGATCAGGTCTTTCAGCTTCTCGCACATGGCGCGCCCGCGCAGCTCCGCCTTCGAGCGGTGCACGACCATGGAGAGCGCATCGACCGGCTCTTCGTTGACGAGCACGCTCAGCTTGACGAGGTCGCCCTCTCGATAATCGAGAAGCTGGTAGTCGAAGCTCGCATAGCCTTTGGAGACCGATTTCAGCCGGTCGTAGAAGTCGAATACAACTTCGTTGAGCGGCAGTTCATAGACGAGCATGGCGCGGGCGCCGGCGTAGGTCAGCTCTTTCTGGATGCCGCGGCGCTCCTCACAGAGCTTCAGGATCGAGCCGAGATGTTCGTCCGGCGTCAGGATCGTCGCCTTGATCCATGGCTCGTCGAGATTGACGATCTTGATCGGGTCCGGCATGTCGGCCGGGTTGTGCATTTCGACGACCGAACCGTCGAGCAGGTGCACATGATAGATGACCGACGGCGCCGTCGTGATGATGTCGAGGTTGAACTCTCGCTCCAGCCGCTCGCGGATGATTTCGAGATGCAGGAGCCCAAGAAAGCCGCAGCGGAAGCCGAAACCGAGCGCCGCCGAAGTCTCCATCTCGTAGTGGAAGCTCGCATCGTTGAGGCGGAGCTTGCCCATCGCCTCGCGCAGATCCTCGAACTCAGCGGCGTCGACCGGGAACATGCCGCAGAAGACCACCGGCTGCGACGGCTTGAAGCCGGGCAGCGGCGCGGCGGTCGGACGGCGCTCTTCGGTGATCGTGTCGCCGACGCGGGCGGCGGCGACTTCCTTGATCGAGGCGGTGAGATAGCCGATCTCGCCGGGCCCGAGCTCGGCGACGGGGGTTTTCTTCGGCGTCGACACCCCGACCTGATCGATCGTATACGTCGCTTCCGCGCCCATCATCTGGACGCGCATGCCCTTTTTCAAGACGCCGTCAATGATCCGCACCAGGACGACGACGCCGAGATAGGCGTCGTACCAGCTGTCGACGAGAAGGGCTTTCAGCGGCGCGGCGGCGTCGCCCGTCGGCGGCGGCAGGCGGGTGACGATCGCGTCGAGCACCTTTTCGACGCCGAGGCCCGTCTTGGCGGAAATCTCCACCGCGCCTGAGGCGTCGATGCCGATGACTTCCTCGATCTGGGCGCGCACCCGGTCCGGCTCGGCGGCGGGAAGGTCGATCTTGTTGAGGACGGGAACGATCTCGAGATTGACGTCGATCGCCTGATAGACGTTGGCGAGGGTCTGCGCCTCGACGCCCTGACTGGCGTCGACGACGAGCAGCGCCCCTTCGCAGGCCGACAGCGAGCGCGAAACCTCATAGCCGAAGTCCACATGGCCCGGCGTGTCGATCAGATTGAGCACATAGGTCTCGCCGTCGGCGGCCTTGTAGTTCAGGCGGACGGTATTGGCCTTGATGGTGATGCCGCGCTCGCGCTCGAGGTCCATCGAATCGAGCACCTGCTCCTTCATTTCGCGCACCGTCAGCCCGCCCGTGAGCTGGATGATGCGGTCGGCGAGGGTCGACTTCCCATGGTCGATATGGGCGACGATGGAGAAATTGCGGATGTTTTTCAGCGGCGTCATGGCGGCGGGATATAGAGGGCGCCGCGCCCGCTCACAATGGCGGGAAAGCCGCAGGCCTTGCGCCTTCCCTTCCTCGCGACCCGAGGAAGGGAAGAAAAGGCTTTAGCGGCCCGATTTCAACAGATCGCGGATCTCGGTCAGGAGGACGACGTCCGGCGGGGGCGCGGTCGGCGCGGTCTCCGGCGCCTTCTCGAACCGCTCGCGGACCTTGTTCATGCCCTTGATCACGAGGAACAGCGCCCAGGCGACGATCAGGAAGGCGATGAGCGCGTTGATGAAGGCGCCATAATTGACAGTCACCGCCGCCGCGTCCGCGGTCGCCGGTTTCAGCGTCCAGGCGAGCTTCGAAAAATCTATCCCGCCGATCAGGAGGCCGATGGGAGGCATGATGAGGTCGTCGACCAGCGATTTGACGATGGTGCCGAAGGCGCCGCCGATGACGATGCCGACGGCCATGTCGACGACATTGCCTTTGAGGGCGAATGCCTGAAATTCCTTGATAATGCCCATGAGCGCCTCCTCCGGACCCCGAGGGGCCGCGTTCCTGTTCCGTCAATGATTACAGCGATTTGCTGGCCGACAAAGGAAAAAGAAACGGAGCGGACTCCGGTTTCGGAGGTTATTTGCAGGCCGCGGCGGCGCGGTCGATAGCGGCGGTGACGCCTTGGAGCGAGATCACATAGTTCGTCGCCGTGCCCCGGTTCGAGACGGCGCTGATGCGCATGTCGGCCCCGCGCTTCATGGCGCTGATCAGGCTCTGCTCGTCCTTGGCGCTTTCGATGAAGGCCTCATTGTCGGCGACGTACATGTCCCACTTTTCCGATCCGACGCGGATCGACGGCGCAGGCGCGTCCTTGAGATTGTAGCCGGCCATAAAGCTCGGCTGGCTGACCGCCGCGCCCGATTTCCACGTGGCGACGAGGAAGAAGATGTCCCCGTGATTGACCGATTTCGGGGACTTTTCCTTGGCCTCTGCGGCGGCGAAGCAGATCCTGTCGTTGTCGACCTCGCGCACGAATACGCTCCAGTCCTTAAAAGCCGCGACCGCCTGCGGCTCGGCGGCGAACGACGGGCCGATGAGCGCGGCGAGAAAGAGAGCGAGAACGGGCGGGCGCATATTCATGGGCGACTCCGAAAAACCTGAAATAAGGCGGGCTGGACGGCTCCACCATACTTCGATTTGCGGCGCGGCCAAGGCGGGCGCTGAAAGCCTTTTGGGACCCTTTACCGCATACCGCGCCCGCGAATTGCGCGGGCGCGGGGGTTACGCCATAAGGGCGCGTCATCACACAGTTTTTTCCGATGGAGGCGCCAGTGATCCCGGGACGCGACACGCTCAAGGCCAAGAAAACCCTTGCCGCCGGCGGCAAATCTTACGCGATTTTCAGCATCAAGGCGGCGGAGAAAACGCTCGGCGACCTTTCGCGCCTTCCCGTGTCGCTGAAAGTCCTGCTGGAAAACCTCCTGCGCTTCGAGGACGGACGGTCGGTCTCCACCGACGATGTCGCCGCTTTCGCCGACTGGCTGAAGACAGGCAAGTCGACCCGCGAGATCGCCTACCGCCCGGCGCGCGTGCTGATGCAGGATTTCACCGGCGTGCCCGCCGTCGTCGACCTCGCGGCGATGCGCGACGCGATGAAAAAGCTCGGCGAGGACCCGGAGAAGATCAATCCGCTCGCTCCGGTCGATCTCGTCATCGACCACTCGGTCATGGTCGACTATTTCGGCGGCCCCGGCGCGTTCAAGAAAAA
>JAVJPA010000143.1:0-2091 GCA_040216495.1 Amphiplicatus sp. | reverse complement strand
CGATATGCGGATGCGGGCGCACGTCGATGCCGGCGCCGGGCGCAAACGTCGCGGGGCCCATTTCATCGAGAAAAATGAAAGGCCCGACCATGCGCCGTTTTGCAAACGGCAGAACGCGCCCGACGAAAAACCCGCCAAGATCGCGTTTGCGTTTTTCGATGATGATCTCGACGTCGGGGCAGCCTTCAAGGGAAGCGCCGTTCTCGACATCGGGCGTGTTGCGGGTCTCGACAGACATCGCCATTCCTTTCAGCGCCGTTCGGCTCAAATCTCGATCTCGGCGAAGATCGGCCGGTGATCCGAGCCGATAAACGGCCCGATTTCATAGAATTGCGCGGCGCAGTGAGTAGAAACGCAGATATGATCCAGCGTCAATCCGAGGCCGAACGCCGGCGCCATCCATGTCGTCGAGAAAAGGCCGGCGCCGGCCCGTCGAAACCCGAAGGCGCGGCGCATGGCGCCGAGGACCGGCCCCGCCGGCGTCGTGTTGAGATCGCCAATCACAATAGCGGGGGCGTTGGCGGCGTGCGCGGCGGCGAAAGCGCGCTCGATCACCTCGTCGCGCCTCTTTTCAAAAGCAGGCGAAATCGGAATTGTCGGATGCGCGCAGGCGATTTCGAGGCGCGCATCGTCCGATGTCGCGGCGAGCCGCAGAATATTGAGGTCCGGGGAGTCGCGTTGCTCCAGCCTGAACTTTGAAAACACGATAACCCTGCGCCTGCCTGCGTCATCGCTCTGCATACTGAACGGGTAGGCGGCGAAAAGAGGTTTCAACGCGTCCAGCGCGCCCGGCGGCGGCTCGGTGATGGCCACGAGATCGGCGGCGCGCTCTCCGGCCCACTCAGCGAAGCGGGCGGCGGCTTTAGGCGAGTCGAGGAGGTTCGCATGAGCGATACGAAAAGCGGCGCCCGCGCTGCGCGGCGCCGGCGCCGCTCCCGCCTGCGAGCGAAGGACGAGCGCCGCTCCCCCCGCAGCAAGAACCGCGACCGCCGCGAGCGCATAAAACGGTTCGCTCCAGAAGATGGCCGCGACCGACAAGACGGCAAGCGCCGCCAGGGCCGGCTCCAGAAGCTCCGCCGCGACGCTGAGCGGCCAGAGCCTCGCCCGGCCTATGGACGCGGCGACGCACAGCGTTGAAAGCGCTATCGCCGGAAGAAGGAAATAGGCCGCGAGCACCGGCGCATCAGCCCGCTTCGACGATGCGTCGCGTCAGGTCGCGCATATCGCGTTCGGCGGTTTTCAATGCTGTGTCGTCGTCAGGCCCCATGCCCATGAACAGTTTGATGCCCTCTTCCAGGCTGAATATCTGCAAGACGATCTGGCGGACCCTTCGATCCGACAGCTCCGGCTTTGTCGCCTTCACCATGTAATAAATGAAGCGTCCTATCGGTCTGTAAAGATCGCGAATAAGTTCGCGCGCCGTTTCGTCGCTGCCGGCATATCCCCACATCTGATAAAAAAAGCGGTGCGAAACGCGCGCGTTCGACACGTAAAACGTTACGACATTCAGGAGAATATCCATCGGCGAATCGTATTCGGATTCGAAATGCTGGATGTGCTCTTCGATATAGTCGGCCAGTTCTTCGCGCAGCATCGCCTCAAGCAGATCTCGCTTCGTTGCGAAATAATAGTTGAGATTGCCGACTGCCACATCGGCTTCATCAGCTACTTTACGCAACGACAAGCCGGCGTGCCCTTCGCGCAGGAAGACGCTGCGCGCCGCTTTCAGGATGGCCGCTGTCGTTTGGCCTCCTTTGGCGGATCGTTTCTCGACAAGCGCGGCGCTTGGACGATTTTTGCGAAGCTCTTCCAGATAGGCTCGGATCGCAGAGATGCCTCGCCCCTTGTCTCTCTCGACTCTTGCATCCACGGCGCACTCCCCCTGCTACCGGTATCAGATTCTATAAATTGACCCTTGATTTTGTTTAGGACACGCGTCTAAATCCGCCTTCATTTTCGGACGTTCGACCTAAACGAGTTTTGCAGCAGAAATCAAGCGAGCCTAAGATCCTATCTTTGCTCGCAGATTCCCCGCGGGGCGGCCAGTCTCCCCCAGGTTGCGCCGTTGGGGCGGGTCGCGACGGTTCGCCG
>JAVJPA010000142.1:0-7214 GCA_040216495.1 Amphiplicatus sp. | reverse complement strand
CGTCAATGTCTTTCGCCGGCTTGACACGTCCGTAGAGGATTGAAAATCCGTGAGCGAAGGAAAGCGCGTCGCCTGCTTTCAGCGCTGGCGCGATCTCCTCCCTGAACAACGCCTCATGGCTCATGTCGGGAGTGAGCAAAGCGACAAGATTCGCCGCCTCCGCCGCTTCGCGCACAGGCGCCGTGTCGAGACCGTCCGCCTTCGCTTTCTTGTCGCCGGCGCCGCCTTTGCGGACGCCGACAATAACCTTGCAGCCGGACTCTTTCAGATTCAGCGCGTGCGCGCGGCCCTGACTGCCATAGCCGATGATCGCGACGGTCCCGTCTCGCAGAACGCCCTTGTTCGCATCATCATCCGTGTAGACTCTCATTGGTCGATCCTTCTTTCTTGACTAACTGTCGGTTGAAATCGTCACCGCGCCCTTGGCGGCGGAGGAAACGAGACGGGCGTATTTGTCGAAGGCGCCGCCCATTCGGCGCGGCGGCTTCGGTTTGAAGGCCGCGCGGCGGGCCGCCCAGTCGATGTCGGCGTCGATACGTCGGGCGGAGGGATCGATACTGATCATGTCGCCCTCTTCGATCAGCGCTATCGGACCGCCATTCGCCGCTTCCGGCGCAACATGGCCGATGACGAAGCCGTGAGATGCGCCGGAAAAACGCCCGTCTGTCATCAGCGCAACCTTCCCGGCGAGCCCCTGCCCCGCCAGCGCCGCCGTAACCGCCAGCATCTCGCGCATGCCGGGCCCGCCTTTCGGGCCTTCGTAGCGGATGACGACGACATCACCTTCTTTGACCTTCTGAGCGCCGACTGCGGCGAACGCTTCTTCCTCGCTCTCGAAAACCCGCGCCGGGCCTTTGAAGGCGCCGTCGGCATAGCCTGCGGTCTTGAGAACGGCTCCTTCCGGCGCAACGTCCCCATAAAGAACGCGCAAGCCGCCGGTCTTCTTCACCGGATCGGCGACGGTTTTGACAACCTGCTGGCCGAACGTTTCCTCCGCCTTCTGAAGTTCTTCAAATAGCGACCGTCCCGAGACCGTCGGCGCGTCTACAAGTTTGCCGCCTTCGACCAAGCGCTGCCCGAACAGGCGCATGCCGCCCGCAGCGTGAAGATCCTTGGCGAGGAAACGCCCGCCCGGTTTGAGGTCGGTAATGACAGGCGTCGTGCGCGACAGCTCGTCGAAGAGGTCGATTGAAAACGGCACGCCCGCCTCCGCAGCGATCGCCGCGAGATGCAGGACTGCGTTGGTCGAGCCGCCGCTTGCGACAACAGCGGTGACGGCGTTCTTCAAGGACGCTTCCGTGATGAACCGGCGGGCGTTGGCGCCTTCCTTGGCCCGCGTGGCGACAAGGCGGCCGCAGCGTTCGCCTTCCGCGCTTTTCGCTGGGTCGAGAGCCGGCGGGTCGCCCGCGCCCATCGGCGCGAGCCCGAGAAACGCGACCGCCATCGCCATGGTGTTTGCGGTGAACTGCCCGCCGCACGCGCCCGCGCCGGGGCAAGCGTGTTTTTCGATTTCCAGCAAACCCGCGTCGTCGAGGTCGCCCTTTGCATGCGCTCCAACCGCTTCGAACACGTCCTGAATGGACAGGTCCTTGCCGGCGCAACGGCCGGGCATGATCGAGCCGCCGTAGAAAATGACGCCCGGTATATCCATGCGCGCCAGCGCCATGGCGGCGGCCGGAATGGTCTTGTCGCAGCCGACCAGAATGATGGCCGCGTCAAGCGAGTGGCCCCGAACAGCGAGTTCGATTGAGTCGGCGATCACTTCGCGCGACATCAGCGAGGCTTTCATACCCTCGCCGCCCATGGTGATGCCGTCGGAGACGACGATGGTGTTGAAGTCGATCGGCACGCCGCCGCCCGTGCGCACGCCCTCGCGCACCGGCCCGGCGAGCTTGTCGAGATGCATGTTGCAGGGCGTCACCGTCGACCACGTGTTAACGACAGCGATCATAGGTTTGGTGAAATCTTCGTCTGTGTACCCCGCGGCGCGCAGCATCGCCCGGGCCGGCGCCCTGGCCGGCCCCTTGGTGATGGCGTCGGATCGCTTCGAAGTCGTCATTGATCGTCCTTTTCCTCGCTCAGATCATCAGTCAGAAAAAAACCCGCTCCGTGCCGGGAGCGGGTCTTTGGATTTCGTGCTTGCTTTCGAACCTAGCCAGCAGACTCCGCAGCCGCTCCCGCAAGGGAGGCAATAAGGAGCAGCGATACAGGAAGTCGGCCGAGCGGATCGGCGGACGCGCGTGCGGAGAAGAGGCCAATGGCCTCCTTCAATTCCGCTTGAGCTTTCGTGCTCGTCATGGCGTCCCGCCGTTGAATTCTTGCCTGCGATGTCTCTACCGCATCGCGGTAAGCGTTCCTATCCAGCAAAATCGTTAATTACAACAGAAAATTTCAATTTCTAACTAAAAAGTCGGCATATTCTGCTCAAAGGCGAACGCGGTGCGCCTAAAGCACTTCTAGGACGGTTTGAGAGCCGCCGCGCGCTTCGCATTGGTCTCGACTTCCGCCCAGTCCCGCCGGTCAATGGCGGCGGCGGTCGCCACCCAAGACCCCCCGACGCAGGCGACATTGGGAAGGGCGAGGTAGTCCTTCGCCCGCTCGGCGCTGATGCCCCCTGTCGGGCAGAAACGGGCCTGCGGCAGGGGACCGTAAAGCGCCTTCAGGTAGGCGATCCCGCCCGCGGGCTCGGCCGGAAAAAATTTCAGCCGCGTCACGCCCGCATCGAACGCCTGCATCGCCTCGCTCGCCGTCGCGACGCCAGGCAACAATGGCGCGGTCGCTTTGGGGGCGAAAGCGAGAAGCGCGGGGGTCAACCCCGGCGATACCAGGAAATCCGCACCCTGATCGATCGACTTTCTTGCATCGTCGGCGGTCAGAACGGTGCCCATGCCGACAACGAGATCGGGCGCCGCTTTTTTCATCGCCGCGAGAGACGCGAGCGCGGCGGGGGTGCGCAAGGTCAGCTCCGCAACCCGCACCCCGCCTTTGAGTAATGCTTCGGCGAGCGGGGCGGCCAGGTCAGCGTCGGAAATCTCAATCACCGGAATGACGCTGGCGAGATCGAGAATTTTGTCGATGTTCATACGGCGGGACTCACAAGGTTGACCTCGAGACTGTGCGCCCGATGAGAGCCGCTTCCTCTTGCAGGATCAAGGCGCTACTGAGCCCAGCAACAAAAAAGTTTGCTCAGATCGCCAAGAAACAGCGTCCTGACAGGCATATCCTCGACCGGCCCTGACGCCAGCGCCCGCTTGTAAGCGCGCCGCTTCTCTTCGCCGGATATGAGCAGCAGCAGCGCGCCCGCGGAAAGGATCGGCGGCGCCGTGAGAGTCATTCGTTCGGTATGCGCGCCCGTAACCGCGCTTTGATGCGCTGAGACGGCCGCGCACAGCGCCTCCGTTTCAGGGTCGATAGCCCCGGAGAGACCGTGCGCATTGGGAAACCACGAGGCTGTGTGCCCGTCAGCCCCCATTCCTAGAATCGCAACATCTGCGGGCCATGGAAGCCCTTTTAGCGTCTTCTCCAACGCCGGCGCCGCCTCTTGCGGCGAAGCGGCGTCGCTTTTCATGCCGACAAACGCCGCCTTCATCGCGTTTCCTTGAAACAGCGCCGCGCGGATCGCGCGCGCGTTCGAGGCGTCATGGCCGGACTCCACCCAGCGCTCATCGACCAGCGCCACGGTCACTCTGGACCAGTCGAGGTCTACCCCTGACAGAGATTCATAAAGCGGCAACGGCGTTGAGCCGCCGGACGCGAGAAGCAGCGCGCGCCCACGTTTGGCGATTGATGCAGACAGTCGCTGGCTGACAAACGCAAGCGCTGACGCCCGCATGGCTGCGGCGTCAGAAAATTCATTGAGGCTGGTTCCGGGAGCGAGCGTCATGCCGGGTCGCATTCTACTTTTTCGGCCACATGTCGAGACAGCATTTACAGGAGCAATGCATAAAAACAAAGCGGGCTTGAATCATTGACATAGCGAGGCGCCGGCTAGATCGTCGCTCTTCTTGCCGTCTCATTGCGTCGGCTTGTGTTTGTCTAGCGAGGGACGGAAATGCATCGAATGGTTTTGGACGCGCTGGCGATACTTGTTCTGCATGCCGTGGGGGCCAACCCGGCGGCGGCGGAAGCCGAATCAATTCCGAACCTTTCCGTTTACGAGGAAGAAATTGCAGCGCTCTCTGAAACGCCCAATGTTCGCAAGGCGTTGGACTTCTTCATCGCTGAGGATAAGCGCAATGTCGACGACCTGATCGAACTAACAGAGGTCGCGGCGCCTCCGTTTGAAGAATCGACCCGCGCCGCCCTCTTTGCTGAGATGCTTCGAAAGGCGGGGTTAGAAGACATTTCGATTGACGACGCCGGCAACGTGCTGGCGCGCCGCCCCGGCCTGAAGCGCAATCGAACCGTCGCGCTCGTCGCGCATCTCGACACGGTCTTTCCTCCAGAAACAGATGTCTCTGTTCGCCGGGAAGGCGAGAGGCTGATCGCGCCGGGCGTCGGCGACAATACGCGCGGTCTAGTGGCGGTGTTGAGTATCGCGAGAGCAATGGAGACCTTCGCCCTTCAGACTGATGCGGATATTTTGTTTGTCGGCAGCGTCGGCGAGGAAGGCTTGGGCGACTTGCGCGGCGTCAAGCATTTGTTCCGGAAAGGCGGCCCTAAAATCGACGCCTTTATCGCCGTCGATGGAGGCTCCGATGAGCGGGTCGTCTATCGCGCAGTCGGTTCGCATCGTTACAAGGTGACCTTCAAGGGACCGGGCGGACATTCCTGGGGCGCGTTCGGAACGGCGAACCCGCACCATGCGCAGGCGCGCACAATCGCCTTGTTCACGGAACAAGCGCAGCCGGTAGTCGCATCAGGCCCCAAGACGACATTCAGCGTCGGCCGCATCGGCGGCGGCACATCAATAAATTCCATTCCTTTCGACTCCTGGTTCGAAATAGACATGCGTTCAGGAGACCAGACGAAGCTCGATGAAATCGACGGCGTCCTGCATCAGGCTATCGCTGCAGCGCTGGAAGCGGAAAATATGCATCGAAGCAGAGGCGCGCCGCTGACCGTCATTATCGAGCCTGTCGGCAAACGGCCTGCGGGCGCGACGCCCCTCTCCGCGCCGCTGATCGGGCGCGCAGCCGCGGCGCTCAAGACCGTCGGGCTGGATATCGAACTTTCCGAATCATCGACCGACTCCAATATCGCCATGGCGTTGGGCGTACCGGCGATAACCATCAGCCGCGGCGGGGAGAGCGGCAATTCCCATTCCCCCGACGAATGGTGGGAGAACAAGGACAGTCACCTCGCCCTTCAAAGCGGATTGTTGCTCCTGCTTTCTGAAGCCGGAATGCGCGAATAATCTGGAACTGCGGGATCGCTTAAATGAAGCGACGAGCCGCCATTCCGGCCAGCATGGCGGCAAGAAAGGCATAGGGCTCTATATCGCCTAATGCCGCGCCAGTAACAGCCGGCCCCGGACATAAACCTGAAAGTCCCCAACCGATTCCGAACAAGCCGGCTCCGATTATCAGCTTGCTGTCGATTGCAGTTGCAACAGGCAAGTTGAATTGCGTCTCGAACATCGGCGCCGAACGCAGCATCGTTAATCGGTATCCGACAAAAGTTGTGGCGAGCGCCGAAACCATTACCAGAAGAAGGCTGGGGTCCCATGCGCCGGCAACATCGAGAAAAGAAATAATTTTCGCGGGATTGAACATCCCGGAAATGACGAGACCGAGACCGAACACAAGCCCCGCAGATAAGGCGGCGGCTGTCCCGCGCATCCTAGCCTCCACTCGCTAAGCGGATAACCCATACAGTGGCAATGCCAGCCGCCATAAAAGTCGTCGTCGCCACAAGCGAGCGCTTCGACAGACGCGCAATGCCGCAGACCCCATGCCCACTGGTGCAGCCGCTGCCTAATCGCGTCCCAAATCCCACCAGCAGTCCGCCCGCTATCATCATGGGCAGAGAATGCGGGTAACTCGCTTCGGGCAACACGCCTGTAAAAAGTCCAACCAGCGCGGGCGCTGCTATTAGTCCGATCAGGAAGGCGACTTTCCATCCGGCCCATTCTCTCACTGGCGCGAGCATCCCCTCAACAATGCCGCTGACGCCGGCGATGCGCCCGTTCGCCGCCATCAGCAAAACCGCGGCAGCCCCGATGAGAGCGCCTCCGACGAGGGCCGATACTGGCGTGAACTGCGTCATCGCTTTCCTCCTTCTACACCCCTCTCCTCGAACCCGTCTTAAGCGGCACACTCTGCCGTCTAAGCGGCAATTGGCGCTTGGGTGCAGGCGGATTGGCGCAGGCAACCACGTACACTTGTCATTTATGATAAGTAACATAAATAAGATGGGCAAGCGGCTCTAGCATGCGGCGAATTGGTGAGCAGGTATGGCGTTAAAACAAACAGATATAGAAGAGCTGCGCGAGCGCTCTGGAGAAGTCGCAACTCTTCTCAAGACTCTCGCTCACAGGAATCGCCTTCTCATTGCTTGCCAACTTATGGAAGGCGAACAGTCAGTGAGCGAAATCGAGGAAAAAACGGGCGTGTTACAGCCTGTTTTGTCGCGAGAGCTTGCTCGCCTCAGGCGCGATGGCCTTCTCGCAACCCGACGAGAGTCGCGAATGATCCACTACCGCCTCGCGGACTCCCGCCTTACCGCTCTCGTAACAGCGCTTTGCAACGCCTTCGCGCCAGCGCCAAAAGCAGATAGAAGGCTGGGAGCGGCATCCCTTAAATCTGGGCCGGCTCGCGCTTCAAGGAGACGCGCATGAAACCATCAGTCACCGCATTCTTTGACGAACCTACTTTTACAGTAAGTTATGTAGTGGTCGATGAGGCCAGCAAGAAAGCTGTGATCATCGACTCTGTTCTTAACTTCGACCCGGCTTCCGGACGCACGAGTCGAGACTCGGCAGACGCGATCATAACCTTTGTGGAGAAGGAGAAACTCGATGTCGAGTGGATTTTAGAAACCCATGTGCATGCAGACCACCTATCTGCTGCTCCATACCTTCAAGAAAAAGTAGGCGGAAAAATCGCGATAGGATCAAGCATCGCCGTGGTGCAGGATACGTTCGGAAAAATTTTCAACGCAGGGACGGAGTTTGAACGCGACGGAACCCAGTTCGACGCATTGTTTCGCGACGGTGACGTATTTCATGTTGGGTCGATACCCTCCCGAGCAATGCATACGCCCGGCCATACGCC
>JAVJPA010000141.1:0-7606 GCA_040216495.1 Amphiplicatus sp. | reverse complement strand
CGCCACGTCCCTTACCATGGAAAGACCCAGCCCGACTCCGCTGCGGTTCGGATTGCGCGCCTCGTCGAGCCGGGTGAAGGGTTTGAAGGCTTCCTCAGCTTTCTCCGCAGGAATCCCGGGACCGTCGTCATCGACGATGATTTCCGCCTGGCCGCCGACCCTGTGCGCCGAGAGCCAGGCTCTGTCGGCGTATTTCAGGGCGTTCTCGACCAGATTGTTGATGGCCCGTTTCAACGCAGCGCGCTGGGCGAGAATGACGAGGTCGCCAGAAGTTTCGACATCTATTTCTGCGCCGGAGCGCGCCGTTTCCTCCCCGATCTCGCGCGCCAGCGCCGCGAGGTCGACAGGGCGCGGCGCCTCGTCGGAAGAGAGATCGCGCGCGAAATTGAGGTAGGATTCGACCATCCGCTCCATTTCGAGCACATCCGAACGGAGCGCCTCCGTGTCCGGCGTATCGGGCTGCATCGCAAGGGCGAGCTTCATGCGGGTCAGCGGCGTCCTGAGATCGTGACTGACTCCGGCGAGCATCGCCGTGCGCTGCTGGATATGCCTCTTGATGCGTTCGCGCATAGCGATGAAGGCGAGGCCGGCGCGGCGCACTTCGGTCGCGCCGGTCGGTCGAAAGCCCGGCGCGTCGCGGCCGCGGCCGAACGCTTCGGCGGCCTTCGCAAGGCGCAGGATCGAACGCACCTGATTGCGCATGAACACGATGGCGATCCAGCCGAGCAGGAGCGTGGCGCCGACCAACCACATAACGAAAATCGGACCTGTCGTCGCGAACACCCGGTCGCGGCGCGGCAGGAAGACGAGGTAGCCATCTTCAAGTTGCACGCGGATTTCTACATAGGCAGGCCAACTGGACGTGTTGACCCAGAATTCTTCCTTGAGCCGATCATCTAGCTGACGGCGCAGCGTTGAATTATGAAAGGCGAAAATGGAAAGTTTGTCGTCCTGAGGAATGAATTTCCCCGCTTCGTACCTGACATTGATCTGCAGCTCGCTTGTCGAGGCTTCCTCGATAGCGCGGCGCTTGGCCGGATCAGGAGTTTCGCGGAACTCTTTGGTGATCAGCGCGATTTGCCCGGCGACGTTCGCTGAAAGGTTGGCGCTCACAAGCTCCCAGTGCCGGTCGAAAAACACATAAGTGACGACTGACTGCATAAGGAAGATCGGCAGAATGACGATCAGCAGCACTCGCGCGTAAAGGCTTTTCGGCAGGTAACGCTTGAACATCGTCTAATCCGGTATCAACGCGTAACCCACGCCGCGCACGGTTTGGAGATAGATCGGCGCGCGCGGATCTATTTCTATTTTCTTTCTGATGCGCGTCACCTGCACATCGATGGAGCGCTCCATCGCCGCCGATGTCTGTTCCGCGAGGGCGGCGCGCGAAATCGCTTCGCCCGGTTTTTGCGCAAGCACGCGCAGCAGCGCGAGCTCTCCGGAGGTCAGTTTGATAAGTTCGTCGCCGCGCCGGAGCTCGCCGCGGCCGGGCGCGAACGTGCACTCGCCGAAATTGAACGTCTGGCGCTGGCGGTTGACGGGACCTGTACGGCGCAACAGAGAGGCGACCCGCAGCAACAGTTCCCTTGGCTCGAACGGTTTGGAAAGATAGTCGTCGGCGCCGCGCTCCAATCCTTCAATTCGGTCCCGCGGCAGACCGCGGGCCGTGAGCAACAGGATTGGCACGTTGGACGCGGCGCGGACTTTCTCGGTGAGTTCGAACCCCGACATGCCAGGCATCATCACATCGAGGATTAGCAGGTCGAAGTCGACGCCGCCGAGAAGTCGCCGCGCTTCTTCTCCGTTCGCCGCGACTGAAGCGAGATAACCATGTTCGCCAAGGTAACGCTTCAGGAGCGCGCGAATCCGGTCGTCGTCATCGACGACGAGGATGTGGGCGGGTTCTTGTCCTGTCTGCTGGGGGCCGCCCATGATTTGTCCTCACGGCGCGGGTTTTCTCAACGCGCTGACACCCTTCAAAGCATAGTCCGAGCCGGTCCATAAAGTAAGAATGGCGGCGAGCCACAGGGCGCCGGCGGCGAACGGGCGGGCGGACTCGCCGATCAGCCCGCCGGGCGCGGCCGCCAGCAACAGCCCGACCGCGACGATCTGGGCGGCGGTTTTCCATTTGGCCAGCGCGGTGACAGGAAGAGACCTGCCCATTTGGGCGAGCGCCTCGCGAAGGCCGCCTACGAAAATTTCGCGCAGGAGGATGATCAGCGCCGCAACAACGCCGAAATCCCGAATAACCCCATTCCGCGTCAGCAGCAGGAGCGCGGCGGCGATGAGGAGCTTGTCAGCGATCGGATCGAGCGCCGCCCCGAGCGCCGAGACCTCGCCGCGCTTGCGGGCGACCCAGCCGTCGAAAAAGTCGGTGGCTGAGGCGATGACGAAAATGGCTAGCGCCGCCTTCATGTTCCACCCCGCATCGGCGAGAAACAGCCCCGCAAACGGAATGACGAGAAGGATGCGCGCGAGGGTCAAAAGGTTGGCCATGACGTAAGCCTAGGGGAGTTCGAGGACTCGCAACAGTTCTTCCGTGAAGGCGCGATTTGAACGGGCTCGCAGCAGGCCGCTGCGGTGCAGGCTGAGGCCCCCGTGAAGGCCCATCCAAAGTTTCATTACCTGTCGTCGGCGCGTTTCAACTTCCTCAGCCGGGTCTGACAAGACGCCAAGCGAAATGGCTATCAAGTTGTCGGCCGCTTCTTTCAGTTCAGCGTCTTGCGATATCGAGGCGCTGGTCCGGCTCATCATCGCGTCATAAAGGTGGGGCTCAGTTAGCGCGAAACTGGCGTAGCGTTTCGCAAACTCTTTCGGAGTGCGACTCACTTTAACCGACGCTGCGAGGCGACGATAGGCTTCTGCTGCGACCGCATCAATCAGCGCTTCGCGGTCCTTGAAGTGGCGATACAGAGAACGGTGGGCGACGCCGACAGCATCAGCGACCCCGCGCAAGGCGAGTGCGTTGCTTCCATTCTTTTCGACAATCGCGATCGCTGCAGCCAGCGCTGCGGCGCGGAGATCGCCATGCCTGTAAGTTTCACGTTCGCGGCTTGTCATGCGGTCAGGTTTTGCGCACGTCCCACTTCACTTTCATTGTGGCGACATCGACCTTTTCCTCATTGACGAGCGTGATATTGACGTCGAAAATGACATGGCCCTTGGTGGCAAGGTCCGCGCGAAGATCGTCCACAGAACCGTCGATTTTAGCGCTGGCTGTAATGACGCCCTTTGCGATCCTCTTGTAAGCGATCGTCGCTTCCGACGCGACAGGCCTGATAGCGAGTATCTGATCGACGAAGGCGCCGGCCATCGCTCCGCCGGATGCCGCCTCGCCAAGCGTGAATAATGCTCCGGCGTGCTGCGTGCCGATGTGATTGATGGAAACCGACGTCTGCGCCAGTTCGGCCGAAGCCTCGCCCGGAGAAACTGCGGTGAGAACGACACCACTATGCTTCGCGAAAGGGACGGCCTCGCCCAGTTGGGCCTTGATCATGTCGTAGACGGTCATGCGGCGCTCCATAATGCATCCGGCGGATGCTTACAGGGGCGCCATCGCGCCCGCAATGATTATAGGCAGTTGCGCGGGCTGGTGGTCGACGGCGATTAGCCGTCCTTGCTGTCGTTTCCCCACAGCCGCTTCCACCACGAGTCTTTCTTCGGCGTCTCGAAAGATTGGCCGCCTTTAGCCATGCGCTCGCGGATCTTGTCGATCTCCCAGCCGGTGAGGCGGGCGAGGGTCTGCGCTTCGCCTTCGTAGCGTTCGGGCAGAGAAGCGCGATAGGCGTCCGCCGCCTCGCACTGGGCGTCGCCCTTGTACGGGTGGCGCAGGACATAGCGGCCCTGAAAATTCGAGCGGTCGCCGGTCTCCTTGAACATTAAATCTTCAGGAAAGTGCTCTGCGTCGTAGCTGACATGGAGGCGCGTGACAAAGACGTCGCGCGCAGGATTGCCCGGTGCGATGCGCTGGCCGGGCTGGCTGGTGTCGCCGATCCAGTAAACGCCAAGCTCTTTCAGTTCCTCGTCCGAGAGCGGATCGGCGGCGCAAGGATCGCACCAGCTCATGTCCCATGCGTATTCAAGAAACACCGCGCGTTCGCCTTCGCGCTCAACGGAACGCTCGAACATCGCTTTGTAGAAGGTTCCGAAATTGTCTTTTACGTAAAGCGGAACGTCCATGTCAGAGGGAAGCTTGACAGTGCGGTAGTTGACGGTTTCGACCCGGCCCTTGCGCGTCAGCATGAACGCGAAAAGCTCCTGCTTGCCGTCCGCGTTCACCGTGCCGAGGCGGATCGGCAGCATGAAGCGCTTATCTTCAAACGCGACCTGAAGAGGACGCAGGTACTTAAGGCCGGTCGCCGCCTGTTCTTCCAGATTCACTTTGGCGACGAAGAACTTGATGTTCTGCCTGATATAGCTGGCGAGCGTCTCTTCGGCGCCGTCCGGGAGTTTGTAGCCGTTCTGTTTCAGAAACTCGGCGAGGCCGCCAGACTCTTTGGCGGAAAGGATCTGGATGTCGTATTCGCCGACGGTGTATTCGGCTTCGATAGTGACGCCGAGACTGTCGACGCCGCGCTTGCGCGCTGTCACAGTGATCGACTCGGCGGCCGGAGCCGCCATCGCCATCTCATCGTATCTGTATTGGCGGCACGGATCCTCGTCGAAGTATTCTACAAGCCTCGGCGCTGTGTAGGCGTCGAGATGATCGAGGATGGCGCTGTCGGTGACGTGGATCTGCCCTTCCTCAAGCACGACCGGCACCGGCACGACGATGGCGAACTCCTTGAGATCGCCCTTGTAGTCGTTCGCCATGGTGATGACGGTGCGTTCGCCGTCGCGCATGATTGCGACTTTCGACGCCTTGTTGAACAGCTTGGTATCGGCCTTGGCGACATAGAAGCCGCAGAAGGCGACGGCTCCGCCGGCGACGCTTGTCGCTGAGACAACGGCCGTGGCGGCGAAAAGCGCGTTGCGAAGTTTTCTGTTCATGGATGCTTCCTCTCCAAAAGCTTATTCAGCGGGGGCGGGACGGGGATGGGCTGGCGCGCCGGATGGGAGCGCCAAACGAACTGGCGCCGGCGGCGTTCCCCATTCGTAACGGCTCCCCGGATTGAGCCAGTCGATCAGCGGACGGACGAGCGTTAGTGCGAACAGCGCGTAGAACAGGCCGTCCGCAATAAAGAAATTGAATTGAAGAACGAAAGCGAGCGCCGCGGCAGCTACCGCGAATATGGTGCGGCCTGTTGCGCTGTCCGGCGTTGTTTTCGGGTCCGAGATCATGAAGAAGGCGAAGAGAATTAGGGCGCCGTTCTCAAGCCGCAGCAGCGGGATCGACAGCGGGTCGCCGAGGTAGAGCGCCCGCCCGAACACAAGCGCCGCATAAGCTCCAAGAAAGATCAGCGGCACGTCAAGGCGCGAGGCGCGCCAGGTCACCACCGACCCGGCGATAGCGATGAAGATCGCGAACCAGAGCGCCGTTCCCCACTGGCCCGTCGTCGTCCACGCCGCGTCCGTGAACAGCAGCATGGCGACAATGCCGGCGTTTGCGGGATTGAATATGTGCTTGCCGTAAAGACGGATGGCGAACTTCGACCCGATGGCGATCATGGCCGCCAGCATCAGCGGCCAGACGCCGTCCGAGCGCAGCAGCAGCGATAGAGACAGGGTAGTGATGAGGGGGCTGCGCCAGTCGAAGCGCATGGCGTTGAGCGTCGAGCCCAGCCATTGCACCGCGAAGCAGGTGGCGAGCACCGCGCCGATCTGAATGGGCGTGATTTCGAACTCGCGAAGCAAGAGGCCGATCGCCAGGATCGCCGCCTGGCCGGCGATCTGGAAATAGCGTGCATCGCTGAGTTGCGGCGGCGTGAACGTGCGAAGCACGGCGCTTCCCTTCTCCCCAAAGCCTGCGCCAGCCTGACGCCTTGGCTTTCGCCCCGGTGGGAAGGTCGGCGAGGAATGGGGCGCAATTCCGGCGCGTTCAGGAGGGTTTTGAGGCGGACTTGTCCTGTTCCGGGAGTCTCGGTTCGAGACGCGACGGTTCCGACGCCATCAGCGGCGTTTCTATAGGCTCAGCAAGACCGTCGCCCGCGTCCTCGAAACGGTTGGCGCGGCTGAGCTGTGGAAACAGTTTGAGCCACGCCGCGGCTGTCGCCAGCGCCACGATCCCGCCGAGCACGACCGCGCCTACCGGTCCGAGAAAGCGCGCCGCGACGCCGGATTCAAACTCTCCGAGCTCGTTCGAGGCGGAGATGAAAATGAACGACACCGACGACACGCGCCCCCGCATGCCGTCTGGAGTCGCGAACTGGATCAGCGACTGGCGCACATAAACCGAGATCATGTCGGCGGCGCCCGAGATCGCGAGCGCGGCGAGCGACAACCAGAACAGCGTTGAAAAAGCAAAGGCCAGCATCGCCGCGCCATAAATTGCAACTGCGCCCAGCATCCACGGCCCAACCTGGCGGCTGAGCGGTTTCGTCGCCAGCATAAAAGCGATCAGTGCGGCGCCTGCGGCCGGCGCAGCGCGCAAGGCGCCGAGCCCTTCGCTGCCCACATGCAGGATATCGCGGGCGAATATGGGGAGCAGCGCGGTCGCGCCGCCGAACAGCACAACGACGAGATCGAGCGAAATTGCGCCAAGTACGATCTTGTTGTCGCGTACATAGCGCAGCCCTTCGATGGCCATGGCGACGCCGTTCACGCCCTCGATACGCTTCTGTTTCGGCGTCTCGGCCGTCGCGATAGCGCCGATAGATGTCGCGATCATCGCCGCCGCCGCCCAATAGACCGCATGCGGACCGCCGATATAGAGAATCCCGCCGATGGCCGGCCCGAGGATCGCCGCGCCCTGATAACCGAGCGAGTTCCACGCGATGGCTGAAGCCAGTTCGCTGCGCGGCACCAGCGTCGGATAGAGCGAATTGCTCGCCGCCGGGGTAAAAGCGTTGACGGCGCCGAATACGAAGGCGGCGGTGAAAATCGCGGGAATAGCCGTGTCCGGCGGCATCGACGCCGTCGCCAGCAGCAGCGCGATGGCCGCCAGGCGCGCTACGTTGGAAACAATGAGGATGGCCTTGCGGTTGAGCCGGTCGGCGGCCTGTCCGCCGATGAGCGCCAGAAAAGGCACCGGAAAAAATTGCGCCAGCCCGACAAAGCCGAGGATCAGCGCCGATTCCTCAATCGAGCGCGTCTGCCGCGCGAGATCGTAAACCTGCCAGCCGATGGCGACCGCCAGCATCTGGCGCGCCGCCGAGATGAGCTGACGCATCACCCAGTACTGGGCGTACGCGCGGTGCCGGAAAACGGCGAGCGAGGGCGTGAGGGACATTCAGGGCTGGTGAAGCAGGGTTGCGTCGAGCCTCTAGCGCGTCATGTCGGACGAAGCCAGTGAGCGCGCGAAGAGTTTACCGCGCGGTCGCGACTGCACTTTGATATTGCGCGCATCGGAAGTAACTTGTATAACCGAACCAACAATAATATCTGGCTTTTGGCGCGCCTGGATTTTGAGGAGGTGGGCTAATTTGCTTCAATTTCAGGGAGATGAACCGTCATGGCTAAACACATCGACACTTTGCGCGCGCTGATCGAGGCTTGGGGCCGGCTC
>JAVJPA010000140.1:0-3373 GCA_040216495.1 Amphiplicatus sp. | reverse complement strand
CGGCGACCGCGCCGGCGGCCGGCGGGCCTTTCGATATCGCCGTGCTCAACGAGCTTTCCTGCATGAGCGCCGGCGGCGATCTTGTGGGGCGGGCGCTGTCGCTTTTTGACGCGCATGCGCCGGAGGCGTTGCAGCGCCTGGAGCGCGCGGTCGAGGCCGGGGCGCCGGACGAGCTCAGGAAAGCCGCGCACGCGCTCAAATCCATGAGCCTGAATGTCGGCGCGCGCGCATTATCATCAGTATGCGGAGAGATTGAGCGCCTCGCGCCGCCCCAGGCGCCGGAAACGGCGGTCCGCATGATGCGGCCGCTTCGCGCCGCTCTCGCCGCGGCGCTCGCCGCCATCCCCGAGGCGAAAGCGGCTTTCGCGCGCGACGCCGCCTGACCGCAAGTCCGTCAATGAAACCGGATCGAGACGCGCGCGCAGCCGATGATGCGCGGCTCTCCCTCGATGGCGAGAGTGCGGTGCGACGGATCGCTTGAATGCGGTTCGAGCCGCGCCGGCTCGCTGCGCCAGCGCCGGAGGATCGGAAACCCGAACGGCGCCGAAAGGCAGAAAGTGCCGTCCGTAGGCCGACGATCCGCATAGTCGATGACGACGAGCGAATCCTTCGGGAAGGCGAGATCGACCGCGCCGTCGGAAATGAAGATCGCGAAGACGCGGTGGGAGCTCGTCGTGACCGGGATATAGTCTTCGGCGACCGCGTGCGGATCGGTCGCCGGGTCGTCGATAAAGCGGGCGGCGTCGCGGAACGAGATCACCGGCGTATGCTGGATCGGCCGGCGCAGATACGCGGCGGCCGGGTGCTTGTCGCGTTCGAGCGCGGAGCGCGCGCCCTCGGCGAGCCACTCCATCGGCACGGCCAGCGCTTCGGCGAGCTTGGCGAGCATCAGCCGCCGCGGATCGTGAACGCCCGATTCCCAGTTGGCGACCGCAGGCTGGGTGACGCCGACCCGCTCGGCGAGAGCGGCCTGGTTGAGGCCGGTGTTCTTTCGGGCGAGGCGGATGCGCTCCCCGATAGAGGGGGGCGGCGGGTCTTCCGGCGGCGACGGATCAAGAGGCTCGCTCATGGGCGGCTCCCCTTATTATAAGAAAAACTTATATTATCAGCACGGCTTATGTCAATATTTTTTGCACTGCAGCAAAAATGTGAGGAAATCAGCGGGTTTCCGAGTGAACCGACCGGTACTGAATTTTGAAGTTGGGTCTTGAAAAAATCAGTAAGACTTATATTCTGCTCTCGAAGGACGTTTGTTTCTGGCGATTGAGGTGATGGATGTCTGATATGTGCACGAACGACGGCGCGGCGCGGCTCGCGGCCCAGATCAAGGAATTCTGGCGCAAGCGCGGCTTCGACGTCGATGTCGAGACCAAGGAAGAAGGTTTCGTGCCGACCATGCGTTCGGCGCGCACCGACCTTCGGAGCGACATGGTCAACGGCATGCCCCGGCGGTCTGCGGCGGCTGGCGCCCACTAGGCGTCTGTAATCCGGCTGCTTGAGCGCAGGGTTTGGTTCTTCGAACGCCGCGATCATCCGAGCGCCGCCGCCACAAGACCGGGCAGCGCCTTATAGTCGTCGAACCGGGCCGCCGCCTGATCGAGCAGGTCGAGCGGCCCATAGCCGAAATCCGCAACGAGACAGGGCAGGCCAGCCGCGGCGGCGGCCCTGATGTCCGTGTCGCTGTCGCCGACGAAAACCCCCCGGACGGCGGCGGTTCGTTCAAGGCAGAGCTTCACCGGCGCCGCGTCCGGCTTCGGCGCGCTCGCCGTGTCCATTCCGACAATCGTTTCAAACAGGGCCGAGAGGCCGAGCGTCTCGATCAACTGGCGCGCCGGCGCCTCGCGCTTGTTGGTGCAGATGGCGAGCTTGGCGCCGGCGGCCCGAAGCGCGCCGGCCGCCTCGACCATGCCCGCAAACGGCCGGGACAGGTCGGCGATATGGGCGAGATAGTGATCCAGAAACGCCGCAAGATGCGGATCCATGTCGGCGCCTGACGGCGCCGGACCTGATTCCTCAAACCCCCGCGCCAGCATCGCCCGCGCCCCGTGGCCGACAAGATGGCGCACCCGCCCGCCCGGAACCGTCGGCCGGCCGGCGAGGGAAAGGGCGTGATTCATCGCCGCCGCGAGATCGTCGGCCGTGTCGATGAGCGTGCCGTCGAGATCGAAAATAACCGTGACGCCAGTCAGGTCCGCGCGCATTTACAACTCCACGCCATATCGCCAAAAGGGCGGCGAGAAGAGCGCCGCTGCAGGCCGCCTCGCGATTCAGGACGAACCGCGCGGGGCTGATGTATCGTCATCGCCTGATTCTGACGAGCGGGGCGGGGAAGCGGCGAAAAGCCGAACGCGAGCGAGGAGCCATGTCCGAGAGAGAAATCGCCGCCGTCATCCTCGCCGCCGGCCACGGCACGCGGATGAAATCGAAAAAGACCAAGGTGCTGCACGAGATCGGCGCCAAGCCCATGCTCGCCCATGTGATGGAGACGGCCGGCAAGCTGTCGCCGTCGCGCCTCGCCGTGGTCATCGGCGATCACGCGCCGGAAGTCGGCGAGGCGGCGACGGCGCTCCGGGCCGACGCGGCGATCGCCGTGCAGGCGCCGCCGCGGGGCACGGGCGATGCGGTCGGCAAGGCGCTGCCGGCGCTCGAAGGCTTCGACGGAATCGTCCTCATTCTCTACGCCGACACGCCGCTGGTGCGGGATGAAACGCTGCGCGCGCTGGTCGAGGCGGCCGAGGGCGCCGCCGGGGCCGTGCTCGGCTTCCGCGCCGATGCGCCGGGCGCCTACGGGCGGCTCGTGCTCGACGATGGGGACGATCTCGCCGCGATTGTGGAGGCGAAGGACGCGAGCCCCGAAGAACTTGAGATCGATCTTTGCAATTCCGGCGTCATGGCGGTCGACGCCGCGTTCCTGCGCGAGGCGCTGCCGAAGCTGACGCCCAACAACGCCAAGGGCGAATATTATCTGACCGACATTGTCGGGATGGCGCGGGAGGCGGGAAAGCGCTTCGCGGTCGTCGAGGGCGACGAGGAAGAAGTGCTCGGCGTCAATTCCCGCGTCGAACTCGCCGTCGCCGAAGAGATTTTTCAGGACCGGCGCCGCGTCGCCGCCATGCAGAACGGCGCGACGCTGATCGATCCGACCACGGTGTTTTTCGCCCATGACACGGAAATCGGCGCCGACGTGCTGATCGAGCCGAATGTTTTCTTCGGTCCCGGCGCGCGCATCGCCGACGGGGCGACGATCAAGGCGTTCTCGCATATCGAGGGCGCGCGCGTCGGACCGGGCGCCGTCGTCGGCCCGTTCGCGCGGCTGCGTCCCGGCTCGGACCTCGGACCGAAGTCGCGTGTCGGCAATTTTGTGGAAATGAAG
>JAVJPA010000139.1:0-4425 GCA_040216495.1 Amphiplicatus sp. | reverse complement strand
GACGCTCTTCCGATCTTCGGTCGACGCGGGAGTCACCGGCATCGAAGGGTTCGTGGATATCGCGTTCGACGAAATTCTTCCCGGCCAAACCGATGTCGCCGCCGGATTTTCCGACCTCACGATTTCCTTCATGCAGGACGCAATTGACCTAGGCAGTTTCGTCCTCACCAATCCGGACGGCACGACTGACGGCGGCGCAGCTGTCCAGACTTTCATGCTTTCGCTGGTCTCTACCGCCGACGTGTTTTTCTCGATTACTGGAAACGCGTTTTTGAATAGCGGCGCATCGCTTGGCGATTTCAACATCAATCTCGCCGCGACGACGAGCGAAATTCCTGTGCCGGCGGCGTTGCCACTGATGCTTGCAGGCATCGCCGGCCTCGGATTCGCCGCGCGCAAGAAGCGTACGGTTTAGTAGGGGAACGCCCGGCTTGAGAATGCCGCGCCCTGACAAGGGCGCGGCATTCGTCATATAAGGGGCTAACCGATCTCTTCGATGAGCGTTGCGACCTTCGTCACGACATCGACTTCGCGAAAGCGTGGCGCGTCGGCAGGCGCATCGGCGTATTCGACCGACCATGTCAGCGCGTGCGGCACATACACGCCCCAGCTTCCGACTTCGATGGCCGGGATGATGTCTGACTTCAGAGAATTGCCGACCATCATGCTTTTCTCGGTGCCGTCGCCATGTTTTTCGAATGCCGTTCGGTAGGTCGATGGGCTTTTGTCGCTGACGATCTCCACCGCGGCGAATAACTCGCCGAGCCCGGATGCGGCGAGCTTTCTCTCCTGATCGAAAAGATCGCCCTTGGTGATGAGGACCAGCCGGTGCGAATCGGCGAGGCGCCCGAGCGTTTCCTCGACGCCGGGAAGCAGTTCGACAGGGTGCGCCAGCATCTCGCGTCCGGCGCCGAGAATTTCGCTCAGGACCGACGCCGGAACTCGCCCTTCGGTGATTTCGATTGCGGTTTCTATCATCGACAGGGTGAAGCCTTTGATGCCGAAACCGTAATGGGAAAGATTGCGTTTCTCCGCCGCAAGAAGCCGCGCGGTCAGATCTTCCGGTTCGGCGTAATCGGCGAGGAGTGCGGCGAAGCGCGCTTCCGTCAGGCGAAAGAAGCGCTCGTTTTGCCAGAGCGTGTCGTCGGCGTCGAAGGCGACTGTCGTGAGGTTTTTATTGGCCATGCCCGTTGTTATCCGGGGGGCCAGGCTTTTGTAAACGGCGAGACCCCTGGCGATGGGGATACCATCGCCAGGGGCTTCTCGCACGAGGGGCGGGAGGGAAGCAGGCGGTCCCCCAAGAGCTCGCCTGCTGGCTTCGTGCGAGAAATCAGGCGGCCGCGAGTTCAGGCTTGCGGCGCATGGCGAAGCGGAAGCCCGCAAGCCCTGCAAGGAAGAGCGGGAGCGCCGCCGGGACCGGGACTTCGCTAGGCGGCAAAGACAGGTCGGTGACCTTCAGCCCCTTGATGCGGAAGGAGTCCTGGAGAAGCCCGAGAACGCCGTCATCGTCGGCGCCGAAGCCGAACATGGTGCCGATGAGGAGGTTGGGGTCGATGCTCGGAAACAGTCCGAGCAGCACCGAGATGTCGATGAAGCCGTCAAGATCGACGCCGAGGCTGATCAGATAGTCGGTGCTGTGACGCACGAGGCTGCCGCCGGACTCGAAGAAGAGGTCCACATCGTCGTCGAGATCGAATCCCGAGAACCAGATCCCCTCGATCTTGACCAAGCGATCGAAGGTGAAGATCAGCGCGTCGTTCTGGCCGAGGCCGTCAAGATTGCCGGAAGTGTCGCCGGTGCTCGTGACGCCCAGTCCGAGATGGTTCTGGGTGACGGCGGCGTTGTTCGCCCCCGGAGAGATGACGGCGTTCGGAACGTCGTTAAACAACCCCGCAGAGACGGTTAATCCGATGCCGTCCGAGGAGAAGCTGTAGACGCCGTCACCGTTATTGGTTCCGTTGCCGGAAGTAAGATGGAAGGCGCTTGCGAAAGCGGTTCCGAAGGTCGACGCGACCGCTAGGGCGGCCACGCAAACGCATGTAGCGATACGCATGACAAGTACTCCAACTGTTGTCCTGACATATGCGCCACCGCAAGTAGAAGAGTATTTATTTTACAACTTTCGTCAACACTTTCTTATGGTTAACTCGACGTATGCCGTTAACTATAGTTCGTATGCCCCCGTTAATAACGTATACAGAGCAATCTTCGGCGCTTTGATTTGCGGCGAGCGGGCGCTAGGCTCGGCTAGACGGCGGTCAGCAGGCAAGACTTGCACAAGCCAGCGCTTATCACCGGCGCCTCAAGCGGCATCGGCGAAGCGGCGGCGATTCATTTCTTGCGCGCAGGTTTCCGCCTGTATCGGGCTGTCGATTCCGAGGAATTTCTTGTCTTCGGCGATTGCGGATCGGCTGCTCGCGCGCGTAACGGGAATCAGCGATAGCCAGTAGCGAGTTCCAGTAGAGAGTAATGCTATGAACGATCTCACCGCCGACGCCGTCATTGACATGCTCGCCCTTGCGCCGCACCCGGAAGGCGGCTGGTTCAACGAAACATTCTGCGACTCTGCGACATCCGAAGGCCGGTCGCGGTCGACGGCGATCTACTATCTTCTCAAACGCGGCGAGATGTCGGGTTGGCACCAGGTCGATGCGGTCGAGATCTGGCACTATTACGCCGGCGCGCCGATTGAGCTGCGGCTGGCGGCATCGCCCGGTACGGCGCGCAAACATGTGCTGGGCGCCGATTTCGCGGCCGGCGAACGCCCGCAAATCGTCGTTCCGCAGGGATGCTGGCAGTCGGCCCGCTCGCTCGGTGACTGGACGCTGGTCGGGTGCACCGTGGCGCCGGGATTCGAGTATATCGGCTTCCGCCTCGCCGGCGCCGAGGAAACGGCGGCGCTTGACGCTGCGCTCGCCGGTCGCGGCGAAAAGAGAACTGGCGCATAATGACTGCGCCGGCGATGTCGGCGCAGTCACCCTAGCAGGAGCCCCATGCCCGGTTCGATCGATCCGACACGCGAACAATTTTCCGCGATGATGAAAATGCCCGATACGGGGCCGGTCTGGATGCTCAACCTCATCCGGTTGCGCAAGAAGGCGAAGTATGAGGATGAGACGAAGGCGACGGGGGGCGAGGCCTACGCCGCGTACGGCCACGCGAGCGAGGAATTCTTCAAGGGCGTCGGCGGACGCATCGTGTGGTCCGGCAAGCCCGAGCATGTGCTGATCGGCCCGGAAGACGAACGCTGGGACCTGTGTTTCATCGCAGAATATCCTTCTGCGGCGGCGTTCGGCGAAATGGTGAAAAATCCCGGTTATCAGGCGATTGTCCATCATCGTCAGGCGGCCGTGAAAGATTCCCGGCTGATCCGTCTGAAACCGGGCGAAGCGGGAAAGCTCTTCGGCTGACGCTTCGCGCGGCGAAGTTTCGCCTATGTCTTGGGAGACATTTCGATTGTCCGACGGACAGGGTCCGTCAAGGCTTGTTCCGCCTGTGGGTTTGCGGCTAGGTAAGCGCCGAAAACTGCCGAAAACCCAGAGCAATCAATGCCAACGCCGATCCTTATGCCCGCCCTGTCTCCGACCATGGAGGAGGGAACCCTTTCGAAGTGGAATGTGAAGGAGGGCGACAAGGTCTCCTCCGGCGATGTCATCGCCGAAATCGAAACCGACAAGGCGACGATGGAGGTTGAGGCGGTCGACGAAGGCGTCGTCGGCAAGATCGTCGTTCCCGCCGGGACCGAGAATGTGAAGGTCAACGACACGATCGCCATCCTCGTCGGCGAGGGAGAGAGCGCGGACGATGCAGGCGAGGCGCCGAAAAAGAATGCCGCCGCCGCGCCGAAGGCCAAGGAAAAGCGTGAGCAGGAGCCTGCCGCTGAAAAGGAAGAGGCGGCGGCGCCCAAGGCGCCCGCCTTCGCAGCGGCCTCAGACCCAGAAATCCCCGAAGGCGCGGAGATGGTGAAGATCACCATCCGCGACGCGCTGCGCGACGCGATGGCGGAGGAAATGCGCCGCGACGAGAATGTGTTCCTGATGGGCGAGGAAGTCGCCGAGTATCAGGGCGCCTATAAAGTCTCGCGCGGGTTGCTTGAGGAATTCGGCGAGCGCCGCGTGGTCGACACGCCGATCACCGAATACGGGTTCGCCGGCCTCGGCGTCGGGGCCGCGTTCGCGGGGCTGAAGCCCATCGTCGAGTTCATGACCTGGAACTTCGCCATGCAGGCGATCGACCACATCATCAACTCGGCGGCGAAGACGCGCTACATGTCCGGCGGCCAGATGGGCTCCCCCATCGTCTTCCGCGGCCCGAACGCGGCCGCGTCGCGCGTCGCGGCGCAGCACAGCCAGGATTACGCCGCGTGGTACTCGAACATCCCCAGCCTCATCGTCATTTCGCCCTACACCGCCTCGGACGCGAAGG
>JAVJPA010000138.1:0-3380 GCA_040216495.1 Amphiplicatus sp. | reverse complement strand
CGTCACCAAGGAAAATCGCGGCGAGACTTTGCGAAAGCCTCACCAGCGCCTGCGACAGGGGCGAGCGGCCATTCGCGGTGCGGTAATCCGCCTCAAGAACGCTCGCGAGCCGCTTGCGCGTGGAAGCATCGCCCATGACAGCGCCTTCGAGCGACAGATCGCGCGCGAGGAGGTCGACCGCGGGGCGGAACGGCTCCATCAGATCGTCGGCGAGACGTAAGGCGTCGCCATCGCTAACATGATGCAGCGAAAGCGACGGGTGAAGCCCGGCCGCAACAATGGCGCGCGCCGCCGCCGACCGTAGTACGGCGTAGCCGTAGTTCAGCATGGCGTTAGCCGCGTCACCGGCTCGGTCGCGCCTGAAGTCCGCGCCCATCAGCAAGGGCCAATACGCCTGGGCGGCGGCGGCCTCGCGATTGGTCGGGTCACCGGAACGCACTTCAGCGCGCAGGCGCTTCACTCGTTCAGCAGGCTGACCGATCGTTTCAAGCGCAGCGGCCTGCGCGGCGAGCTTGGCTCTGACGATTTCCGCCCAAAGCCGCTTGCGCATGGGCGCCGACGCATCCGCCTGCGCGCGCATGCGCCGCCCCTGATCATGATGTCCGCGCAAAGGAATGAACGCCGCCGACGGATTGAAATCGGCGCCGATAATGACAACCGTCGCGCCCCGCTCGCTTAATGCCGC
Source organism: Amphiplicatus sp. (assembly GCA_040216495.1). Taxonomy (GTDB): domain Bacteria; phylum Pseudomonadota; class Alphaproteobacteria; order Caulobacterales; family Parvularculaceae; genus Amphiplicatus. The sequence continues at coordinate 2,695 of JAVJPA010000138.1, read as the reverse complement.
CAGCGCCTTGTTCGACCAGGTCACGCCTTGCACAGACGCGATCACCGCATCGACATCGTCAACGGGCACGCGGCCGACAACCGCATCCCCTTCGCGTACGGACAGGAATCCGCGATCAAGGTGCAGACTGCGCCCGTTAGTGCTTATCTCGATAATGCGTCCCGGCATGAATACCCCTCCGCCCGAGGACGGAAGGGGCAAGTTTTGTGCCGATATAGAAAATGCCTCACCCGGTAGTGTTAAATCGTGCCGTGAGGCACTGTTTTCATGCGGCCTGCAGGCGTGAACCGGACCCGCCGGGCGCGACGCTCCTTAAGTTTACCAATATTGGCCAGATCCCACCTGAAGAGATCATCTTTGTCATCATGGCGTTTCTGCAATTCTCCGCTCTCATTAGCAGGCGCAAGATAGAGTCGGTTGGCCGCGACCCCGATCCTGTACACTTTCTTCACGCTGTTGACGCCGTCCGCATCGAAGAGCTGGACGACATCTCCTTTGCGCAGCCGCATGATAAACGTCGCGTCAGGATATTTCGTTTGCCATCCATCGGCGCCTCCTGAATTCGCAGCGAAACTGTCGACAGCCGCGCCGCGCCAGACTCCGTCAGGCGTTTCCACAATGTCGATCCACGCATTCTCAGCGGGAACCACATACTTGTAAGGCTGGCCAGTCTTGCGGTCTCGGATCGGCGTCACGCCCTCTTCCGGTTTGAGCACCCGGACGCGGCGTACGCCCGTGCGGGAAGACCATTCGGCAAGCGCCGCGGCCAGCGCTTTCTCATTCTTACCGATCCGCTCAAGCAAGGCGGCAAGTTCTGCGCGAAGCTTCAGATCCCGCACTTTGCCGATCTCGTTCGGTTTGAGATCGACGACAGGCTTCCTCCTAACCACGTTGCCGAGTTCCAGATCGGCCGCATTTTCCGGCGTGTCGCGAACCTTGCCGTAGTAAGTATCCTCATGCAGCTTTCCGGACGTGTGTGATGGATCGCCCGCATCGAAGTGACCGTGCTTCGCCCTGTGCGTGACCATCAGTGTATCGATGCGCGCACGAACCTGATCGACAAATCCGTCAAATGGCTCGTCGAGATCGGCCAGCCGGCGCTCGATGCCTTCCCGTTCTTCTTTTGCGGCGATAGTCGACAGGCGCTGAACAAGAGAACGGTCAATCACGCCGATGACGGTTGCATCGATGGCATGATGACGGTGATCGTCGCGGCTCTTCCTGTTGTGATCGCCGAGATTGAGCCCCCAACGATGGCGGAGCAGGCTGGTGAGCGAGCCGGTTACGACCCAGACATGGGTGCGGCGGGCACCCGTTTCGTCAGCGGCGGGAAAGAGCTTTGACACATATTCACGCGCCAAGCGGCTGAGGTATTGTGTCGACCTGAGCTGCCGGTCCATGAACGACTTCTGCTCCGCGAAGCGTTGCATCGCGTCATCTTCAAATCGCCAGCGCTTGTTCTTAGGCATCGAGCGCGCCCGCTCAATCATACCGGCCTTGTCGAATACGTCCGGATGGCGGTCAGCCGCTTCGGCAGGAGAAAGATTGCGCTTCAGGCGGTTTGCGCGGCGCATGCCGACGGTTTTGTTCGCCGGGCTATCGTCGAGGGTTTTCGACAGCGGTAGAATATGTTCGATCTCCACTTCGTCCGACAGCAGGCGCGCCAAGCTGATGACTTCGCCCGTATACGGACAACAACGCTCATTCGGCGACCCCAGCTCTTCCCACAAGCGAAGCCGCATCAGCTTATCGGCGATCCGTCGCTGTCCGTCGATAATATGCCCGCCCTTCGCCAACTCAACCCTGCGCGAATCATTGGCGGCGCGATTGGCGTCGTTGCGCTTCTTATCTTCGTCTTTCTCCCGTTGGGATTTCTTCAGATCGCGCGCAATCTCAAGCACGATTTCTTCCGGCTTGCCGTAGCGGTCGATGAGCGCATTGACGACCCGGCGCACCTGATTGAGCGCGATGTGAACGGTCGGGTTCGAAATTCGCCCATAGCGCTTGTCGGGCGGATCGAGCGGGTCGCCGGTGCCGAATCCGATATGGCGCTGCATGGCGTCGATCCGGTTGTAAGCCGGCAGCCGGTCGAAAAACTCACCGTCCTCCTTGTCGGAGTGCTTCAATCCCGCCTGCTCCGCAGCAACCGAGTAGACGCAAACATCCTTGCGCAGTTGCTCGACAATCGCCCGGCAGGCGCGCTCACCGATGCGCAGATGCCCATCCGGCAGTCTGACCTTCGACAGACGCCGCGCTATCTCTTCATCAAGCTTGAGGTCGGCGCTCGCCCACCCGGCGACATCCTCTTCGGTTTCGGCCGTCTCAAGTTTTTCAATAATCTGCGTCTGCACCTCATCGGGTAAATCGCCCCATCCACCCGGAAATGGGCCAGGCTTTGCTTTCGTCCCCTCGAAACGCGGAGCGATCGGATTGACCGACAGTTCTTTTCGGCCGCCCTCCTCGAGATTGAACTTAGCCGCTGAAGATAGTTTCAGCTTTTTACGAAGCTGGTCCCAGTTCAGCTTCTTTCCAGACATCAAATGTCCAGCGATCAGGTCGCGCTCGGCAAGCGATAGTTTCGGCGAAGCGCATTCGAGACTGTCGATTTCAAGATTGTTCAGATCCTGCAGAATGAGGAACTCCTGCGCCAGCGGTCTCGAACGCGCCAAGCGCGGGTCGTCGGGAAAGAACGAGC
>JAVJPA010000137.1:0-1862 GCA_040216495.1 Amphiplicatus sp. | reverse complement strand
TCATGATCGACGGGGCGTTGGTGTTGCCGCCGATCAGGGCCGGCATCACCGAGGCGTCGATCACCCGGAGCCCCTCGACGCCGTTTACCCTGAGTTCCGGGTCGAGCACGGCGCGGGCGTCCGAGCCCATGCGGCAGGTCCCGACCGGATGGTAGATCGTGTCCGAGCGCGCCCTGATGTCGGCGATCAGCGCCTCGTCGTCCGCGCCCTTGTCGAGATACATCTGCTTGCCGTCGACGCCGCTGAACGCGGGCGCGTCGAAGAGGCGGTGAACGATGCGGGCGCCTTTCACGAGGCGGTCCAAATCGTCCTCCTCGGAGAGGAAGTTCGGATCGATCGCCGGCGGCGCCATCGGGTCGGGGCCGGCGAGGCGAACCGTTCCCCGGCTTTTCGGCCGAAGCACGCAGACATGGCACGAATAGCCGCCGCCAAGATGTTTCTTGCGGCCATGATCGTCGACAAGCCCCGGGAGGAAATGCAACTGGATGTCCGGTTCGGCGAGTCCAGCGTCGGTTTTGAGAAACCCGCCGACCTCGGCGAGGTTAGAGGTGAGCATCCCGTCGCCGCTTTTCCGGTACGCCAGGATCGCCGGCAGAAGCCGGGAGATGGTGGAGACGTTGAGCCCGACAGCATCCGGCGATCTGGTCTTTCGCAAGACGGCGTAGTCGAGATGGTCCTGAAGGTTTTCGCCGACTTCCGGCGCATCGACGACGACGGCGACGCCGTGCCGTCTGAGATGCTCGCCGGGACCGATACCGGAAAGCAGCAAGAGTTGCGGCGACTGGAAAGCGCCCGCAGAGAGGATCACTTCGCGGCGCGCCATGATGATATCGTCGCCGCCCTTCCGCCGCACCTTGACGCCTTTGGCGCGCTTTTCGTGCAGCAGAATTTTTTCGGCGTGCGCGTCGGAAACAATGGTCAGGTTGGGGCGCTCGCGCGCTGGTTCGAGATAGGCGGCGGCGGCCGAGCAGCGCCGGCCGTTGCGCTGGGTCACTTGATAAAAGCCCATGCCTTCCTGCGACGGCCCGTTGAAATCGTCGTTGCGCGGAAGCTGCAACTCCATCGCCGCGTCGAGAAAGGTTTCGCACAAAGGATTGCGGCATCGGAGATCGGAAACGCAAAGCGGCCCGTCGGCGCTGTGCCAGTCGTCGGCGCCGCGCGCGTTGCCCTCGGCTTTCTTGAAGTAGGGCAGCACGTCGGCGAACGACCAGCCCGCGGCGCCCAGCCGCGCCCAGCCGTCATAATCGCTCGGCGTCCCGCGAATATAGATCATGGCGTTGATCGAACTCGACCCGCCGAGGGTGCGGCCGCGCGGTTGGAAGCCGATGCGGCCGTTCAGATGTTTCTGCGGCGCCGTGTCGAAGCGCCAGTTGACCGGCGACTTGTCGGGCAGGAAAGCGAACCCCATCGGCGCGTGAATAAACGGGTGCGTGTCGCGCGGGCCGGCTTCGATCAGGCAAACCCGCACCCTCGGGTCTTCGGACAGGCGATTCGCGACGACGCATCCCGCCGACCCTGCGCCGACGACCACGTAATCGAATTCGTCGGGATCGGCTTCGGATGCGCGGTTGGTGTTCCGCATTCAGATTATTTTCTTCAGCAGGTTGAGCGTCTTCATGGTCGCGACGCTGAATGGTGGTTGCAGCCGCTTCCCGCCGGAAAATCTGCTCTGATAGAAAACGGGCTTCATGTGCGAAAAGGTCTCGAAGCCTTTTTCGCCATGATAGGCGCCGGAGCCGCTTTTGCCGACGCCGCCGAACGGGAGATGCTCCTGCGCGACGTGCATCAGCGTGTCGTTGACGGTGACGCCGCCCGAGACGGTTCGCTTCAACACCTTGTCGCGCGCGGCGTCATCGGTCCCG
>JAVJPA010000136.1:0-4023 GCA_040216495.1 Amphiplicatus sp. | reverse complement strand
ATGGACTCCAACGAGAAATCTTTTCTTTCGGAGTCCAAATCTTCCTTACCCGTCCTTCAGCGTCTGAAATTGATATAGTAAAAACATATACTTACAGCAGAAAAGATTTGAGCCCGTCAGGGGTTTGTTCGAGAATGTTTTCTGCTGCTCGCAGCGAAAACCGGCGCAGTAGAGCGAAGCGGAGCAAGCCTTATAGGGAATCAAACAGAAACTCACACTTAACACTACTTCTCTCCCCTTTAGGGGAGAAGTTATGTGTGATGTGTGTTACCGGCTAAATGTGTCGCCCTCATAGGTCCATCCGAGTTCGGACATATTGGCGATTATACGCGCTTCCTGTTCATCGTGCAGCGTCTTAGCTTTTGACCAGCGCTTAGTCTTGGCGTCGCTCCATAAGTCATCCAGCGTCACCGAGTTGACCCCGGCTTCCCGGTAGTAGGCGTTTGCCTTGGCTGCTATCGCATTGCTCCGTACCGGGCCGTTGGCGGGCTTCTCCGTATCCTTTGATCCCTTAGGCCACTTGCTAAAGTCGAAACTGTGGAGGAATGGCAGGCCATTTTCTTCCCGATACCCATAGCACAAACCCTTCTTCTCAAACTCCGGCCAGTATCGGTGTTTGAGTTTGTGCTTAACGCCATGCGCCAGATCGCGGCCCGTGTCGCCGACCTTTTTCAGGGTCCCGAATACAGCGGACCTATCGTGCCAGACCTGAGAGCCTCTTGAGTCGTTTCCGCCCTTATCCATGTGCAGCGCGTTGCATATCGCGACTTTGCAACCTTGCGCGATGTCGAGTTGCTGACGCATCACAGGGGTGGCGACCCGCGATTCGTTTTCACTGTCTGGCAAACCAAGAAACGTCGAGTCGATGAACACCGCGCGGACTGGTAATGGCCGTTCGCTATTAGCTCTGGCTATCTCCGCTTTCAACTTTTCTGCGTAAGCTGGTTTTTCCGGGCTCGGCCAGTCGCACAAGTCCGCCCATAGGATCGGAATGCACCGCTCTTCAAGATCGCGGTCCGTAAGACCTATAGCGTGCGCTGCGCCGTCGATTGCTTTGAAGAACACCTGCGGCGCTTCTGGCAAAAGAAAGATCACCGAGCCTGCTTTCGGAGCCTTCAGGACCTGTTCTCGCGCTCCGACCATAATCCTGACCGCAAGGTTCGCTTTAAGCGTCGTCTTTCCCGTTCCTGAGGCCGCTGCGATAGAACAGATGTCGGCGATTGGCATCAACGGCCAGAGCGCATATTCCGGCTCGCGGCCCCATTCATTGCGGCTCCCCAGATAGGAGCGCGAATAGGTCTGAGGCGGTCCTGAGACCAACTCGTTATGCGCGTCTAGCTCCGCGCCCAACTCATCAAAGAATTTTTGCTTTCTCATCGCGCCGCCCGTTCAACATGGCGGCGCGGAGCCCAATAAATAAAATCATCCACACCGGACCGCTTTAGCGCGAGGTCCGCGATATCGTTCAAGTCGCCATAATCAGCTCGGCATAGCTCAATGCTCGCTGCGATCCCAGTCAGGGCCTGTTTTGCCGCTTCAAATTTCGCCGTTCCCGCCGTATCGCGGTCGGGATAGCAAACGACTTCAAAACCTCGGAAAAACTCAGCGACCAATGGTCGCCACTGGTCAACGGACGTTGCCTGCTTGCAGAAGCATAAGCGTAAAACATCCGCGCACTTTTCACCTTCCGCCAGATAAACGACCGGATTCGATGAGAAGTACCATTCGTCTAAGCGATACGGCAGATGCTCTGCATCGCCCTTACCATCTTCGAACCGCCCATCAATGACGCGACAGAACCACTGGAATTTTTTTGCGCACGTCAGACACTGCACGCGCCGCTTCACATAAGCGGTATCGCCGTATAAGTCCGTGTACAGATAGCTCACGCGCGACGCGCCATCCTTGGCACACTCGCACATCCGCTTACCAGCGACCTTCCTTAGCCCCTTAGCGGGCGGTTTATTTGTCACGATCTTCTTTGGCGGCGCGCCATTGGATATGCGAGCCCTTAGCCAGCGGCTTGCGTGCGCTTGCGCGTCCTTCTCGCTTGATACGATCTTTTGTAAAAACATGAGCTTAAAGAGCCCGCCGCCCTGTCCGGCGGAGTGATCGAAGCCGACCATTTTCACCGGATTGATTGCGAGCTTTCTCGATTCAGAATACCGCCACTCGACTCCGCCATCTTGACGGGCCTCAATGTCATCGGGCTCGCCGAATGTCTCTATAATGAATTCGTCAGCATAGGGAGCTATGTCTCTAATCAACACGACGACGCTCCCGACCTAGATTTTCCTTTTTAGTATTCATATTAGCTCTCAAAATAAATAGCAGTACACGGATAGTATAGCATATCAAGCCGCCACGGTCGATCCGTAGGCAGATTAAAATGTTTAAGATTCACGCCGCAGCGCTCGGCGTGTGGCAATAATGAGGATTTTCGCACGCGGACTCCGAAATGGTCCGCCGACTCGCAGGCGCACAACCACGCCCGCCAGTCGGCGGAACTATTGATTGTGCGCGGCTGGCCCCTTGAGAGGCGAGCAGCGAGGCTTCGATCTAGAAAGCTGATCGGAGCCCGTCAAGCTGGGTTGCTAACCGCGTGTGATTCGGTGATTGCCCCCAACGCGCGAGCGTGAGGCTGCGGAGATCGCGACCTAGTTATTTCTTAGTAAATCTGCTCTGGATAGCTCAACCAAAACGCGAGCCCTTGCGACCGTATTGGTGTCGAAGAAGTTGGGGAGAGCGCTCTTTTCAATGGGTTGGCGATCAACCGGAAGTGGTAGCGGGAGGTGGATTTGAACCACCGACCTCAGGGTTATGAATCCTGCGCTCTCACCAACTGAGCTATCCCGCCGCGCCGGCGCTTGGCCCTGCGAGCCAGCGTCTATAAAGGCCTTGTCCGGCGCTCGCAAGGCCGGGATTGCGGCCGTCTCACCCGGAGACCGCCTAGCCCAGCCGGGCTATTTCAGCGACCAGCTCGCCGATGGCGAGGCAGGAGGTGAGGCCCGGAGATTCAATGGCGTAGAGACCGATATAGCCCTGCGTCCCATGGTCCCTCGGGCCGAAAATACGGAAGTCTCCCTCCTCGCCCGGTCCTGTGGACTTGGGGCGCTGGCCGGCGTATCCGGGCTGCAAGCGGCCGGCGTCAAGATCCGGCCAGAAGCGACGCGCCTGTTCGGCGAACGCATCGCGCTTGCGTTCATCGAGGCTGTAGTCGCCGAGCGCGGCGTCCCAACTGATATCCGGCCCCAACCGTCCCTGCCCGCCGAGATCGCGCGTGTAGTGCACGCCCTGACTGTCCGGCGTGTGCAGCGGATAGATCAGCCGCGAGAACGGCGCCTTGCCGTTGTAAGTGAAGTACTGCCCCTTCGCCGGGCGGAGCGCTGGGATGAAGGCCGGGTCCAGACCGGCGACGGAACGCGCGACCTTGTCCGCATGCAGGCCGGCGCTGTTGACGACGAGGCGCGCTGAAAGATCGATCGGATCGGCGCCCCCGACCGAGAGCGCAATCGTATCGCCCTCAACGCTGCCGCCTGTCATCGGACTTGAAAGCGCCAGCGAACCGCCCGCGTCTTCCAGATCCCCGATCAGCGCCAGCATCAGCGCATGACTGTCGACAATGCCGGTGGACGGCGACAACAACGCAGCGTCGCAGCGAAGACCGGCTTCAAGTTTTCCCGCCTGCGCGCCGTCGATCTTTTGCAGATCCAGAACGCCGTTCGCTTCGGCTGTCGCTTTCACCGCGTCGAGACGGCGCATCTCATTCTCGCCGTGGGCGACAATCAGCTTTTCGCATTTGAGATGCGCGACATTCTTCTCGGCGCAATACTGGTACAGAAGCTGCTTTCCCGGCGCGCAAAGCCGCGCGCGCAGGCCGCCGGGACGGTAGTAGATGCCGGCGTGAATGACTTCGGAATTGCGCGACGACGTTTCCGTTCCGAAGGCGTCGTGCTGTTCGACGACAATCACGTCGCGTCCCGACAGCGCCAGCGCGCGCGCGACGGCGAGGCCGACGACGCC
>JAVJPA010000135.1:0-30747 GCA_040216495.1 Amphiplicatus sp. | reverse complement strand
TTCGTATTTAGCGATGATCTGCTTGGCGAGCGAACCGCGGACGCCTTCGCCGATCAGCACATACTTGCCGTTCAGCTCCATCCCCGGCTCGTAATGATCTGTCTTCTCGCCGTTCTTGCCGATGCCGACCTCGCCGACGACGACGCCCCTGACCGAGCCGTCGGCGCGAGTGAGAAATTTCGAGGCCGCCATCCCTGGATAAATCTCGACGCCGAGCTCTTCGGCCTGCCCCGCGAGCCAGCGGCAGACATTGCCCATGGAGACGACATAATTACCGTGGTTCTTGACCATCGGCGGCATCGCGAACACGGGCAGCGGGATCGATCCCGACGCCCCGAATACCTTGAATGAATCCGAGGTCACTTTCGTCTCGATCGGCGCGCCTTTTTCGCGCCAGTCAGGGATCAGCGCGTCGATGCCGGACGGATCGAGGATGGCGCCCGACAGGATATGCGCGCCGACTTCGGAGCCTTTCTCGACGACGACGACGTTAATCCCGCTCCCGGTTTCAGCGGCGCGCTGTTTCAATCGGATCGCCGCCGACAGGCCCGCAGGTCCCGCGCCGACGATCACCACGTCGAAATCCATCGCTTCGCGTTCGGGGGCTTCATCCAGCATAGGCGCTGTCTTTCCTGTCGGGTTTCTCAAGTCAATCAACCGGATATAGGTCTGTTTGGCAAAAATCGCCGGCTCTGGCTACGTTCGCTGACGCCGCATCGCATTTGACCTCGCCACCGGCCTGTGCTGGCGTCCCGCCCATGCACGAGATGACGCAAGAAGACGCCGCGCGCGCCTTGCTCGCCTGGTACGCCGAGATGGGCGTCGACGAGGCGGTCGCCGATTCCCCGTCGGACTTTTTCGGCTGGGCGCCCCCTGCCGTTTCAATGCAGGCGAGCCCCGCGCCGCGCCCCGCCCCGCCTAAACGCGCGCCCGCCCCGGTCGTCTCGATTGCGCCAGCCCCCCTTGTCGCCGCCGATGAAGCGATCAAGGCGGCGGAGGCCGCGGCGCGCGCCGCTTCGAGTTTCGAAGCGCTCGCCGCCGCCGTCGCCGCCTTTGAAGGGTGCTCCCTCAAGGCCGGGGCGCGGATGACGGTCTTTTCGGACGGCGTCCCCGGCGCGGACCTCCTCGTCATCGGCGAGGCGCCGGGCCGCGAGGAGGACATGACCGGTAAACCCTTTGTCGGCCGGGCCGGCCAGCTTCTCGACCGGATGCTCGCCGCCATAGGCCGATCGCGCACCACTAATACATTGATTTCAAACGTAATTTACTGGAGACCGCCCGGCAACCGCACGCCGACCCAGATCGAAATGGCGATCTGCCGGCCATTCGTGGAGCGGCTGATCGAACTGACCGAACCGAAAGCGGCGCTGCTTGCCGGGGGAGCGGCGATGCAGGCGATGCTCGGCGTCAGCGGGATCATGCGCGCGCGCGGGATCTGGCGGGAGATCGAGACCGCCTCCGGCTATAAAGTCCCAGCGCTGCCGGTTTTCCACCCCGCGTTCCTGCTGCGTTCGCCGGCGCAAAAGCGCCATGCCTGGGCCGACCTTCTGGCTCTCGACGAGCGGTTGAAAAGCGCCGGTTAAGGCGCGGTTAAGGACCATGAACCTATCGTAAGGGCGGACTTGGGACTTGGCGGCGCACGCCATGCAGGCCAGAAGCTGGGCGCCGGGACTTAACGAAACGGCCGATTTCGGCATAGGCTCCCCGCTTGCGGGCGCGGGTTCAACCGATAGTGTTGGCGGAGGTATTGGTTTGCGGACGACACTTTTCCGGTTTTCATCCGCGCTTTTCGTGACGGCCGCAGCCTTGGCGCCGGCCTTCGCCGAAACGCCTGACCCGTCCGCCCCCTCGCCCGTCGCCCCCTCTGCGATTGCGGCTCCGACGCTCAGTGTGCTGAGCGAGTCCGACAAGGCGCGTTACGCGCGCATTTTCGAATTGCAGGAAGACGGAAACTGGAAGTCGGCGGATAAAGAAATCGCCGCGATCGAGAACGACGTCCTGATGGGATATGTTCTCTATCAGCGCTACATGCATCCGACCGACTACCGCTCCTCCTATGACGAGCTGAAGCGCTGGATGGCGTATTACGCCGATCATCCGGAAGCCTCGGAAATCTACTCGCTGGCCATGAAGCGGCGGCCCAAAAACGCTTCGCCGCCGCAACGCCCCGTTCCGCGCAAATGGCGCCAGACCCCCGACCGCTACGATCTGCACCCGCTGTTGCAGGCGGACTATGAGCAGACCAGCCGGCCGCGGGTCGCCCAGATCGAGGGGCGCGTGCGCTATCTCTGCAAAAAGAACGAGGCGACGACAGCGCTGAAGGAAATCGACCGGCACCTGAAAAGCCGGGCGATCACCGAGCGACAGTACGATCGCATGCGCTCATGGATTGCGGCGAGCCTTTACTATCAGGGCTATCTCGACACCGCCGAAGAAATCGCCGACAAGGTTTCCGCTCGCAACGGCGAGACGGCGGTGCTCGCTCACTGGATCGGGGGGCTCATCGCCTTCCGGGGCGGCGACATGAATTCGGCGTTCGCGCATTTCAACGCTCTCGCCGCAGCGCCATACCAGGAAGACTCGCTGCGCGCCGCAGGCGGCTTCTGGGCGGCGCGCGCAGCCCTCGCCGCCGGACGGCTCGACGCCGTCACCGCCAATCTCGAAACGGCCGCGAATTTTCCTTACACGTTCTACGGCCAGCTTTCCCTCGCCCAGCTCGGCCGCGAGCACGCTTATAACTGGACGCCCCCGGCGCCGACCTCGGCGGGCTATGCGCAGCTCCTCGATACAGCTCCCTCTGTCACCCGAGCGATCGCGCTCGCCGAAGTCGGCGAGACGATCGAGGCCGATCTCGAACTCAGATGGGTTAACGGCGCGATCGAACCGCCGCTCGACCGCGAGCTTCTGGCGGTCGCCGCGGCGCTGAATTTGCCGGCCGCGCAGATCGACATCGCGCTCGACGGGTCCGCCGATTATCTCGAACCCGGCCTATTCCCCATTCCGGACTATGCGCCGACGGAGGGGTTCAAGGTCGACCGCGCGCTGATCTATGCGCTGATGCGGCAGGAATCGAAATTCAAGGTCGAGGCGACAAGCCGGGTCGGCGCGCGCGGCCTGATGCAATTGATGCCGCGCACGGCCAGCTACATGGCCAAGGACCGTTCGCTTCAGCGGGGCAAGGGCGCGAACCGCCTTTACGATCCCGCTTACAATCTCGATCTCGGCCAGTCCTACGTCCAGCATCTGATCTCGACATCAGCGGCTGGCGACCTTTTCGATATGGCCCTCGCCTACAATGGCGGCCCCGGCAATCTGCGTCGCTGGAAGCGCGACGTGGCGCTCGAGGATCCGCTGCTTTTCATCGAAAGCATTCCGAATACGGAGAGCCGGGACTTTGTCGAGAAAGTGCTGACCAATGTCTGGGTCTACAACGCCAGGCTCGGCCAGCCGGCGCTGACCCGCGACAAGGTCGCCGCCGGGGCGCTGCCGCTCTACGAGGCGCTCGACCAGATCGCCGGGGAGTAGCCTTCCTGCATTGATGGCTTTATTGTCCCGCGATTGCTTGCTCGCGGGGAGAACGGACCATGCGTCCGTCGCTGAAGACAAAAATCACGACGCCGAAATTCGCCGAAACATGCGCATGGTACCGGCGCTTGTTCGGCATGGCCGTCGCCGAGACCTGGGAGGAACAGGAGGACAGGGGAGCTATTCTCGCCTTTCCAACCGGCGAAGGCGAAGCGCTGCTGGAAATCTATTACGGCGAAACGCTGGCGGACTTCTCCGGCGTCAGCCTGCAGTTCCGCGTCGGCGATCTCGAAGCCTTCCGGCGCGCCCTGCCGGCCGACGTCCCTTATGGCGGGCCGAACAAGCGGCCCTGGGGATCGACCTATCTTTATTTGCGCGACCCGAACGACATCGCCGTCGTGGTGTTTGAGGGCGGGTATTAGAACGGCTTACGGAAATGCGTAGGCGGATTTTCGCAAGCACGCCGCAATAAATAAGAGCCCAGATCGAGATGCGCAATTTCGCAATCGCGCAACCGTGGTCTAGAGCGCCATGACCTGCATGATCGCCGGCCCGATGATGACCGCGAACAGCACCGGCAGGAAGAAACCGATCATCGGCACGGTGAGCTTCGGCGGCAGGGCGGCGGCTTTCTTTTCCGCTTCCTGCATGCGCATATCGCGGTTTTCCTGCGCCATCACGCGCAAGCTCTGACCGAGCGGCGTTCCGTATTTTTCCGACTGAATGAGGGCGGTGGTCACGCCTTTGACGCCATCAAGGCCGGTCCGTTCGGCGAGATTGACGTACGCCTGCTTTCTTTCCTGAAGGTAGGAAAGCTCGGCGGTCGTCAGGCCGAGCTCTTCGGCGAGTTCCGGGCTGGTCGATCCGACTTCTTCGCCGACTTTTTGCAATGCCGCTTCAATAGACATGCCCGCCTCAACGCAGATCAGCAACAAGTCGAGCGCGTCCGGCCATGAAAGCTGGATTTTCGACTGCCGCTTCTTCATCGCGTTGTTGATATAAAGGTTCGGCAGATAGAAGCCGCTCAGAAAGCCGAACAACACGGCGAGCAGCCGACCAAAACTATCGAGCTCCACCGCTTTCAATACATAAACGTAAATCCCGGTGCCTATCGCCACGACGAACGGCATGCCGATACGGGCCGCCATGAACACGAACACTGGCCGCGGACCGCGAAAGCCCGCCATCATCAGCTTCTTGCGCGCATCCGCCGCGTCGAAGACTTCAAACAGCTTCAGGTTTTCGACGAGCTCTTTCAACGCGCCCTGCGCGCTCGCCGCCCGAAGGCCCTTGGCCCCTTTCTTGACGAACGAATCGCGCTGCTGCTGACGCAAGCGATCGCGATAGTCGCTGACGTGCTTCATGCGCGTCGCCAGCTTGTCCTGAACGAAAAACGGCTCAAGCACTGTGTAGATCGTCGCGATCGCCGCCAGCGACACAAGAAGCGCGATCTGGAACTGACGATCAGTGGCGGCGTTGATGATAGCGTCCATGGGCCAGCCCTACACTTTGATCTGGGTCATCTTGCGCATCACATAGATGCCCATACCCATCCACACGCCCGCGCCGAGAAGAATGAAGTTGCCGTTCTTAGTCGTAAACAACGGGAGAAGATATTCCGGCGACGACAACTGGACGGCGCCCATGACCAGAAAAGGCAGCGCCCCGATAATCATCGCGGAAGCTTTGGCTTCGGATGAAAGCGCCTTGATCTTGCCTTCCATGAGCTTGCGGCCCCTCAGAACGTTGGCGAGGTTGCCGAGCGCCTCGGCGAGGTTGCCGCCCGTTTTCTGCTGGATCATCAGAACGATCGAAAAGAAGCTCACTTCCTGCAGCGGCATGCGTTCATACATGCGCTCCATCGACTGCTCGAGCGAAAGCCCGACGCGAATGCCCTCGACAAGCTGGTAGAATTCTTCGTTGACAGGTTTCGGCGCTTCAGCTGCAATGATCTTGAGACATTCATTGACCGGAAGGCCGGATTTGACGCCGCGCACGATGACATCGATGGCGTTTGAGAATTCGCTCGTGAATTTCTTCTGACGGCGCTCTCTGGAAAAGTTGATATACCAGCGCGGCGCGCCGAAGCCGCCGATCAGGAACAAGAGGCCGGTCACCCAAGGCTTCTGGCCCGAAATGACCCCGACAATGACGAAGACGATCGCCGCCACCGCTGAACCGATATAGAATTGCTTCACGGAAAAACTGAGCCCCGCCTGCTCGATCGCCTGAGCGAGAGAGACGCGCTTTTTCTTCTTCAGCAGCTTGTTTTTGTCGTCAACCTTGGCGAGGGCCTCGGTGAGCTTGCGGCGGCGATCCTTGCTTTCGCGATCGCTCGCGCCAGCGGCTCCGGCGCGGCGTATCGGGCGCGATGCGTCTATCGCGGAAACGCGTTTTTTGGCCTTGTCTTTCTGGGTCGGCGCAAGCAGCACGAAGGCGAGCGCTGCAAAGCAGACTAACCCCAGCCCCGCCAACATCAGCATTTGCTGGTCCATGAGGCCCCCTACTCGGACGCGGCGTCGAGCGCAGCGGCGAGTTCCTGCTCCTTGCCGTAATATTTTGCGCGATCCCAGAAGGCTGGGCGCGCAATGCCTGTCGATTTGTGCTTTCCGATCAGTTTGCCGTTCTCGTCTTCGCCGGTCATGTCGTAGACGAAGAGGTCCTGCGTGATAATCGTGTCGCCTTCTGTGCCGAGCACTTCGGTGATGTGTGTGATGCGGCGCGACCCGTCGCGCAGGCGCGCGGCCTGAATGATAATATCGATCGAACCGACCATCATTTCGCGAATGGTCTTCGAGGGCAGGCCGTAACCGCCCATGGTGATCATCGATTCAATACGCTGAAGCGCCTCGCGAGGACTGTTGGCGTGCAGCGTGCCCATCGAGCCGTCGTGACCTGTGTTCATCGCCTGCAGCAAGTCGAACGCTTCCGGCCCCCTGACTTCGCCGACGATGATCCGCTCCGGACGCATACGCAGACAGTTCTTGACGAGATCGCGCATCGTCACCTCGCCCTGCCCCTCAAGGTTGGGCGGGCGCGTTTCGAGACGCACGACATGTGGCTGCTGGAGCTGAAGTTCGGCGGCGTCTTCGCAAGTGATAACGCGCTCATCAAGTTCAATGAAACCGGTCATGCAGTTCAGGAGCGTTGTCTTACCAGAGCCCGTGCCGCCGGAAATCAGCGTGTTGATGCGGCAGGCGCCGATGATCTCCAGCACTTTCGCGCCTTCCGGCGAGATCGAACCGAAATTGACAAGGTCCTGAATGCGGAGCTTGTCTTTCTTGAACTTACGAATGGTGAGCGCAGCGCCGTCGATGGCGAGCGGCGGCGCAATGACGTTGACGCGGGAGCCGTCCGGCAAACGGGCGTCGCATATCGGAGAGGCTTCATCGACGCGGCGGCCGATCTGCGACACGATCCGCTGGCAAATGTTCATCAACTGCGCATTATCGCGGAAGCGCACATTGGTGAGCTGGATCTTGCCGCCGACTTCGATGAAAACGCGGCTGGCGCCGTTGACCATGATGTCGGCGATGTCGTCGCGCGCGAGCAACGGCTCTAGCGGGCCATAGCCTAGAACGTCATTGCAGATGTCCTGGAGCAGCGCTTCCTGCTCGGCGATCGACATCTGGACGTTCTTGATCGAGATGATTTCGTTGACAATGTCGCGAATTTCTTCGGCAGCCGATTCCGTATCGAGCTGGGCGAGCTGCGACAGGTCGATCGTGTCGATCAGCGCGTTAAAGATCGTCGTTTTGGTCTGGAAGTATTCGTCCGACCGCCCGCCGATCTCGATCGGCTGCATCGGTTTGCCGGCGCCGCCGGAAGGAGTTGAGATGCGCGGAGGCGCCGCGGCGACCGCCTTTTTCGGCGCAGCAGGCTGCGCCGGCTTTGGCTTCGGCGCCGCAGCCTTCGCCGCCGCCGGCGGCGCTTCTGCAATCTGACCTGTTCTGCGACCAAACATCGACATGGATTACCGCTTCTTCAACTAACGCTTCTTGAACAGCCCGATCAGGTTGAGTTTGGCGCGTGACGATATGGGCTCGGCGCGGCCGAGCACACGCGAGGTCAACTCGCGCAGGCCCTGGGCCGTTTTCGTCTTGGCGCCGACTTCGAATATCGGCGCGGCGTTGGTGGCCGCCGTATGGAAAAGCTGCGGCTCCCAGCCGATGACGAGCGCAGGCTTAAGCCCGACATGTTCGACAAACTGCTCGGACTGGACTGAGGATATTTTCGGATCGAACTGGTTGAGCACCAGCAATGGCGCCGAATCATTGGGCCGCGACGACCCGATAATATCAACGAGATTTTTGGTGTTGCGGAAAGAAGCAAGGTCCGGCGCCGCCGTGATGACGATTTCGTCCGCTGTCTGAAGCAATCGCTTCGACCAGCTCGTCCACACATGCGGCACGTCGATGATGATCGTCGGCGCCGCCGAGCGCACGACATCGACAACCGTTTCGAACGCCTGATCGTCAAGATCGTAATCGCGATCGAGAAGATTCGGCGCCGTGAACAGGCTGAGGCGCTCCGTATGCTTTTGCAGCAATCTGTCAAGCAGCACGTCGTCGAGACGCTCGGGTGAGGAAAGCGCTTCAATGAGGCCCGATGTCGGGTCCTGTTCGAAATCGAGACTCACTGTGCCGAAGGGCAGGTCGAGATCGAGAATGACCGTGTCGGACTTATGCTCCTCGGCGGCGCACCAAGCGACATTGTGGGCGATGCTTGAGGAACCGACTCCGCCGCGCGCGCCGACGAAAGCGATTGTCTTGCCGATGGGCGGCGCGGACGGATCGACATAAAGCGTCGAAATCGTCTTGATGATATGCATCGGCGAGCGCGGGCGCACCAGATACTCGCTGACCCCCTGACGGATCAGTTCGCGATACAGCGAAATATCGTTGACGCGGCCGATGATGACGAGCTTGGTCGAGGGGTCGCACACCTGCGCCAGTTCGCCGAGCTGGCCGAACAGAGAAGGACCGCCTTCCAGCGCCTCTACGATGATGAGGTTGGGCGTCGCAGCACTCTGAAAATGGTCGACGGCTTTGGCTATGCCGCCCATGTGAATGGTCAGATGCGCCTTGGACAGACGGCGGTCGATCGCCGCCTGTTCCAGCAATTCGCTCGTCGCGGGGGTTTCGCAGAATGCGTGAATCGAGATCCGCGGCACAGGCCGGATATCGAGATCGTCTTCCTCCTCGCCAAGGAAGGGTTCGACAGATGTGTCTTCCGTCTCGCGACCGTCCGGCAAGCGCGCGCCGGCTTTTACAACTGCGCTTGCGGCGCTTGGAGTTTCCGAAAGGATCGACGTCGCAGCGAGCGCCGGCTTTTCGGCCGCCGACCCTGCGGCGAAATCGTCGCCGAGGCTGAAATCGTCGGCGCCGTCGAGATCGACTTCGCCCAGCAGATCGATTTCCTCTTCAAGAAGAGCGTCTTCGTCGAAGTCCTCTTCGCCAAGCGCGGCGAGCTCTTCGTCGGACAGTTCTTCATCAAGCCATGACGAATCCTCGCCGAACTCTTCGATTTCGTCGAGCGCTTCGGCGTATCGCGGCTTCACAACGAGCGGGCCGCCATCCGGGCCAAGGCTCGCCGCTTTCGTTGCGGCGCCTTCCTCGTCATCTTCGATCTTGAAGGCGTGTTCAACAGCCTTAGTCATAGCCATCTCCTTAAGCCGCCGCCCTGTCGGCGGCTTTACAAAGCCAGTTACTGCGACGCTTGCGCATCGATCTCCTCGGCGGCGGACGCTGTGGTTTCTCCCGCGCGGTAGGCGCGAATAACCCGAACCCGCCCCTCGGCGTCAGCCGGAGAGGCATCCGCAGGTTCGATGAGGTCGCGCGGATCGGCGACGAGCGCGGCTAGATTATTCTGAGTGGCGCATCCGAAATTGGGCGAGTTGAGGTTGCGATACCGGTGCGACGTTTCGCCCGACCAATCGCCGCACGCGCTCGGCGTCGCCACATAGTGCGTATATGACAGGATGAGTTGGCGTTTCTCAGGGCCGCCGGCGCGATAGGTGGCGCCGGTGATTTGCGACCAGTCGACGCCGAGTTCGTTGAGATAGCGCCTTATGTCTGACGCGGTCTCCTGCCCATCAAGGTCGGTCGAAGCGCCTGACGGCGCGGTCACTGTGAGCGGCCCATGACCGGACGCGAGGTAAGCATCAGCGAAGGCGCGAATGCGCGCGCGGTCGATCGACGTGAGATCGTTCACTGTCGGGTCGAGATCGACCGTTAGCGTGACGATCTGCGTGTCAACGCTGATCGGATGCCGTTCGGCGACGCTCAACGCCTGCTCGGGACCATTGGAGAAAGACGAGCAGCCAGAGAGAGCAGATGCAGCGGCCAAGGGGATCAGTCGGGAAGAAATCGTGTTCATATAATGCGCCTTTAATCCAGGATGAAGCCAAGCGGGCCATGCAGCGACTTCTCGCCATTTCCCGCGCTGGCATGACCGTAAGTTGAGAGCATCTTGCCGAGGACGATCGACTGCAGATCGGTCGCCGGGACCGAACCTGCCGCCGGATCGGTAAGCTTGCTTTCATGCGTCGGGTTGACGAGATACGGCGTCACGATAATGACGAGCTCAGTTTCATTGCTGGTGAAGTTCCGGCTGCGGAAGAGCTGCCCGAGAACCGGCGTATCCTTGAGCCCGGGCACGCCTTCGATGGTCTGACGCAGATCCTGTTGAAGCAGACCCGCCATCACGAGGCTGCCGCCGGAAGGAAGTTCGACCGTCGTATTGGCGCGACGAACGGCGAGACCTGGGATTGTCAGGTTGCCTGTCGAAGTGACTTGCCCTGTGTTGGGATCGACAATGAAAGCGCCGGGCACGAGGAAAGCGTTGTCAGTGGTGACTTCGCTGACTTCCGTCGAAATCTTCATGCTGATCCGACCCTTGTCGAGCACGACGGGCGAAAATCCGAGGCCGACGCCGAATTCCTTGAACTCGATGGTGATGCCCTCATCATCCTGGCCCACGGGCACAGGGAATTCGCCGCCGGCGAGAAACTTCGCCGTCTCGCCAGATACCGCCGTCAGATTCGGTTCTGCGAGAATTCGAACAAGGCCATTCGATTCCAACGCCTCGAACGTAACATTTAACTCTTCGAGATCGCCGATATTGCTTAGATCGGCTTCGCCGTTTAAGCCGCCCGCCGCGCCGACAAGGCTGGACGAGCCAAGCGTGAACGCCGCGTTGTTGAGCTCTACGCTGCCGCTTTGGGAAATGCCGAGCTGCTTCATAAGCTGCCGTTGCATTTCGACGACGCGAACTTTCAACATCACCTGATCGGGCTGGCGCACGCTGATCATGGTGATCACTTTCGTTGGATCGCCGATAAAACGGCCCGCGACTTCCGCTGCGTTGGCGGCTTGGCTGGCGTTTTGCGACATACCCCGCAGGACGACATTGTCGTTGATCGCTTCCGCCTCGATGCGCGCATCGGGCATCAACCGGTGAATAAGATCGGTCAGAGCCGTCAGGTCCCGCTCGACCTGAATTTCAAGATTGAGAATCTGGCGGCCCTCGCCGTCGAAAAAGAAAGCGTTCGTCTGACCGACGCTGAGGCCGAGCAGGTAGACGCGGCGCGGCGAGCGCACGACGGCGTCGACAACGCTCGGCTGCGACACCAGAACGTCCGCCGCGGCCTGCGGAAGATCGACGATGGCCGCTTTGTTGAGTGGCAATATGATGCTTTTCGACACCGCGCTGTCCCCGCCGGTATCGATTTGCACCGGATACGCGCCTCTCTGGGCGTACGCCGATCCCTCGCCGAAGAACGAGAACGCCGCAATGGCGGCCAGGGCGGAGGCGCGAACGAAAGCGTTAACGCGCGCATTCGCGCCGGTCGGTGTGCGCTCGCGCCCGGCGTTGGTTTTATAAGAATGCGATTTCATCGGAGTCCCCTGATTACGCATGACGTTTACGATCTGCCGTAACGAATGACGTTGACGTCGACCGACTTGCGGGTCTGACTCGCAACTTCGCCTTCGGGCTGAAACACGCTGCGGAGCACGAGACTGACGGTGCCGCCCGAACGGGCGGTGACAAAAGCTTCAGTGTCTTCCGGCGAAAGCTCCAGCGTTACCGTTGACCCTGGCACGTTCGGCGATTCAGGCGCTTCAGCGTAAAGCGCATCGATGGCAAGCACGCGCACATTCTCAAAAATTGTCCTTGTTCGTGTTTTCTCGTCGTTAGAGTCCGTATGCAGGATATCGACCCGGTCTCCAGGCAGGATGAATCCGCCTGTAGCGGTCTCCGGCGAAACGCGTTGCGTCACCGCGCGCATGCCAGGCGTCAGGATCGCCGCCATCAGCCCCGTGGAGCCCGCGCGAACAATCTTTTGCTCTATGATCGGCTCGCCCGCGACGATCAGCGTGCGCGCAACGGCCTCGCCAAGATCTTCAGGCTTTGCGCCGCTTGCTTCAGTAAGAAAGCTCGGAGACAAAGCCTTCTCCGGCCAAGCGACCCATCTTGTCGTATCGACGCCGAGGCGTTCGCCGCGCTGGAAATCCTTGCTGGCGACGAGAACGCGCACAGTTTTTTCCTGAACGCCTTCCACAATTTGCACAGTCGGTGCGTCAGGGCGATTCGTCATGATAAGGAAGAAAGCGCCGAGGCCCGCGACAGCGGCGACACCAAGAACGGCGATACGGGTGACATTCATTTCGAACCTGCCTTTGGCTGTTGCGCGCGGCGCCCTCTTCAACGCGCCTGTCCATCTTGGGAAAAACTAGTCAAAACGGAGTTAACTCATTTCATTAACCGCCGAAGGCCAATTGAAAGTAGGGCGTTTTCGAAAAACTAAGGAGCCCCCCAGCCGCAATGGCGACCGCATAGGGGATGTCTTTAGGTCTTGAGTGAAGGCGCATGATCCACGGCGCTTGCGCGTAAATCGGCAGCGCCGGCGTCTTCCGAAACAGAATGAGCGCTAGGGCGAGAACGCCGCCAGCGAAGGCGACATTGAAGAGAAATGACATCAGTCCCGCTGCGCCGATCCACGGCGCAATCGCCGCCAGCAGTTTGGCGTCGCCGCCGCCGAATACTTTCAGGGCAAAGAGAATAAAGCCGATCGTGAGCGCCGCGCCGCCCACGAGCAGGCCTTCGACAGCCATTTGCAGCGGCGCATTAAGCGCCGCGGCGCCGGCGATATAGGCGGCGATCAGCGTCAACGAGATCCAGTTCGGGATCTTGAATTCATAAAGGTCGTTCGCTGCGGCGATCAAAAGCGCCGCCGGAAAGACGGCGAGAATGAGAAATGGCGTCACAAGCTAGTCTCCATCGATCGATAGGAGAGCTTCGCATGTCGACCTTTAACGCACCGTTAGACATATCGATGAAATAGACAACAACAGCATAAACGACAAAAAGGGAGACCAAAGGTCTCCCTTTTCGCCATAAGGCCGAATCTCAACCCAAAACAGTTAGAGGCTGGACGCCACTTCGCTGAACGTGGCGGAAAGGCTCGTGCCGACCGCCGTGATGGCGCCGATGATCGCGACCGCGATCAGCGCGGCGATAAGGCCGTATTCGATGGCCGTCGCGCCTTCTTCGTCATTGACGAAGCGGGTGAAAAGATTTTTCATGAGTCGACTCCTGCTTACTCTTTGCTTGCACCGCTGATCGGGCATTGAACCCCTTTCAGACATGAGCGATTATGCAGGATGCGCGTAAATAATCCCTGAAGCGAACCCGGGAGAGAAGGCCTTAATTCGTTTACTGAGTTATAGTTTACGCCGGGTTAATGGCGCCCGCCGAGCCAATCAATTCGCGAGACGGCTGAATTCCGCCATGTCAGCGATGATTAATCCGGGGTAATCGCGGCTCGCGACGCCGTCCTGAATAAGCTGAGCGACTGCTGTCGCGGCCACCGATTCATCGGTTCCCGCCTGCTCGGCGAGCTCGCGATGCTTCGGCATGCGTGCGATGCGCCATGCGCCAGTGATCGCGTCGCGCTCTATATGCTCCATCAGCGCCGCAAACACGCGTCGCACAGGCGAATCCCCTTGCGTCTCCCGGAAACCGTATGCGCTTAAGGCGCGCGCAAAGTAATGCATCAAGGCGCGGGTCAGCGATGGACGCTGGGCGACGATCGATCGGAACGGCGCCGATTCAATCGAGAGCACTGTCGAATCCATTTCCGCCGTCAGGGTCAGCCGTTCGGCCGTTCCGCTGGCGGTTTCGGCGACCGCGTCCGCGAGGCCGAAAAATCGCCCCTGGGACACTTCTTCGATCAACATCGCTCTGGTCGCCTCGTCTGCGAAGGCGGCTTTCAATTTTCCGCGAAGAACGAAATAAAACTCGCCGCCGTCATACTGGCCGAGGGACACAATCGTCTCACCTGCCGTGAACACGCGCTCCAGCGAGATGTCGCCGATCGCCTTGAGGACCGGTTGCGGCAGGTCTGCGAACGGCGCAGCCGTCGCCAGCGCTGCTGCAAGGCCGTCAATTTCCGTTTCGGTGGCGAGCGACGTCGCGGACATAGAATCCTCCAGATCGACTGTTTATCGCCACAGCGGTTTAAGGCCCGGTAAAAGGGAGAATTGTCGATATTTCCGCACGCAGACCGTCTTCGGGCGCAAGTTCGAATGCGCGGCGACGCATTAAGGCTTCATTGACCGCCCGGGGATAGGCTGACCATCCAAAGCAGCCAGGATGAAACCGATGCGTTCGATGTTCGCCATTGCACTTTCCGCCGCCGTTTCCGCGCTTGTGAGCGTATCGTCCGCCAGCGCCGGGCAGGTCTGGCTGACGATAGACCAGGTCCGTCCCTATGAAATCGAACGCCCCGCCGGAGAAATCGTCGTCGGCAATCCAGGCATCGCCGACATAACCGTGCAGGACAAGACGCGCGTCCTCCTTTTCGGCAAATCGCCGGGCGTTACCAATATGTATATTTTCGATGAGGATGGCAAAGCCATCGACAATCTCATCGTCCGGGTCAATGCATCAAGCGCCGGCATGCTCACGCTGAACCGCGGCTCTGAACGCACCACCTACGCCTGCACCGACAATTGCAACGCGACCCAGACTGTCGGGGACGGTACGACTTCTTTCTCCGGCGTCGGCCAGCAAGTGCAAATGAAGCTGCAGCAGGCGAAGAGCTCTAACTAGAGCCCCGATCCCCTAGCCTTCAGCTTCAAGACTCTCTTCGAAACTATATATCCGCGGCCGCTCTTGCGGGCGCAGCTCGGCGCGACACCATAAATCTATGGCCCGCGCCGCCTGTTCGCTCGGCGCAGCTTCCGGGTTGAGCTTAATGTGCGCGATCAGGCGATTGACGCCGCCGCTATGGCGCGACACGGCGATGCGACAATCCTCGACCAGCGGGTGCGCGCGCACCGTCCGCGCGATGCGATCGGGAAAAACATTGACCGCGCCAATCTGCACGGCGCCGTCCCGCCGGCCGCCCAAACGGAACGCTCGCTCATTCTCCCACAACAGCGCATCCATGGGCGCCATCCTGCGCTCCTCGCCGGACGGCGCGCGCCGCATCAGCGTCTCGCCATCCCGGCGCCAGTGATCGAACAGGATGAACGGCTCGCCGGGCGAGCCGCGCCACGCGATCAGTCCTGTTTCCGTAGAGCCGTACAGTTCGCGCAGCGCGCCGAAACCGGCCTTGCGCATGTCGGCGGCGAGCTCGGCCGTCATCTCTTCGCCGAAACAGACGCCCATCGCGTTGTCCGGCGCTTTCACGCCTTCGCTGATAATGTAGCGCCACAAGGTCGGAGTCGCGACGACGACATCGCCGAACGCAAGCGCGCCGGCCAACTCGTCCGGCGCCATGCCGCGCGCATCGACGCTTGCGATGCGTTGTAGGTTTGGGGTCAACACGGTGACTGCGAAACCCATCAGACTGTGCGGCGAGATGAGCGAGATCAGCCGCCGGCGCCCGTAAAGCAGGTTCGCGGCGGCGGCGGCGTCGCAGAATACTTCATCGGCGCCGTGTCGGCTGGCTTCGGCGAGACTGTCCCGTCCCGCCGCCGTGAAGCTCATCTCGAGAAAAGCGGCGCCGATCGCGGCGTCGATTCGCGCCGCCCAGTCGTCGACGCGCGTTTGCGACGCATCGTCGAGGCTTGATGACGCCATGCCGAAGTAGCGCTCGACCCGAGCCGCGCAGGCGGCGCGCTCTTGCGGGGTCAGCCCCAGGCCGCCGCCAGCGAGCGCAGTTTCCTCCGTCCACGACGCGAGAGTCAGAAAATCCACGTGCCTCTTGAATCGCCAGCTCAACTCGTCGGCGGCGAGCGCGGCGGCGATGCGGGCTATCTGTTGGCGCGCGATGGTGAAGGCTTTCACGGCGTCCCGGTCTCCGCTGCGAGGCGTTCACCATACCATGTTCGCAGCGCGCGAAAGGCATC
Organism: Amphiplicatus sp.; assembly: GCA_040216495.1. GTDB lineage: Bacteria > Pseudomonadota > Alphaproteobacteria > Caulobacterales > Parvularculaceae > Amphiplicatus. The sequence goes on along the minus strand of JAVJPA010000135.1, from coordinate 14,863 downwards.
GTCATTCTCCGCGTCGCCGCCGCCGTCGATGCAGGCGGGCCGCAACCCTGCGAGACTGTTGGTGAGGAAAAGCAGGGCTCCTGTCAGGTCGCCCGGCTTTATCTTTTGCTCGCTAACCTCGAGGCCGAGAGATCCGGCTCCTTCAATAACAAGCGTGCGCGTCACGCCTTGCATGGCGCCCTCGCTCAGCGCCGGCGTTGCAAGGCGGCCCTTGTCGTCAATGAGGAACAGGTTGGATGCGCTGGCGCAGACGATCCGGCCATGCTCGTTGAGAAGAAGCGCGTCATCGGCGCCGGCGCGGCGCGCCTCGTCGAGCGCCAGCATGTTCTCCGCATAGCCGCCAACCGCCTTGAAGGCGAGAGTTGAACCACCCGAATAGCGCCGACGCGCCGAGACGGTCAGGCGCGCAGGCCCGGCGGGCGCAGCATAAGGGACGAGCGTCGCCAGCATGGTCGGCGGCGTTTCACCGGACGCCGGAAACGCAAGACCGCGCGCGCCAGCGCCGCGGCTGATGGTGACGCGCGCCGCCGGATCTCCTTCCCCATCATTTTGAGACGCGAGCCCTGCGATAATATCGCCAAGATGGGAAAGGTCTGCTGGCGGATCGATTCGGAGCGCCGCCAGCCCTTTCCTCAAACGCGCAAGATGCGCGTCAAGGAACGCGGCGCGCCCTCCTTTGACATAGATGGTTTCAAAAACCCCGTCGCCGAGAAGAAATCCGCGATCCCCGACCGCGATCTGCAGCCCGGCCTCTGTGAACGCTCCATTCACAAACACGATCATGCGGCGCGCCTTTCCTGCGTCCGTCTCAAGAAAGCGCCGATCAGGGCGCGCCCGTCGGGCGTCAACAAGGATTCAGGGTGAAACTGCACGCCGAACCAGGGGCGCGCGCAATGCCGCACGCTCATAAGTTCGCCTTCCTCGCTCCAGCCGTTCGCGACCAGTTCGCCGCACTCCGGCAAGACAGAAATCAGAGAATGATAGCGCCCGGCGAAAAACGGCGCGGCGATCCCTTCAAACAGGCCGGTTCCGTCGTGAAGCACGGCGCGCGCTTCGCCATGCAGAGGGACCTTGGCGCGCGCCGTTCGGCCGCCGAACGCTTCGACAAGGCATTGATGGCCGAGGCAGACGCCGAGCAGCGGGGTTTCCGCTGGCAACGCCGCGATAAGATCGAGACAGACGCCCGCTTCGATTGGAGCATGGGGACCTGGCGAAAGAATGACGCCTGCGGGCCGAAGACTCAAAAGCTCGCTGACGGATGCAGCATCGTTGCGCGCGATATGCGTCGGCGCGCCCGCCTCTCGCACATAGCGAGCGAGGTTATGGACGAAACTGTCGTAATTATCGATGACGAGGATCATGTCGCCCCCGCCTGCGCGATGACGTTCGCATCAACGCCGAGCGCGCCGAGCATGGCGCGCGCCTTGACCAAGGTTTCTCGATACTCCGCCTGCGGATCAGAACGCAACGTCACGCCGCCGCCGACAGGAACCGTTGCGCGACGGCCTTCGATAATCATGGTGCGGATCGCCACGGAAAAATCCGCCCCGCCCCTGTCGTCAAGATAACCGATGGCGCCGCAATACGGTCCGCGACCGGTTTTCTCGACCTCGGCGATCGTCTTCATCGCCTCTATTTTCGGCGCGCCGGTGATGGAGCCGCAGGGAAACAGCGCTTCGATAACATCGACCGGGCCAAGGCCGGGATTGAGAACGCCGCTGATTCGCGACACAAGGTGATGGACGCTGGCCAGCGTCGACAGCTCGCAGATGGCCTCCTCCCTAATCGAGCCGTCGCGGCAGACGCGGGAGAGATCGTTGCGCGTCAAATCGGCGATCATCACATTTTCGGCCCGCTCTTTCGGATCGGCGAGCAGCTCCGCAGCGAGTCTTGCATCTTCTGCCGCATTCTCGCCGCGCGCGCGCGTACCCTTGATCGGCTCGGCGAGCAGTCTCATCGCGTCGCCCAGCGGCGTGAGGCTGAAAAACCGCTCCGGCGAATTCGAGACGATCGTTCCTTCAGGATACTGAAGGCAGGCGCCGAACGCTGCATCGCCCTGCATAAGCCGCTGGAAAACCTCATAGGGCGAGACGACATCCTCGACGGTCAACTGCTGTGCGAGGTTCGCCTGAAACAGCGCGCCGGCGCGGATCAGTTCGATGACGCCGGCGACTGCCTGACGATAGGCGCCCGCATCGAAATTCGACCCGACGCCGCCAACCCCGCCCAACGGCTCAGGCGCCGCGACTGCGGCGACGCCCAAAGCTTCCTTGAGGCGTTCGGCGGCGATTTGCGTACGCGCAAGGATGAACGCGCGCCGGCTCTTGCGGTCGAACAGCGCCGCCGCGTCATAGGCGCCGAACGCCATGTCCGCCAGGTCGAAGGGAGATGCGGGACCGGCGCCTGCCGGCTCCAGCGCCCCGCCCATTTCATAACCGATATAGCCGACCAGCCCTGTGGAGAAGGGCGCGCCGGTTTCGGCGCCGTCAGAAAGGCGCCGGGCGGCGGCGAGCTTTTTAAGCGCTGCAAATGGCGCCTCGTCGAGACGCGCGCCGCCCAGGAACGCCGTCCCTTCCCGCGCCGTCAGCACGGCTTCGGGGAACGCGGCCAGGATCGCCCAGCCCGGATCGCGCGCCGCCTCGCCCGCCTGCAGCAGGAAAGCATGGGGCTCGCCTGCGAGCGGGGCGAAGGCGTCGAGCGGCGACCGCCAGTCAATATCGCGCCTGATCATCGCCGCTAGATAGCAGGCCGGTCCTCGCTTGCCGATAGGCGCGCAAGCTGGCCAGCGAACGCAAATCGCCCTAGCGCTGAACCGCGGAGCAAGGAGCGCCCAGCATGACCGACACCGCCGTCGATGCGGCGCCAGATCGCCCGGTTAAACCCCGCCTCGGCGGGCAGGCGCAGGTTCTGGTCTCGCTCGCCCTCGCAGTCCTGGTCGGCTTCGTCGCCCATGTGGGCCGCGGCGTGCTCATCCCTGTGATCGTTGCCGGGTTCTTGTGCTTCCTGATCTACACGCTGAAAGAGACGATCCGCACCGGCCCGCTGATCGGCCGTTTCCTTCCGAACTGGCTGTGTTACCTGCTCGCTTTCGTCGTCATCATTTCGGCGCTGATTTTCTTCATCGACATCATCCGCGACAATGTCGAGGCGATCGTCGCCGCCGCGCCGACATACGAAGCGCGCCTGCGCGACTTGACGCAGGAGGGCATCGCGTATCTGCGCAGTCTTGGCGTCCTTCCCGACGATTTTATCGGCGGGGTCGACCAGTTGCGGCGCACCGGCCTGTCCATGATAAACCCTATCCTGTCGCAGGTCGGCGCCTCGGCGCGCGCGCTCACCGCCAACGCTGTGACGATTTTCCTCTACACGGTGTTCATGCTGCTCGAACGCGGGCGCATTTTCCGCAAGATCGATCTTTTGAGCCCCGACCACCGCGACCGCGCCGCAGTGAACGAGACGATCGGCGAGATCGGCGCCATGGTGCGCCAGTACATCACCGTGAAAACCGTCACCAATCTTATCACCGCGGTAGTGAGCTACGCGATCATGCGGCTTGTCGGCGTGGATTTCGCGGGCTTCTGGGCGCTGCTGATCTTTGTGCTGAACTATATCCCCATTGTCGGCGCGATCAGCGCGATTTCGGCGCCGGTCATTCTCGCGCTGGTGCAGCCGGAGGGCGGCGGACTCCGAACGGCGCTTCTGGCTCTCGGGCTTCTGGTCGCCGCCGAACAGACCATGAGCTCTTTGATCGAACCGCGCCTGATCGGCAAGAGCTTGAATCTCAGCCCGCTGGTGATCCTGCTTTCCCTCGGCGTCTGGGGTTCGCTATGGGGCTTCGCGGGCGCGCTTCTCGCCGTGCCGATGACGGTCACGGTGATGATCATCCTGACGCAGTTCCCGTCGACCCGGCCCATCGCCGTACTTTTATCCGACAGCGGACAGATCGCGGCGATCAAACACAGAACCGGCTGATTATCCGCGCGCGAGCGTGAACAGGCTCGATACGCCGATAAGCGACACGAGCGAGGCAAAACCGATAATCACGATGGCGACCAACCCCAGTCCAACCATGGCTCTCTCTCCCAAAATCACCAAGGACGTTTTCATCAGAGAGACAGTCGCGCCGGATTGCGTGCGCGCCGGTTCGTAACTGAGGCGGAAGCAGGATTTTCACTCTAAATAACGGCGAAACCGGGGCCGCGCGCTAGTTTCGGCCTACTTTGCGCGATTATCCGCCAAAACGCCGGAAAGAATCTTGGCGATAGCTTCCGCTTCTTCGCGTCGGCCCGAGCCTTTGCGCCAGGCGAGGCCGATGCGCCGCGACGGGGCGGGGGCGGCGAAAGGCGCGACAGCAAGGCCGGCGGATTTGGCGAATCCCGCCTTCACCGCCATTTCCGGCAGCAATGTCGCGCCGAGGCCCGACTGCACCATCTGCGCCAGCGTAAAGAGGCTGGTCGCGCCGAACGTCGCCGCGACGCCCGGATCGCGCAGCCGGCACGCGGCGAGCGCGTGGTCGCGCAGGCAATGCCCATCTTCCAACAGCAAAAGGCTCGCCTGTTTCAGGCCGGCGAGCGTCATGGTTTTTTCCTGCGCCAGCGGATTGCCCGGCGCGCAGGCGAACCAGAAAGGATCGTCGCCGATTTCGATAATATCCGCACCCGGAACATCATAGGGAAACGCCAGCACCGCCGCATCGAGAAGCCCCGCGCTCAACCGCTCGGCAAGATTGGCGGTGAGGTCTTCGCGCAGGAACAATTCCAGATTCGGGTAGGCTTTTTTCAGTTTCGGCGCCGCTTTCGGCAGCAGAAACGGCGCGATCGTCGGAATAACGCCGAGATGGAAAGGGCCGTCGAGCGGGCGTCGCGTCGTCGCCGAGCGCGCGAGGTCTTCGACCATCGCGAGAATCGGCGCGGCGCGCTCGGCCGTTTCTTCTCCCGCCGGCGTCAGCGCGAAAGCGCGCGTCGAACGGTCCACTAGCTGCGCGCCGAGAACGCCCTCGAGCTCCTTGATCGCCGATGACAAGGTTGATTGCGACACGAGACAGTCCTCCGCCGCCTTGGAGAACGACTTTCGCCTCGCCAGAGCGAGGAAAAACTGCAACTGGCGCAAAGTTGGGAGAATGACCATGGGGTCGGGGCGGCCTCTTATCGATAAAATCAATTGACGCATTAGTTATTATCTATTTGATAAATTTGCAAGGGCGTCTAAATAAGGACGCATGACGCTGAAACGCGGCGTCCGACCCCGTGAAAATCGTTCGGGGAATTCGTTATTTTAAGGAGATTGATGCATGCTCGGCGTAGGCGACAAGCTTCCCGACTTTTCCGTGACCGGCGTCAAGCCGAACTTCAACAGCCATGAAGAGAAGGGCGAGTCGGCGTTCGAAGCGCTGACCCAAGAAAGCTTTCCCGGCAAATGGAAGGTGATCTATTTCTACCCGAAGGATTTCACCTTCGTGTGCCCCACCGAGATCGCCGAATTCGGCCGTCTCGCCAAAGAATTCGCTGACCGCGACGCGATCGTGCTCGGCGGCTCGTCGGACAATGAGTTCGTCAAGCTTGCCTGGCGGCGCGATCATCCCGATCTCAAGAGCCACCCGGCCTGGCAATTCGCCGACACGACGGGCGCATTGATCGACGGCCTAGGCATCCGCTCGCCGGACGGCGTCGCGTACCGGGCGACCTATGTCGTCGATCCGCACAATGTCATCCAGCATGTGTACGTCAACAACCTCAATGTCGGCCGCAATCCGCAGGATACGCTGCGCGTGCTCGACGCTCTGCAGACGGATGAACTGTGCCCCTGCAACCGCCAGGTCGGCGGCGACACGCTTTAACGCTCGGTCGGCTCTCTCCCCGATGTGACCGAGCGGGCGCGCGCAGATGAAGGCGCTGCGCGCGCCCTTTTTATGCCTGACGAAAGGATGCCCCCATGAGCCTCGACGCGCTTCGCGATCAGATCCCCGATTACGCCAAAGATATTCGCCTCAATCTCGGCACGCTCGCCGCCGAGACCTCGCTCAGCGACCAGCAGAAATACGGCGCCTTTCTCGCGTCGGCGCTGGCCGGCCGCAATGCGGCCGTCATTCGCGCGATTGCCGGCTGGACCGAAGACAAGCTGTCGCCCGAGGCGAAAACGGCCGCAAAAGCGGCTGCTGCGATCATGGCCATGAACAACATTTACTACCGCGCCACGCACCTTATGGAGAATGAGGAGTACGGGAAACTTCCGGCGAAGCTCCGGATGAACGTCATCGGCGCGCCCGGCGTAGAGAAGGTCGACTTCGAGCTCTGGTCGCTCGCCGTCTCGGCGGTGAACGGCTGCGGCATGTGCCTCGACAGCCACGAGAAGGTGGTGCGCAAGGCGGGCCTCACGGCCGAACAGGTGCAGGCGGCGCTGAGAATCGCCTCCGCGGTTCATGCGGCGGCGGCGGTGCTCGACGGCGAGGAAGCGCTTGGGTAAGAAGGAACGACAGGTGCGGTCGGCGCGCCATATTCCCTGCTTAGCCCCCGGACTCCTTTGAACGATCTGAATTCTCCGACACTCATTCATGCGGCGATCGAAGCCCTAAGACGGCTCGACCGCCGCACCGCTGTCGGCCTTATCAAGGAGGACATGAAGCGCAGCCCCTTGTCCGGCGAGCGCTGGCGCAGCGTCGGCATGCTTTGTGATAAGATAGGAGAGATCGATCTCGCCGTTGAGGCGGCGCGCCGGTACGCAGCGACCGAGCCGCGCACGCTTGAACGCATGCTGCACTATTGCAGCGAGTTGGCGACGCGGGGACGCCTTTCTCAGTGTCTCGATGTCATCGAATCGCTTCCCGCAGATGTGCGAAATCATACCGCCGTCATTCACCTGCGCGCCACGCTTGCGACACAGCTTGGCGATTTCGCGACCGCTGAGCCCCTCGTTCGGAAAACCATCGAGCAAGCGCCGCTCACAGGCCAGAATTGGCTTTCCCTCTCGGTCATAAAGAAGTTCACAGCCGGCGACCCGGACATCGCAAGGATGGAAGCGTTGCGGTCGCAAATTAGCGCTGCGCCCGATGTTTCGCAGGCGACTTTCTTTTACGCGCTCGGGAAGGCTCATCACGACGCCAAAGATTATGACCGCGCATTTGACGCCTATAGCGAAGGCGCAGCGATCAAGCGCCGACTTGAACCCTTCGACGCCGAAGGCCGTGACGCCTTCACGCGCAAGCTGATCGAGCAATATACGCTGGCAAATCTGTCACGCCTCAAGCCGTCAAAATGCGCGAGCGACCGACCGGTTTTCGTCACTGGGCTGCCGCGGTCGGGAACGACGCTCGTGGAACAGATTCTGACCAGCCACTCCGCTGTCCAAGACGGTGCCGAGCTAAATCTGTTTCGCGCGGCGCTCATGCCGGCGGGCGACTTCCTCATGACAGGCGCGCTCGCTTATCAGGGAAGGGCCGGCGCCGACCCAGATCCTTGGGGCGCCATCGCTAGCGACTATCTCGGCATGCTCGCCCAGCGCTTCGGCGCAAGCGGGCGGATCATCGACAAAACGCTCAACCATTCGCGCTTCATGGGGTTGCTGCTTCACGCCCTCCCGCAGGCGAAAGTCATCTGGCTGAAGCGCGACCCGGAAGACACGGCGATCTCGGTGTTCCGGAACTATTTCGCCTCCCAGGTGCCGTGGTCATATTCGTTATCTGATATTGCGCGTTATTTCCGCAATGATGAAGCGCTGCACGCTCATTGGGCGAAGCTATTCCCCGATCAAGTGCTGACGGTTCCCTACGAAGAACTTGTCACGGATCCCGGCGCGTGGATCGCCAGAATTCTAAAGCATACCGGTCTGCCGGAAGAGTCCGCCGTATACGAACCGCACAAGCAGGAGCAACGCACCGTGCTGACGGCGAGCGTCGCGCAGGTGCGCGAACCAATCAGCGCAAGGCAGATTGGCGCCGCCAAGAAATACGACAGGCAAATGCAGGCGTTTCGGACGGCGTATCGCGATCGCGATTGATCGCGACTGTAGCAAGCCGGCTGTCTACCCTCAGAGCTGAACAGTAAAAAGAAAGCGGCCCCAAAGGGGCCGCTTTCCTAGTCTTTCGATCTTTCGATCGATTAGAAGGTGATATCCACACCAAAACGCACGTACCGGGGCTCCTGGTAAGCAGTCGCCAGGCCGTAGCGCGGATGCGGGTTGTTCAGCGAAAGTTCGCCTGTTTCGAATCGCTCTTGAACGCCGTCGATGTTGAAGATGTTGAAAACGTCCGCTCTCAACGTCACATCTTGACCGGACGGCATTTCGAGATTGTACCGAAGTGCGATGTCCATGTTGAACAGCCAATCCGTCTTCTCACCTTCGCCGCGCGGAGCAAGCTCGCCGCCGCAATAGTGCGAAGCCGCACCATAGGCGAGGTTGGCAACGTACGGGATGTAGTTCGCCGGCGTCGTGCCAAGCGGGTGGTAACCGAAGCAGCTAAGCGGCCGCGGCGAGGCTAGCTGGAGTTGCGAGCCGATGCTGAATGCTTCCGTGACCTGATAGTTGCCCCAGACTTTCAGACGGTGACGGCGATGGTTCGGCAGGAGGCCGTCAGCGCCTTCAGTGAAGATCGCCTGGTCGAAGTCCTGAGTAATGCCCGCGTCGTCTTGACCGAAGTCAGACTGGACATACCCTTCCGAGTTACCTTTGCTTTCCGACCAGGAGTAGGAGCCCTGGAGAGCCCAAACGCCGTCGAAGGCCCGTTCAAACGTGAATTCCACGGCCTGGTACAGACGTGAAGCTTTCGGATAGCCCAGCGATTCGGCGCTGAAGGTCAGCGTCCGCTGCTCGGTTTCGCCCGGAAGCGGATCGGCCAACGTAATGGTTTGGTCGAAGCCCGGATTGATGATCGTGTACTGATGGAAACCAGTCCAGATCGAAGAGCAGGCGGTCGTGGACTGATCGATGCCGTTCGCCGGATCATTACAGAAATCGATCACGGCGGCGTCGATAGCCGCGTCTTCCGCGTTCGTGCGCAGGTTACGGCGCGTGTAGTTGATGCCGACGGTCCAAAGATCCGTGAGCTGATGCTCGTAACCCACGATGATCTCGCGCTCGCGCGTAGCGCGAAGGTTTTGCGAGATCGACGCCGTCGGATCCTGAATGCTGCCGTCGCCAGTGACCGCGCAGGAGGCCGAACCGGCCGGCGCAGACGTGGAGCCGTTAGCGTTCAGCTCGAACGGGCAGTTCTGACCGCCCCAGTTGGTGAGCTGCTGATCAAGGATCGGCAGACCCTCGGCGTCGACGCCGTTGAACGTCCAGAACTCACGGAAGTAGTATTCCTGAGCGCCCTGACGGAAGGCGGTGTTGCCCGCGACCGGCAGGAAGTAGACGCCAAAGCTGCCATAAAGGCGGCCAGTGCCGTCGCCCCACGGATCGTAGGAGAAGCCGGCGCGCGGCGCGAACAGCTTGTTGAAGTCAACGAACTGCGACCCGTCGGCCGTAAAGTTGTTAAACTGATCGAGGCGAACGCCAAGATTGAGCGTCAGCCGGTCAGTCACGTTCCATTCGTCCTGAATGTAGTACGCGATGTTTTCAGAATTGAACTCGCCGCCCGTATTGTAATAGTTCAATTCGACGATGGTGCTGCCCGGAGCGATCGTGGGCGTGCCCGTGCAGATGTTCGCCCGCGAACCGACGCACCTTCTGACGATGTAAGCAAGACCGCCCGGAATGCCGTTCGGCGCCACAATAGCGTCGGGACCGGTGCGGACGCCGAAGTGCTCCAAGTAGTTCTTCTCTTTTTCCCAGCCCATACGGATATGGTGGTCGCCAAGGAAGTTGAAGAACACGTCTGCATCAGCGCGGTAGAATTCCCGCTGAGTGATCTGCGGGTTGTCAAGAACGGTCGTGGTCTGGTCAGTACACGAGGCGCCGACGCCGCCGCAGGTCGTGCCGTCGCCCTGGTCCGTGACAGAGTTCTGCGCAAAGCTGCCGAAGATCGGATTCTGCTCGTTGCGGTCGTTGTTCTTGCCGTACGCGCCGGAAACGGTCAGCCATTGAGCGAGGTTGCCGGTATACTTGGCGACAAAGCTTTCGCCGCCCAGTTTAAGGCGGGTTTCGCCGGTCTGAACCGTTCCGATCGTATCCGTGGCGCTGTCATAGTCGAAGCTGCGGCGAACGGTCGTGCGGTCCGTATCGAAGTACGTGAATTCAAGGTGATGGTTGTCGATCGGGTAGGCATCGACCTTGACGCCCCAGAACGGCGACTTCTGATAATCGGCGATCTGCACGCCGGTAAGAGCGCTCGCGTCCTTGCGAACGTTATCGTTCATCTCGACGAGGCCGTAGACGAACAGACGGTCCTTGATGATTGGGCCGCCCACTTCGAGGATCGCATCGAAGTTGCGCTCTTCGTCGAGGCCATTCCGGCTGGCGATAGCGCCAGTGGTGCCGTCGGCGATGGTGTCCGGCGCATCGGAACGCAGCGCATCCGGCTCCCAGTTAAGGTGAATCGCCGCGAAGAAATCGTTCGTGCCGGACTTCGTAACGGCGTTGATGACGCCGCCTGTCGCACGGCCGAATTCCGCCGGATAGCCGCCAGTTTTTACTTCGACCGACTTGTAGAACTCAAACGGCACGACCGACGAGCCGAGATAGTTGTTGAAGTCGGTGATGTTGAGGCCGTTGAGGTAGTAGGCGTTTTCAGCGACCGAGCCGCCGCCCACTGAGGTGAGGTTGCCGTCGCCGAAAGCCGTGTCGCCGCGCGCCGTGCCCGGGGCGAGAAGGGTCAGCGAAGAAAGGTCACGTCCGACCGGGATATTCTTGGCGAGATCTTCGACATCGATGTTGACGCCCGTCGTGGTGTTGGCGAAGTCGAAGTTCTGGCGGGTGCCGGTGACGACAACCTCATCGCCGCTGGACGCGGCCGCTCCAAGCACGACCGTGAAGTTCGCTGTCGAAGAAGCCGCGACGCGCGCGCTTTCAATCGTTTCAGATTGGCCGCCCGACGTAGCAGTGATTTCATAGCTGCCCGGGGGCAAGCTGGCGAAACGGAAACCGCCGACCGAAGTAGACGTGGCGCTGCGGCTAAAGCCTTGATCCAACGAGCGGATTGTGACTGTAGCGCCGCTGATCGGGTTGCCGGACGCATCAACGACATTACCGCTGATCGCGCCCGAGGTGTAGTCCTGGGCGGCGGCCGGGGCGACGATCGCCGAAGTGGCGACCAGCGCCATCGGAGCAGCGACCGCAGCCGCTACACCCGAGAGCATCGTGGAGCGTAGGTAGCGCCCCACCATTGTTTTTTTAGACATTCGTTATCCCTCCGAGTTTGAACTGTGCCGGCCGCGCCCCCCGTTGTGGTGGAGATCGTAACGCGCCCTAAGCGCGCCCCGCCTCGCAACGGAGCGCCCCTGCGCAATCCAGCTGCGCAGCTGGGGCGGATCGTAGAAGTGAGAAAGTTACAGCGTCAACAATGATGGCCCCTCGTCGCGTCCGAAGGGCGTTTCATCGTCGCATAATTGCAACATGTCCGGGCGGCAGGATTAAGGCTTTGGTAACTAAGGCTAACAGAAGGTTGATAAATAGAGGTTTCTGCCGGCCTTGCTCCGCCTTTTCCTTCCGCTCAATGACATCATCGCAAATGTCAGCGAGTTGAGTCGCTACATAGATAGAGACACCGGAGCGCTCTGTTTCCTCAGCGTCGTTCGGCGTTTTCCTTCGGCGGTTGACCGAAATCCTGGTCGCCGCCTTATTCAGGATCGTCACAAAGACGACGCCCGCCCGGCGCTGGCGCAACAGGTGAGGAGAGGACTGGGGTGCAGCGGGAAACGCTTAGAATAAGGCTTTCAAACGGGCTTTCGCTCGAAGGCGTGCGCTATCATGGCGGCGCGCGTACGCCTGCTGTCTGCCTTCCGGGACTGACCCGCAACACCCGGGACTTCGAGGATATCGCGCCCGTCATCGCCGCAACCGGGCGCGATGCGGTCGCTTTCTCGCTGCGCGGGCGCGGCGGATCGGACCGCGCCGAGGACTATCTCACCTATCATCCGGCGACCTATCGAGACGACATTCTAGAGGCGATGGGCATTTTGGACGCACCTCGCGCCGTCTTCCTCGGAACCTCGCTGGGCGGCATCACCGCCATGCTCATCGCCGCCGCGGCGCCAGAGCGAGTGGCGGGGGCGATCATCAACGATGTCGGACCCGAGCTGGCCCCCGAAGGCATCGCCCGCATTGTCGGTTACGCCGGAAAGACTCGCGCCGAGGCGGCGAGCCTTGAGGACGCCGCCAGCCAGATCCGCGCCGTCAATGAGGTTGCATTTCCGGGCCGCGATGCGGACTTCTGGCGCGCTTTCGCCCGGCGCACCTATAAAGAAAACGAAGACGGAAGCTTAGTCCTCGACTACGACCAGCGCATCGGCAAGGCGCTCGTCGAGGCGCCGCCGGCGCCGGACCTCTGGCCGGCCTTCGCTTCCCTGAAAGGCACGCCGACCCTCATCATCCGCGGCGCGCTTAGCGATCTCCTATCGCCCGAGATCGTCGCGAAGATGCGCGCCGTTCATCCGTCTTTCGGATACTGCGAAGTCGCCGGCGTCGGTCACGCGCCGCTGCTGGACGAGCCCGAAGCGGTCGCGGCGATAGGGGCGTTTCTCGCTCAGATCGACTAGGCGGCGGCCTCGACCTTGCGACCGATCAGATGGATGCCGCATTCGGTTTTCGCCGCGCCGCGCCAGCGGCCGGCGCGCGGGTCTTCGCCGGGAGCGGCTGGATGGGTGCACGGCCAGCAGCCGATCGACGGATAGCCCTGCTCGATCAGCGGGTGCGCCGGAAGCGCATGGGCGGCGGCGTAGGCGGCGATATCGTCGGGGCGCCAGCGCACGATCGGGTTGACCTTGATGAACCGGCCCGACGCCTCGAACACAGGGAGCGCCATGCGCTCGCCTCCATGGAACTGCTTCCTCCCGGTGATCCACGAATCATAGCCCTCGAGCGCCCTTTCGAGCGGCAGAACTTTGCGGAGGTTGCAGCAGGCGTCGGTGCTGGAGCGCCAGAGATCGCCGCGCGGATCTTCGGTCTTCAGTTCGTCCGCATCGGGATGAATGTCGATGACATTGGTGAGGCCAAGCTCGCGCGCGAGTTTCTTGCGGTAGGAAAGCGTCTGGGCGAAATGTTTGCCGGTGTCGAGAAAGATTACCGGCGTATCGGGCGCCGCCCTGGCGACAAGGTGAAGAAGCGCGGCGGATTCCGCGCCGAAGGACGAGACCAGCGCGATGCGGCCCGGAAATTCGTGAAGAACGGCGCGGCGGATAATATCGACGGCGTCCTCGCCGCCGAATTGCGCCGACAGGCGGCGCGCCCGCGCGTCGAGCGGGTTTTCCTCTCCCTCTTCTTTCCTGATCGCAATCGCTGTCATGACGCGTCCCTAAGCCGCCCGGCCTTGAAGGCGGCTGTTTAAAAGCGCGTCTCTCCGCGCCGCGCGCTGACTCCAAACAGGAAGCGCCCCGTCAGGCGCGGGCTGATAAAAGAAGGAGAATTCCGACAGCGCCTCGGCGAACGCTTCGACTTTTTCCCCGCCGACATCGAACCCGTCGAATCCGACCCGCGCCATGAACAGGACCTGATCCCGCAGAAGATTGCCGCGGGCGCGAATCTCGCCCTTGTAACCGTAGCGCTCGCGCAACAGCCGCGCCTGACTGTAAGCGCGCCCGTCCTTGAAGACCGGAAACTGGAGGATGATAGCGGCGAAATGGTTCAGGCCGCCCGCAACCTCCTCCACCTTGACGTCGTTCGGCAGAACGAGCGCGAACCGACCCGCTTCCGGGCGCACGCCGTCGCGCCAGGCGTCAAGCGTAATCTCCGTTTCGACCGGAGCGTCCGCCAGCGCGAACGATCCGTTCTTAAGCTTGAGCGTCGGCATAGAGAACTCCTTTGAAAGCGTCGTGGCCCATGCGCCGGTAGGCGTCGAGAAAGCGCTCGCCGCCCTTGCGATTGTCCTTGTAGAAATCAACGAGACGCTCGACCGCGTCGACGACCTGCTCCGATGAGAGGCCGCGCCCCGCGATTTCGCCGAGGCTCGCGTCTTCCGCGCCGGAGCCGCCGAGCGTGATCTGGTAGAATTCCTCGCCCTTCTTATCGACGCCGAGAATGCCGATATGGCCGGCGTGATGGTGGCCGCAGGCGTTGATGCAGCCCGATATCTTGATCTTCAGTTCGCCGATGTCTTCTTCCCCGCCTTTAGCCGCAAAGCGCTCGGAGATGCGTTCGGCGATCGGGATCGAGCGGGCGTTGGCGAGATCGCAGTAATCGAGGCCGGGGCAGGCGATGATGTCGGTGACGAGGCCGATATTGGCGGTGGCGAGACCCGCCTCATCAAGCGCTTTATAGACCGTATAGAGATCGTCTTTTCTGACATGCGGCAGCGTAAGGTTCTGTTCGTGCGTTGCGCGGATTTCGTCGAACGAATAACGCTCGGCGATGTCGGCGACCGCCTCCATCGCCGCATCGGTAATGTCGCCCGGCGGCTTGCCATAGGGCTTCAGGGAAATATTGACGATGGCGTAACCCGGCGCTTTGTGCGCGGCGAGATTGACCCGCGCCCAGCGGTCGAAGGCGGGATCGGCCTTGCGCGCGGCCTCGAACGACGCGCTGTTTTCTGGAAGCGTTTCAAAAGCCGGCGGTGCGAAGTAGCGGCGGATGCGCTCGATTTCCTCGTCCGGCAGGTCGACGCCCGAACCTTTGATTTTCGCCCATTCGTCCTCTACCTGCGCGCGGAAACTTTCGACGCCTTCGGAGCTGACGAGGATCTTGATGCGCGCCTTGTAGATGTTGTCGCGGCGTCCATACATGTTGTAGACGCGCATGATCGCCTCGAGATAGGCGAGCAGATCCTCCTTCGGCACGAAAT
>JAVJPA010000134.1:0-5259 GCA_040216495.1 Amphiplicatus sp. | reverse complement strand
TGGCCGGCAAGTCTGCGGCCTGCGGTAGACCGATAAGTGTGAAATCCGGGGCGCCCGATTGCATGCCAATCAGAAAGTCGGCGGCGGGTCCATTGAGGCGCGCCCGGATATCGCCGATCAGTCGTTTGCGCGTCGCCGTAGCGCATTGAGGTCGATCGGTTTGGCGGTTATACCGGCGAACTCGCGTGTGAATTCCCCAGCGATGTCTTTTTCATTCGGCGCGAGCATTTCACGCGTGAGCCCGCAGCAGCTACCGGTTCGATTTCATAGGGCGTCCGCAAACCACCGCACATGATCCCCTCCGTGTCAGCCGCGGCGGCTGAAATCACCTGTAAGTTTGAATGCGCAATCTCACTTGGTCGCCGCGAAGAAGATACTGATCGCGAACACCGGTAGACCTGTGATGCCGGCGAATACGGCGCCGGTCAGAAACGTCGTCGCCGGACCGATGCCAACCCACAACAGTCCGGCCAATACGCTGGCTGTCTACAACGTCCGCCGGTAACCAGATTAAACATGCCAAACGCCGAGCCGCGTAGACCGTCCAGCGCGTGTTCGGCGACGGACTTGGTGTAAAAAAATTGCCGGAGCCGGGCGCTTGTGAGGGAGATGAAGGCGGGCGGGACAAAGCGCGGAACTGAAACCATCCCCAACTTCCAGCCGCTATCGGTCGAATCTGGAAGCGCGCTGGGACGAGGCGGGGGATGATCGCAGCGGAACCGTCGGGGGAGGAGCAGCCAGAAAAAAGTGACCACAATTGGTGTGATCAGGCGGCTTGTCGCGATGATCGCCCAGTCGCCGCTTGACGCGCGCCGGGACGCCGCTCGTGCGATCGGAATCGAGATTGCGAATGTTGCGCTCGGCGTTTCGGCTCCTGTGCTGCTGAAACTCGCGGTGGACGCGCTGACGAACCAATCAACGCCGTTCGCCCTGGTGATGTTTTTCGTCCTGGGATTCGTGATCGCCTGGACCGGAACGAACGCGACGACGGCGTTAAAGCACATCTTCACGATGCGGATCATCGACAAAATAGCGCGCCGCATCGTGCTTGACGCCGCGCGCGCGCAGCTCCCCGTCCTTGCCCGAAAGCACGAGGGCGATAGTGCGCGTCTCCAGGGTGTCATGGAGCGGCTGCCGTTCAGCCTCCAGATCGTTATCGACGCTCTCCTCTGGCGAGCGGCGCCGCTCATTGCGCAAACGCTCATCAGCCTCGTAATCGTCGGCATGCTTGTCCCGCCGCGCTATATGGCGATGCTGGCCATTGTGCTCGCCGCCTATCTCGTCGTAACTCGCCACGGCGCGAGCGGGTTTCAGGAAGCCGCGCGCGGCGCCAATGATGCGCTCGCCGCGCAGGCGCAAACACTCGGCGACATTCTCAGAAATGCGCGCCGCGTCGTCTTCAACGGAAATCTCATTGCGGAGCTCGATACAATCGGCGCGCGCATTAGCGAGCGGCGAAACGCCAACGAGCGCGTGTCGCGGCTCATCGCGGCGACAGCGACGCTCCAATCAGCCGTCCTCGCCGCGGGCTTGAGCGTGCTGCTCATTTTCGGCGCCGCCGACGTTTCCGCCGGACGGCTAACCGTTGGCGATTTCGTACTCCTCCAGGCCTACGCATTCAGGCTCGCGCTGCCGCTCGGCGGTTTTTGCTACGTCATCCGTCAGGCAGGGGTTTCCATTGTGAATATCTGCGAGGCGCTCGAACTCGGAGCTGAAACTTGCGCCGAGTCGTACAACACCTTGATCGCTCCAATCGGCCCTGCGGCTATTTCTCTCGATGACGTTGGATTTTGCTACGGCGAAGACTGCGTGCTGCGTGGGGCGTCCGCAGATATCGCGCCCGGCGCGTTTGTCGTGCTGGTCGGGCCGAATGGTTCAGGCAAATCTACGCTTGCGCAAATTATCGCCGGACTAATTGAGCCTGATGAAGGCGCCGTCCATATAAACGGCCGGCCGCTTTGCGACGTCATGTCCGACGAACGCCACCGGCTTGTGCTTTATACGCCGCAAAGTATCGGCCTCTTAAACCGAACGTTGCGCGAGAACGCGCTATATCCGCCGACCCTCGCGAGCGAAGCCGAACTGGCCTCCATCCTCACTGACTGGGGCTTTTACGAATCCGGCCGTTCGATCGATCTAGACCTCGCGGTCGGCGAGCAAGGCGCTCGTCTTTCTGGCGGCCAGTTGCAGAAGCTCGAACTTGCGCGGCTCGCAGGCGTCAGAGCGCCCGTCGTTATTCTTGACGAGACGACCTCTGCGCTCGATTTTGAAAGTGAGATGCGCGCAATTCGCATGCTGAGGGAGCGCTATCAGGGGCGCACGACGCTCATATTGATAACGCATCGCGTCGCCATGGCGCGGGAGGCTGATTTGGTCCTGTTTCTCGAACGGGGCCGCCTATTCGCCGAGCAGCATGAGAGACTTGTGCGCGAATGTGATGATTATGAACGCTTTTCAAATCGCTGAATGACGAGGCTGCGCTAGCCTAGTCATCAAGCAATTCGCCTGCATCACACTTCAGTCGGTTACAGATGAGCTGAAGCGTATCGATTGTGACGTTTTGTTCGCCAAGTTCGATCCGGTTCACGGATGCTTGGTCTATTCCGAGTTTTCGGGCAAACTGCTTTTGAGTCAGCTTGCCTCGACGGGCGCGAATATTGAGCGCAAGATTTTTCCGAAAGTTTGGCACGCCCATCGCGTGCCATGGCGCACAATGCACATGTGCATAAAATGCACTTGCGCATTACGAAATTCAGCGGACCGTCAATTCTGTATGTCAGGGTTCATTAGTTCAGGGTGATCGGCGGTAGATTGGCCTTCGGCGGAGGACCGAACCGTGTGCAGCTCGTTTGCAGGGGGGCAGCGGCATGCACCATTTCAAATGCAAGTGCCGCTTTCTACGTGCAAGGAGTTTATCGTTCAGCCTGCGGACGCGGTCCGGACAGCCTATTTGTCTCCAGGAGCATCCAATAGGTCACTCGCACAACAACGTAGGCGGTCGCACAGCGCCTGCAACGTATCGATTGTTACGTTCTGCCGCTCTGTTTCGATCCTGTTAACCGAAGATTGATGCAGCCCGATACGGCGAGCGAACGCCGCTTGCGTTTTCTTGCCGCGCCGGACGCGGACATTCTTGGCCAAATTCTCTCTCAGGTTTGCCACCTCCGAGGAGTGCCATTGACCGTTATGCACATATGCATAAAATGCACATGTGCATTTCATATGGCCTTGAAGCCAGACAAATGGCGGGACGAGTGGGACGGCAACGGAACCAGATCAGAGTTAATCGAACCCCGAATCACTTGGTCAAAGTGTCGGCGATGAAGCCCACCGACCCGGTCCGGTCAGGCGCAAGGCAGGCTCCCGATGCATCTTCCAGAGCAACCGAGAAAGCACTCGGCGCAACGCTCCAGCAGTTGCGCCAGTCTCGAGGGCTGAACCAGACCGAGCTCGGCCGTCGGCTCGGCGTGAGCCTTCAGCAAGTCCAGAAATACGAAAGCGGTAGGGACCGCATGGCGGCCTCGACCGCCTATCGCGCCGCGGAAATCTTGGGCGTCGAAGTCGGCGCGCTTTACGCCGGCCTGCGAAACAGGTCTGCGCGCTCGCGCGGTTCGTCGAAGACGCCAAGGAACCCGATCCTCGTTGTGCCGCTGACCGTCAGCACGCGGACCCCGCCCGCACGCGAAACTGAACTGATCGACCTGATCAGGAGCTATCAGGCGATCGCGAATGCGCCCGATCGCACGCTCGTCCGCAAACTCCTTAAGCGTCTTTCGGCGTCCACGGGGCGGACAAGGACCGCCTCGCCATGACGGACGCGCATGAGAAGGGACGAGCAGATGGCGCCTGATGATGGCTTCTCTTCGGCGGCGCCCGCCGCGCTCGATCTTGAGGACGCTTATCGCGCCTATCATGCACCGCTGGTGTCGTTCCTGAGCAGCCGCCTGCCCGAACAGGCGATCGCGGCGGACATCGCCCATACGGTCTTTGCGTCGCTCGCAGCACGGCCCGCGATTCACTCGGTGCGCGACATTCGCCAGTATCTCTTCCGCGCCGCGCGCAATCAGCTTGCGGATTATTATCGACGGGAAGAAGTGCGGATCGCCGGCGCTGCGCGCTATGCGGCCGATCCGGGGCTAACGAACGGCGAGGAGGCCCCGTCGCCGGAAGCCGAAGCGATTCGGCGGGACAAGCTGAACCGACTTCGCGCTATTATCGAAGCCATGCCGCAGAAACGCCGGAAGGTATTCGTTCTGGCGCGATTTCATGAACTGACCGAGACCGAGATCGTGGCCCGGCTCGGCATGAAGCCCGAAGCCGTTCGCCAGCATGTTTCAAGGGCGATGCGCGATTGCCAGGCGGAGATGGCGCGGATATTTGAAGATCGGGCGGATGACAGACCCGCGGAGACACTCAATGGGCGAGCCGCGACGAGGCGTTGACGGCGCCGTGATCGACGAAGCGACGAAATGGTTTGCGCTGTTGCGGAGCGACGCCGCGACCGATGAGGACCGCCGCGCATTCGAAACATGGCGCGACGCCGACCCGCGTCACGCCGAGGCTTACGAAGGAACCCTTTCGATCTGGGATGATGTCGGCGAGCTCGGCGACCTAAAGGATCTCGTGGCGGCGCCGGAAATCGCGCGCGGACGCCCGCAATCGCGCCGAGCGTTCGTTTACGGAGCGCTGGCGGCGGCGGTCGGGTTCGCCGTCATTCTTCCCGCGATCATCTACGCGCAACCTGCCTGGCTCCTTCCTAATGTCCATGCGACGCCTACTGCCCAAACTGCGCAGATTGCGCTTCCAGACGGAAGCGTCGCCGACCTCGCGCCGAAGAGCAAAGTCAGGGTCGCCTACTCCGACGGCGAGCGGCGGATTGATCTGCAAAGCGGCGAGGCGTTTTTCGACGTACGCAAAGGAGACGCGCGCGCTTTCATCGTTGCGTCCGGCGAGACCGAAGTCCGCGTGACCGGCACGAAGTTCAACGTCCGCCAGGGACCGGCGGGCGTCACCGTTTCTGTCGCGGAAGGCGAAGTGGAGGTGCGGCGCGCGCCGCGCAGCGGCGCAGATGCATTGAGCGCTGCAAAGGAACGTCTTTCCGCCGGCGAGCAGGTCGCGGCGCCGGTAAGCGGTGAAGGCCTCACTGATGTCGTCGAGGCGCCGCCCGCGACAATCGGTTCATGGCGTGTTGGCCGCCTTGCTTATAAGGGCGCGCCCTTGCGCGAATTCATCGCCGACGCGAACCGGTATTCGCGCATT
>JAVJPA010000133.1:0-5078 GCA_040216495.1 Amphiplicatus sp. | reverse complement strand
GTGGATCGGCTTGCAGTCGGTCGCCACTTACGCGACTTCGAACAATCCCGCCGCGCCCATGCCGCCGCCGACGCACATGGTGCAGACGACGTACTTCGCGCCGCGGCGTTTGCCCTCGATCAGCGCGTGGCCGACCATGCGCGCGCCGGACATGCCGTAGGGGTGGCCGATAGAGATGGCGCCGCCGTTGACGTTCAAAAGTTCGTCCGGGATGCCGAGCTTGTCGCGGCAGTAGATCACCTGCACGGCGAACGCCTCGTTCAACTCCCAGAGCCCGATGTCCTTCATCTTGAGGCCGGTTTTTTCGAGAAGACGCGGCACCGCGTAGACCGGGCCGATGCCCATTTCGTCCGGGTTCGTCCCGGCGACCGCCATGCCGCGATAGAAGCCGAGCGGCGCGAGGCCGCGCTTCGCCGCCTCCTTCGCTTCCATGATCACGGTCGCCGACGCGCCATCCGACAGTTGCGAGGCGTTGCCCGCGGTGATGAACTTGCCCTCGGCGATTTTCTGGCCGCCCTTGAACACCGGCTTCAGGCCGTTGAGCCCTTCGAGCGTCGTCTCCGGGCGGTTGCCTTCGTCCTTCTCAAGTTTCGTCTCGACATCGGACGTAGCGCCCGTCGCCTTGTCGGCGAACTTCATCACCGACGCCATCGGGACGATTTCGTCGTCGAACCTGCCGGCCTGTTGCGCGGCGTGCGTGCGCTGCTGCGATTGCAGCGAATATTCGTCCTGTTTTTCGCGGCTGATCTTGTAGCGGTCGGCGACGATTTCTGCGGTCTCGATCATCTGCATGTAGGTCGCGGGCATGTTCTGGATCAGCCACGGATCTGGCCGCACGAACATGTCGCCCGTCTGGTTGGTCGAGATGGACTCGACGCCGCCGCCGATGGCGACGGTCATGTTGTCGACGATGACCTGTTTCGCCGCCGTGGCGATCGCCATCATGCCGGAGGCGCATTGCCGGTCGAGCGACATGCCGGAAACGCCGATAGGGAAGCCCGCGCGCAGCGCCGACTGGCGCGCGACGTTCTGGAAGGCCGTGCCCTGCTGGAGCGCGCAGCCCATGACCACGTCTTCGATCTCTTCGAAATCGACTTTCGCGCGCTCGGCGGCGTTTTTGATCGCGTGCGCGCCGAGCGCCGGGGCGGTCGTCGCGTTGAAGGCGCCGCGATAGGCCTTGCCGATGGGCGTGCGGGCGGTTGAGACGATAGCGGCTTCTCTCATGGCGGTCTCCCTTATTTTTTGGCGGCGTAGGCTTGCGCCTTGCCGAAGAAGTTCATGTTGGGGCCGGAGCTTGTGTCGTAATAATGCACATTGTCCGTAGACGAAATTTCTTCCCAGCGCGCCGCGATGTTCTCCGGCGTCTGCTCGCCGGGCGGCAGGTAAACGCCGTCTGTCTCCACCACATAGGCGCGGGCGTAGCCGCCGCCGGCGCAGGAGACGATGGCGCGCGACGGCGCATCGGCGCTGACGAGATAAAGCATCGCCGCGGTGATCGCCTCCGGCGTCAGCTGGTCGAGGATCGCTTCCGGAATGCCGATGTCGAGCGTCATGCGCGTTTTCGCAGAGGGAGACAGCAAGTTGACGCGGATGTCGTACTTCGCGCCTTCGAGATGCAGCGCGTTCATGAAGCCGATCATCGCCGCTTTCGCCGCGCCGTAGTTCGCCTGCCCGAAAATGCCGTGCAGGCCCGAGGGCGAGGAGGTGCAGACGATGCGGCCATAGGCTTGGCTGCGCATGATCTCCCATACCGCTTTGGTGCAGGTCGCCGTGCCGATCAGATGCACGTCGATGACGGAGCGGAAATCGGCGAGCTCCATCTTGGCGAACGTCTTGTCGCGGAGGATGCCGGCGTTATTGACGAGAATGTCGACCCGGCCCCACTTTTTCATCGCCGCCTCGACCATCGATGCGACCTGCGCCTCGTTGGTCACGTTGGCGCCGTCCGCCATGGCCTCGCCGCCCGCTTTCCTGATCTCTTCGACGACGGTTTCCGCCGCCGAGAGCGAACTTCCCGATCCGTCGACCGCGCCGCCGAGATCGTTGACGACGACTTTCGCGCCGCGCGCGGCGAGCGCAAGCGCGTGGCTCTTGCCAAGACCGTTGCCGGCGCCGGTGACGATGGCGACTTTTTCGTCATACCTGATAGCCAAGGCCAAACCCTCTCTACTTCTGATGAACGATGACCATGGTCTTCACCGAATTGGCGATGAAGCACTGCTCATGCGAATCGTGATGCATCTTTTTGAGCGTCGCCGCGTCGACTTCGGTTCCCGGCGCGAACGCAATGTGCGGATGCAGATCGACGCGGGTTATGGCGAGCCTGCCCTCTGCGTTCTTTTCCATGTGCCCGACGGCGCGGTCTTCATAGGCGTCGACCACGAGGCGCTTTTTCGCAGCGATGGCGAGAAAGGTCAGCATGTGGCAGCTTGAAAGCGACGCGACAAACGCTTCTTCCGGATCGACGCGGTTCGGCTCGCCGCGATAGGCGGGCGCGGCCGAGCCGGGCACTTCGACGCCGCCGTCGAACCGCCACAGATGCGCGCGGTTATAATGATCGTACGCGAAACTGTCGCTCGTGCGCTTCCAGATGATTTCCGCGATATGTTCCGACATAGAGCCTCACACGAACTGCATGCTCAGCCACTCAGCGACGAGCGCCGGCTTTTCCTCACCCTCGATCTCGACCTTGACGCCGTATTTGAACGACCACTGGCCGGGGTTCTTCTCTTCCGCCGCGATCAGGGCGAAGCGGCCGCGAATGCGCTTGCCGGCGCGCACCGGGTTCATGAAACGCACTTTCTCGAAGCCGTAATTGACGCCCATCTTCACATTTTCGAGGCGCAAAAGCACCCCGTCGGCGAAGCGCGACAGCATGGATAGGGTCAAAAATCCGTGTGCGATCGTGCCGCCGAACGGCGTCGCCGCAGCGCGTTCGGGATCGACATGGATGAACTGGTCGTCTTCGGTGACGTCGGCGAACACGTCGATGCGCTTCTGGTCGATCAGCACCCAGTCGGAAACACCGACCTCCTTGCCCACATGAGAAGCGACGTCTGCCGGCTTGATCTCGCGCGCCATATATTCCCCTAATAGCCGCGCATGCGCGCGATGCGGTCGGCGTGGAACGCATGATCGCCGAACATTTCCTGCGCGACGCGGATGCGTTTCATGTAAAGGCCGATATCGTATTCGTCGGTCATGCCGACGCCGCCGAACATCTGCACCGCTTCCTGGCTCGCGAGCTTGGCGACATCGCCGGCCTTGGCTTTCGCGAGCGAACAGGTGACCGCGGCCATGCCGAAATTATTGTCGAGATCCTGCAATGCTTTCAGCACGACCGACTTCACCAGTTCAAGCTCTGAATAAAGGTGCGCCGCCCGGTGCTGCAACGCCTGGAACGTGCCGATGGCGCGGCCGAACTGCTTGCGGTCCTTGAGATACGCGGTCGTCAGTTCGAACGCCTGTTGCGCCGAACCAGAAAGCTCCGCAGCGAGCCCGGCGCGTCCTGCGGACAAAACCGCTTCAAGCGCTTCGTACCCGCCGTCGACTTCGCCGATCACATCGTCGCCGGTGACGTCCACCGCATCGAACTTCATGCGCGCGGCGCCGCGGCTGTCCACCATGACCGTGCGCTCCGCCGAAACGCCTTTCGCTTTGGCGTCGACGAGGAACAGCGTCAGCCCCTGCTGCTCGCCCGGCGCGCCGGCCGACCGCGCCGCGACGATCAGCTTGTCCGCCACGTGTCCGTCGGCGACGAACGTCTTCTCGCCGGAAAGCTTGAAACCGTTGCCGGATTTCTCGGCCTTAAGCGCGGTTTTCGCCGGGCCATGCTTGGCCTTTTCATCGACGGCGAGCGCCATGACGAGATCGCCCGCCGCAATCGCCGGCAGATGCTCTTCTTTCTGCGCCTTGCTCGCGAACTTTTTGAGCGCTGTCGCCGCGAGGATCGACGTCGAGAGAAAAGGCGACGCCGTCAGGGTTCGGCCCATCTCCTCGGCAAGAACGCCGGCGCCGACGAAGCCGAAATCGGCGCCGCCGAATTCTTCTTCAACAAGGATGCCCGCCCAGCCCTGCTCGGCCATCTCCTTCCAGAGAGAGCGCGAGAACCCGGTCTCGTCATTCGAGTCTCTGAGCTTTCGGAGCGCCGCAACAGGCGCTTTTTCATCGAGAAACCCCCGCGCCGAGTCGCGCAGCATTTCCTGTTCTTCGGTTAGGACTAACGGCATCGTTTCTTTCCTGTTTAGTCTTGCGTTCGTGGCCATCCTTCGTGACGGCCCTTCCGGCCTCCTCAGGATGAAGGTGCATCAAGGAAGGGCTTCATCCTGAGGAGCGCTGCGCAGCAGCGCGTCACGAAGGACGGCCGCAAGCCTCACGCGTCGGGCAACTCCAGAATGCGCTTCGAGATGATGTTGAGCTGCACTTCCGACGTGCCGCCCTCGATGGAGTTGGCTTTGGTGCGCAGCCAGGATTTCGCGAGCTTTCCGTCTTCGGAGCGTTCGCCTTCCCATTCGAGCGCGTCGGAGCCCGACGCATCCATCAAAAGTTCGCCCCGGCGCTTGTTAAGCTCGGTGCCGTAATATTTGAGCATCGCCGATTTCGCGCCCATGCCCTTGCCGGCTTTCGCCTCGTCCTTGGTGCGCTCAAGCGTCAGCAGGAACGCCCAGCCGTCGATTTCCATCGCGGCGATCTTGCTGCGAAGCATCGTGTCCGCGAGGCGGCCGTCTTCGAGACCCAGGGTCTGCGCCGCGATCTCGCCCGCGCCGCGACCGCCGAGAAGCCCGCCGCCGCCGGCGCCGATCATTTCGCGTTCATGGGTGAGGAGATACTTGGCGACGTCCCAGCCGCGATTGAGCACGCCCACCACCGCTGGCGCGTTCTCGCCATACTCTTTCGGCGCCTTAACGTCGGAGAAGAACGTCTCGCAGAAGGCGGACTTGCCGGAGATCAGCTTGATCGGTTTGGTCGTGACGCCCGGCGTCGTCATGTCGAACAGCACGAACGAAATGCCGAGATGTTTCGGGGCTTTGGAATCCGTCCGCACAAGGCAGAAAATCCAGTCGAGATCGGAAGAGCGT
>JAVJPA010000132.1:0-27568 GCA_040216495.1 Amphiplicatus sp. | reverse complement strand
CCGATCTCCGCTCCAACGCCTGCGTCGAGGTCGACTCGGGCGTCTTCACGATGAAAGAGTCGGACGTGCTCGGCTCGACCATGTCGCCGGCGGTCAGGATTTCCGGCGGCACGGTGATGCTGGAGAAGAACCGCATCTCGGCGGGCTCCGAAGGCGTCATGCTCGAACAGAGCCACACGCTCTCGCAGAGCTTCATCATCGACAACAAGATCGGCGGCAACAAGGTCGGCGTCGACATCGCCACGGGCTCGCGCTCGGACGTCGTCATCGCCGGCAACGAA
The DNA here is from genome assembly GCA_040216495.1 of Amphiplicatus sp. Taxonomy (GTDB): domain Bacteria; phylum Pseudomonadota; class Alphaproteobacteria; order Caulobacterales; family Parvularculaceae; genus Amphiplicatus. Next base: position 27,287 of record JAVJPA010000132.1, on the reverse strand, counting down.
ATCTACGACAATCTCGACAGCGGAATTAAGTCTTCGGGCTTCGGCGGAGCCAGCCTCATCGGCAACAAGATCCGCAACAACAAGGGCGCGGGGATCATCCTCGACAAATATTCGAAGCTCGCGCTGGTGCGCTACAACGAGATCGTCAAGAACGCCGGCGACGGCGTCGCGGTGCCCTTCGGCGCCAACGGCATCATCGAAGACAACGACATCGTCGGCAATGACGGGCTCGGCATCTATGTGCGCCAGGGCCTTGAGCCGAAGATCACCAACAACTTCATCGAGAACAACAAGGGCGACGGCAAGCGGCCGAAGAAGGGCCGCTGATCGTCTGATCCCGGACGGAATGAAAGCGTTCCTTCGGGGGCGCTTTTTCGTTGCGCGCTACAGCTTCTTGATCAGCGCCTGCGCCGCCGCCGGATTGCGCTCCTTGGCGCCGGAAATGAAATAGACGAACGCGTCGCCGCGCTCCGCCCATTTCTTCGCCCGCTTGGCCCATTTCGTCAGATCGGCGGCGGCGTATCCCGTTTCCACATCGGCCTTCGACCGCATCAGCCGCGCATAGGAAAAATCCGCAGTCGACTCGTCAATCTCGGGAAATTCCTCGTCGTCGGCGAAGACGATGGCGACGTTATGCTTGCGCGCGAGGTCGTAAAATTTCTTGTCCTTGAAACTCTCGTGCCTGACTTCGAGCGCATGGCGCAGCGGCGCGCCGGCGAGTTCGCGCGGCAATAGTTCGAGAAAGCCTTGCATCTCATCGGCGTCGAATTTCTTGGTCGCCATGAACTGCCAGTTGATCGGGCCGAGCCGGTCGCCGAGCTCTTCAAGTCCTTGAGACATGAAGCGCTGGATGGACTCCGCGCCGTCCGCCAGCTTCTTGCGGTTGGTGCAGAAGCGCGAGGCTTTCACCGCGAACACGAACCCTTCCGGCGTCTCCTCGCGCCACTTGGCGAAAGTCGCCGGCTTGAAGGCGGAATAATAGGTCGCGTTGATTTCGATCGAGGTGAGCTGGCGGCTCGCATATTCGAGCTCGCGTTTCTGCGTCAGCTTCTCGGGATAAAATACCCCGCGCCACGGCGCAAAGCTCCAACCGCCGATCCCGACATAGATGTCGCCCTTCGCGGCCGCTTTCGGCATCAGCGTTCTTCCCGATTGCTCCGCAGGCCGACGATCCGGCGTTCGAGCGAAACGCGCGATTGGTGCCCCAGGCCGGACTTGAACCAGCACGCCTTGCGGCACTTGATTTTGAGTCAAGCGTGTCTACCAGTTTCACCACTGGGGCTGAGCAATCGGCGCGGCGCGGATAATAGGGAGCGCGCCCCGCCGGTCAAGCGCGAGGCGGCGGGTCTTTCTCCGGCGTGGGCGGCGGCGAAACCTCGGCCCGCCACGCGCCCGGCGTCATGCCCGTCATGTCGCGAAACAGGGCGTTGAAGGTCGACTTCGACCGGAACCCCGCCGCCATCATGACGTCGAGAAAATCGCGCGCCGCGTCTTCCTCGATCAGCCGCTGCGCCTCGCCGACGCGCCAGCCTGCAAGCCAGCGCGAAAAGCTTACCCCACGCGCCGCATTCACCGCCTGCGACACCGAACGGGCGGGCAGCGCAAGGCGCCGGGCCAGCCGGGTCAGCGTCAGGTCGGGATCGAGGAACGCGCGCTCTTTTTCCATGAACGCATCAAGCCGCGCGGCGATCTCCTCGTGCGTTCCGACCGCTTCCGGCGTAAGCGGGCCGCTCTTCATGCGCGCGGCGACCCAGCCGAGCGCGCCGCGCCGGTGCAGGCTCGCGGTCAGCACCCAGGCGATGAAGGCGGCGGCGGACGCCGTCGCGGCGGCGAAAGCGACTGAGCGCGACAGGCCGGGCCGCACCGACAGTTCCGCCGCGATCAGAATGTCGGCGGCGATCATCAGTGCGAACCAGCCGAGAAGAACGAGCCGCCAACGCGCCAGCGCCGCGGCGGGCGCCGCCCCGCGCGCCTTGAAGCTCGCCGCGCCCCCGCGCGCGCCAAGCGCGATCAGCCCGCCGTACAAAGCCGCGCCGCCAAGGATCGTCGCGTCGATGATCGCGCCCCCGCTTCCAGCCGCCATCGCGCCCGCCAGCAGCAACGGCCCGGCGACATGCACGAGATCGCGGCGATGAAGCCGCGCTTCTGGGCGCGCGGCGGTCGCGAGGTGCAGGTAGAACAGCGGCCCGAGTCCCATCGCCAGCACCGGACGCAGCCAGCCGGGGACGGATTCCGGCGCGGCGACCTTCATCGATGCGAGAAGATGCAGGGCGGCGATCAGGAAGAAGGCGGCGGCGAGCAGCCGGTGCGGCGCGCGCGGGCGCGAATCAATGCTCGCCAGATACAGCGCAAAGACAGCGGCGAGCGCCGCGGCGGCGTGGCTGAACAGAGTCACGGGCGTTCCTTGCCGTTCCTATCGAGCCATACCGCGACCGTTCTGGGCGGCCAAGCGCGCAGAAATAGGTCCGCGATCGCGTTTGCGGACGCGCGCGCGCAACGGAAACGGCAGGAAAGGCGACGGATTATCGGAAAGGCCTCCCATGCGCTTCCTTGCTTTCGCCGTCGCGCTTTCTATCGCCGCGTCCGCTGAGGCCGCTGACGACCTGCTGATCCGCAATGTGCGCCTCGTTTCACCGGAGACCGGCGCAGTGACAAGCAGAGCGTGGCTCAGGATCGCGGACGGCGTTGTCGCCGAAACCGGCAAGGGCCGCGTCCGGCCGCGGCCCAGCGAGCGAGCGATCGACGGGGCGGGGCGCTATCTTGTTCCCGGCCTGATCGACAGCCATGTGCATGTGTGGGGCGACGCCGGCGTGCGCGAGGACCGTCTCGCCGCCGATCCCGGCCTGCTTGAGGCGTTCCGCGCGCAGGAGCCGAAAAGCTTTCTGCGCTTCGGGTTCACGACGCTGGTCGATCTCAAGAAATCGCAGGCGACAGTGGACCGCTGGAATGCTCAGAGCATCGCGCCAGCGCTGTTCGCCTGCCGCGACGCGCCTTTCGCTGACGGGTACGGCATGGGCTTCGAGCCTGCGGAAACCCGTTTCGAGCGGCCCTATTATTACTACGACCCCGAACAGCCGGATTCGATCCCGGCGGATGCGGACCCCGCCGCGCATACGCCGGAGGCGGTCGTCGCCGCCATCGCCGCAGACGGCGACGCAATCTGCCTAAAGACGTTTTACGAGCCGGGCTTTTCCGGATTGTTCGACTTTGCAGTCCCGAGCCTTGCACTTGAAACGCGCATGGCGAACGCGGCGCATGCGGCGGGGCTTCTCCACGTCTTTCACGCAACCTCGCTCGAAGCCTGGCGGATCGGCGCCGCCGCTGGCGTCGACGTCATGGCGCACGGGCTCTGGCACTGGGACGCTCTCGCGCCGCGCGGCGTCGAGAGATTGCCGGAAGATATCGAAACGCTGGCCGATGCGATGATCGCGCAGGGAACCGCGTTCCAGTTGACCGCGCGCATCCTCGGCGGCGAAATCGATCAGTATCGGGAGGAATTTCTCGACGACCCGCGCCTCGTAGACGCGCTTCCGCCTTCCTTGCTCGCCTATTTCAAAGGACCAGACGGGGCATGGTTCCGCGACGCGCTGGAGCGGCGCATCGCCGGCGCGCCGGGACTTCTGGAGCGGTTCCTCGGGCGCGCGCCGACCGGCGAGAAAGCTGAGACGAGCAAGACCGCGCTCGTCCGCCTGACGCTGCTCGCGCATTACATTCGGGAAAAGAACGGGCTGATTCTGTTCGGCAGCGACACCCCGTCGAGCCCCGGGCCGACCAACCCTCCGGGCCTCAACGGCCGGCTCGAAATGGATGCGCTCGCCGCCATGGGCTTTTCGCCGGCGGCGATCCTAAAAGCCGCGACCACCGACAACGCCCGGATTTTCGGGCTTCAGGGCAGGGGCTGCCTGAACGCCGGCTGCCGCGGCGATGCGCTGTTGCTCAGCGACAATCCGCTTCAAAGCGTCGCCGCTTACGATGCGATCGATCTCGTTATTCTTGGCGGCCGCCCGCTCGATCCTGCAGCGCTTTCGGCCCGGAACGCGCCTCAATAACCCGGCGTTTATGGTGCAAATGCAGAGATTGTTTACGTCCCGGTCCTAGTTTCGCCTTTGAAATGCGCTAAGTCACGCGGCGGCGAAACCATGGACCTTTCCCTGATGAGCGACCTCTCTGGCGCCACCAAGCCGATGCGCGGCGCGACGCGGCTGCTGAAAGACATTCTCGGCGACCTTGAGCGCCTCGCCGCCGCCCGCCAGCCCGATCCCGCGCCGAGCTCCGCAATGGGCGCGCAGTCGGACCCGGAAGCGAAGGGACCGACGGCGAGCCTCGGGGACGTGCTAGACCGGCTCGACGAGCGCGCCTTCGGGCTCCTTCTTCTCTTGCTGGCGCTGCCCTGCTGCTTGCCTTTCGTCTATGTGCTGCCGCAGATCGTGGCGGTGCCGATGCTGGCGCTCGCCGGACAGCTTGCGATCGGCAAGCGCACGCCGTGGTTTCCAGAAAAGCTCCGTCAACGGAGTTTTATCGTGCGCGACTTCCGCGATGTGCTGGACCGCAGCGAGAAATATCTCGGCTGGGTCGAGCGTCTGGCGAGCCCGCGTCTCCGCGCCGTCACAGGCCATGGCGGCGCCCGCTTTGTCGGCCTCGTCCTTCTGGTCCCCATCGCCTCCATCCTGACGCCGCTCCCCGGCACCAACACCATCCCCGGCATCGGCGTCGCCATCGCCGCCCTCGGTCTCATCGAACGCGACGGGGTTCTTGTCATTCTCGGGCTTGTGATCGGCTTTCTGTGGGTGGCGTTGCTGCTCACGCTCGGGCTCGAAGCGGCGTCGCTGATCAAGGCGTGGATCAGCGCGCAGTTTTAGGCGTTGGGGCCCTCTCCCCCGCGACACTGCGCCCGGGGCCGTTCGCGGCCGGGCCGCGCTAGGCTGGGGCGATGATCGCAGCATTCCGGCGGAGGCCGTTCACCGAACAGGCGTTATGGGTCTCGGCGCTGGTCAGCGCCGGGCTTCTCGCCGGGGCGCACCTGTTCGAACGCTTCGCCGACCTCGCGCCCTGCGCGCTCTGTCTCGACCAACGCGAAGCGCACTGGGCGGCGCTCGGCGTCGCCGCGGCGGGGCTCGCGGCGCATCTGATCCTCAAGGCGCGGCTCGCCGCCGCCGCCGCCGTCGGGGCTGCGGCCCTCGTCTATGCGGTGAGCGCGGGGCTCGCCTTTTTCCACACGGGCGTCGAATTCGGCTACTGGCCCGGCCCGCCGACCTGCGCGGGCCATGCGGTCGTGCAAAGCGCCGACGGCCTCGGCGCGGCGCTCGGTCAGAAGCCTGCGGCGCTGAGCTGCGAAGACGCTTTCTGGCGCCTCTTCGGAATCTCCATGGCGGGGTATAACCTGCTCGTCTCGGCGGGCCTTTTCGCGCTAACCGCCGCCGCTGCGCTCGACGCGGGCCGCGCCGCGCGCAACGCGCGCCGGCCGGCGACCGCCAACGGCGAAACCGAAGGCAAGGCATGACCGTCAGTGACCGGATCAATCTCGCCCGCGAACGCCCCGGCCCGCGCGCCCGGCGCCTCGGCGAGATGCTGCGCGTCGATCATGCGGGCGAATATGGCGCGGTGCAGATCTACAAGGGACAGCGCGCGGTGTTCGGCGCGCTGCCGCACAAGAGCCAAACCGCCGCGCTGATTGCGGAAATGGAGGCGGGCGAGAAAACCCATCTCGAAACCTTCGACCGCCTGCTCGCCGAACGCGGCGTCCGCCCGACCTTGCTCGCGCCGGTCTGGAACGCCGCCGGCTTCGCGCTTGGCGCCGCCACCGCGCTGATGGGCGAGAAGGCCGCGATGGCGTGCACGTCCGCCGTCGAGGAAGTGATCGAACAGCATTATGGCGCGCAGGGCGAAGAGCTTGAGCGCGCCGACCCGGCGCTCGCGGAAACCGTGCGCGCCTTCCGCGAAGACGAGCTCGGCCACAAGAAGGCCGCCGAGGATCATGGCGCCGAAGACGCCCCGGGCTTTCCAGTCATGCGCGCCCTTATCGGCGCGAGCTGCCGGCTCGCCATCCGCCTGTCGGAAAAAATCTGAGGGCTGCGTGGACGCCGCCAGTTTTCGTCTTTCCGAAACAAGCCACGGCGCGCATGACGCCCTCGGCGCTCATCGCCATCGCTGCGGCTATATCGCGCTGCCGCTCGACGGCGTCTATGACGAGCAGAGCGTCGACGGGGTTTTCAAATGCCGGCCCGGCGTCGCGGTCGTGCATGGCGACTGGCACGAGCACGCTGACTGTTTCGGCGCCGGCGGCGGCTTCGTCATGAACATCGCCCTGCCGAAAGGGCTTGTCGAAGCGCGCGATGGTTCGACGCTGGTCGCGGTCGACGCCGGCGCCATCGAGCGGCTGGCGCGCCGCAATCCGCGCGAGGCGGCTCTCGCCGTTCTCGAAGAACAACGCGCGGAGCGCGCGCTCGACGGCGCCGAAAGCGGCTGGACTCAAACCTTCGCCAACGAGATGCGCGAGACGCCACAGCTTAAAATCGCCGATCTCGCCGCGCGCCTCGGCGTCAGCCGCGAGCACGCTTCCCGAAAACTGAAGGCGTCCCTCGGCGCATCTCCCGCGGCGCTGCGCGGGGAGTTGCGATTCCGCCTCGCGGCGGATCTCCTCGCAGGCGGCCACAGGCCCGCCCATGTGGCGGCCAGCGCCGGCTACGCCGATCAGAGTCACATGGCGCGCGACATCAAGGCCCGCGCCGGCCGGACGCCGAAAACCTTTCGTCGCGCCTGACCCTCCGCTCGCCTCGCCGGGTCACATTTGTTCAAGACTTTTGCTAAGGAGGACGGCAGCTAGCGGGGACAAAAGAGAGGGCCTGTCCATGCGTCTGTCGCTCGTCGCCATTTCCGCCTGTTCGCTCCTCGCCGCCTGCGCGGCGGAGACCGGCCCCAAAACCGCGCCCGCACCTAGTCCCGGCGCCGGAGGGCAGGACGCCGCAGTGGACAGGCTCGAAGCCGATGTGCGCTTTCTCGCCGACGATCTGCTTGAAGGGCGGGAAGCTGGCACGCGCGGTTACGAGCTCGCCGCGCTCTATGTCGCCGAACGTTACCGCGCGCTCGGGCTCGAACCCGCCGGCGATGACGGAACCTATTTCCAGACCGTGCCGATGCGCTCCTTCGCCAGCGCCATGGAGAACGGCGGAACCCTGACGCTGACGGGCTCGGGCGCGCCGGATTCTCTGGAGGCGGGCGACGACTATCTTGCGGGCCGCGGCGCCGGCGCGGCGAAAGGATCGGTCGAAGCGCCGGTCGTGTTCGTCGGCTACGGCTTCGTTTCCGAAAAGCATAACCGCGACGATTATGCGGGCCTCGACGTGGAAGGAAAGATCGTCGCCTACTATTTCGGCGCGCCGAAATTTCTCAACACCGAAGAGCGCGCGCACTTTAACACCGTCCGCGGCCAGACCGCCTCGCAACACGGCGCCATCGGCGTCATCACCCTGATGACGCCGTCGCTGGCGAAGGTGATTTCCTACGACCAGATCCGCGAAATCACCGCGCACCAGACTTATATGAACTGGCTCGAGCCTTCCGGCGATCCGTTCACGCTGGCGCCGAACCTTGAAGGCAATGCGTTCCTCAGTCCGTCGGGCGCAGAAAAGCTCTTTGCGAAAGCGCGAGTGAAATGGGCCGAATTGGAAGCGGCGGCTGAAGAAGAGCAGGGCGACGTCAAGGGCTTCCCGCTCGATGTGACAGCGCGCATCGCCTACGACTATAAGACTGAGGATACCAAAAGCCCCAACGTCATCGGCGTTCTTCCAGGTACGGACCCTGCGCTGAAAGACGAGTACATCGTCCTCACCGGCCATCTCGATCACGAAGGGATCAAGACGACGCCGGAAGAGGGCGACGACGAGATTTATAACGGCGCCATGGACAATGCGACCGGCATCGCGTCGATGCTGGAAGTCGCGCGGCTCCTGAAAGCCGATCCGCCGAAGCGGCCGGTGATGTTCGTCGCGCTCACGGCGGAGGAAAAAGGGCTTGTCGGGTCCGACTATCTGGCCCGCAACGCCGTGGTCGGCAAGGACATGATCGCCGCCAACGTCAATCTCGATATGCCCATCATGACTTATAATTTCACCGATATCGTCGCCTTCGGCGCCGAGCGCTCGACGCTCGGCCCGGTCGTCGAGGCGGCGGTCGAACGCGCAGGATTGGAGCTGACGCCCGACGCCCAGCCGGACGAGGGATTCTTCACTCGCTCGGACCAGTACAGCTTCGTCAAGCAGGGCGTGCCGGCGATTTATCTCCGCCCCAATTTCGGCGGCGACGGCGAGCGCGCGCAAACGGAATTCCGCGAGAAACACTATCATCAGCCCTCGGACGAAGCAGGTCTCATCGACTATGCCGCACTCGCCCGCTTCAGCCAGGTGAACTACGAAATCGCCCGGGGCGTCGCCAACATGGACAAGCGCCCGCGCTGGAACAAGGGCGACTTTTTCGGAGAGACGTTCAAGGGGCCGATGGCGGAGTAGCCGCCGCACGTCCTCAATCGGTCGTCAGCGACAGGCCGAGCGCGGCGGGCGCCGGCCCACCCGCTTTGCCCTGCGCGCCGTCCTGCACTAGTCTCCTCGGCAACCTGCCTATCCCAGCAAAAACGGGGAATTTCATGAGAATGCCGACCCTGAAGCGTCGCCTTGGCGCGCTCGCCGCCGTTTCGAGCCTTGCGCTTGTCGCCGCCTGCGGCGGCGGCGAGGAAGCAGGCACGGAAGCCGCTCCTTCCGCGCCGGCGGAGACGAACGTCGAAGCGGAGGCTCAAACCATTCCGAGCGCCAGCGATGCGCGCGCGTTCGTGGAGGAGGCCGAAGCGACGCTCCGCGCCGCCAACGAGGAGTCCGCGCGCATTCAGTGGGTCAACGCCACCTACATCAATTTCGACACCGACTGGCTCGCCGCCAAAAACGCCGCCGAAATGACCACGCTCACCGTCGAACTCGCCAACAAGGCGGCGACCTTTGACGATGTGGACGCGCCCGCCGACGTGCGCCGTAAACTTTCCTTCCTGAAACTCGGCCTCTCGCTGCCAGCGCCCCTGTCTCCGGGCGCGGCGGACGAGCTTGCGAACATCACCACCCGCCTCAGCAACGCCTATTCGACGGGCCGGATCGACATCACCGGCGGCGCTTTCACGCCGGAAGATGTCGATGCGGCGATGAAGAAAGTGCGCGATCCGAACGGCGACAATCCGGAGGCGGACCTTTCCGGCGGCGGCATCCGCCAGAACGAAACCGAGATCCTGATGCGCCAGCTTCGCGATCCGGCGCAGCTTGCGGAAGTGTGGACCAAGTGGAACGATTATGCGGCGCGGATGAAGAGCGACTATGTACGCATGGTCGATATCGCCAACGAAGGCGCGCGCGATCTCGGCTACAAGGACGTGGGCGAACTCTGGCGCTCCGGCTATGACATGACGCCGGAGGAATTCGCCGCCGAGACAGACCGACTGTGGGGACAGGTGAAGCCGCTCTACGACCAGCTTCACTGCTTCGTGCGCGCCGAGCTTAATGCGCAGTATGGCGACGCAGTCGCGCCGCTGGACCAGCCGATCCGCGCCGATTTGCTCGGCAACATGTGGGCGCAGGAATGGGGCGCCATCGGCGACATCATCACGGTCGGCGGCGGCGAACCGGCGATTGATCTCGACGCGCTGCTGGCGGCCAACGGCTACGATGCCTTAAAGATCGTCAAGACCGGCGAGAACTTTTTCTCCTCGCTCGGTTTTGAAAAGCTTCCCGAGACGTTCTGGGAACGCTCGCAGATCACCAAGCCCCGCGACCGCGAGGTCGTCTGTCACGCCTCCGCCTGGGATCTCGACGCCGCCGACGACATCCGCATCAAAATGTGCACGACCGTGAGCGCCGAAGACTTCAGCGTCGTCCACCACGAGCTCGGCCACAATTATTACCAGCGCGCCTACAAGAACCAGCCGACCCTGTTTCAGGGCAGCGCGAACGACGGTTTCCACGAAGCCATCGGCGACATGGTCGCGCTCTCCATCACGCCGGAATACTTAAAACAGCTCGGCCTCATCGACACGGTTCCTCCCGCGTCGGAAGATTTGAGCCTGCTGCTGCGGCAGGCGCTCGACAAAGTCGCGTTCCTTCCCTTCGGGCTCCTTGTCGACAAGTACCGCTGGCAGATCTTCTCCGGAGAGATCGCGCCGGCGGGTTACAATGACGGCTGGTGGGCGCTCCGCACGCAATATCAGGGCATCCGTCCGCCGGGAACGCGCGCCGCCGACGGGTTCGACGCGGCGTCCAAATATCACGTCGCCAACAATGTTTCGTACACGCGCTATTTTCTCGCGCGCATCCTCCAGTTCCAGTTCTACAAGGCGGCATGCGACCAGATCGGCTGGACGGGGCCGCTGCATCGCTGCTCGTTCTACGGCTCGAAGGAAGTCGGCGCGAAATTCAACGCCATGTTGGAAATGGGCGCCTCGAAGCCGTGGCCCGACGCACTCGAAGCCTTCACCGGAACCCGCCAGATGGACGGGTCCGCCATTGTCGAATATTTCGCGCCGCTGATGGATTATCTGAAAGAGGCGAACAAGGACCGCCAATGCGGCTGGTGAAGGGCGGCTGGCGACAGCGTTAAGTAGACGATTCGTCTGCTGAAATTCTTGACAGCTTCATGACGGCCGCCTCGCGGGAACGTGAGGCGGCCGTTCTGCCCATCACGGGAGAAAGATTTGCATCGCCACTCCCCCTCCCTTTTAATGCCGGGCCGCGCGGAACAAGACGCGGGCCGGATTGTTGGGAAATGGCGATGACAAACGCTCCAAACGTCAAAACCAGGATCGCCGCGGACCGTAATGCGTTCGCTGAGCGGTATAGCGCCGTCCGCGCCGCGAGCCTTGCGCTGGCGCATCCCCTCACGCCCGAAGATCAGGCGATTCAGTCGATGCCGGATGCGAGCCCGACAAAGTGGCACCTCGCGCACACGACGTGGTTTTTCGAAACCTTCATTCTCAACGCCCACGCGCAAAATTATGAAGAGTTCGATCCGGCCTACGCCTATCTGTTCAACTCCTATTACGAAGCCGAAGGCCCGCGCCACCCGCGCAACGAGCGGGGCATGCTGTCGCGCCCGCCGCTCGCCGACATTCATCGCTACCGCGCGCATGTGGACGAGGCGATGCTCCGCATCATTGAAACCGCGAGTGCGGATGCATGGACCGCGATCGCGCCCCTGCTCGAGCTCGGTTTCAACCATGAGGAGCAGCATCAAGAATTGATCCTGATGGACATAAAACATCTCTTATCGCTCAATCCGTTGAGCCCCGCCTATGCCCGGCGCGGACCGCATGAAGCGCGCGCCGCTTCGTCACTTGAATGGGAACGGTTCGAGGGCGGACTGCTTGAGATCGGCCATCACGGTGAAGGCTTTGCTTTCGACAATGAAGGCCCGCGCCACAAGATCTGGCTGGAGCCGTTCAGGCTCGCAAAGCGGCTTTCAACGGTCGGCGAATATCTCGCCTTCATCGAGGACGGCGGCTATGAGCGCCCGGAATTCTGGCTCTCGGACGGCTGGGCGGCCGCGCAGGCGGAAGGCTGGAAGGCCCCGCTTTACTGGACGCAGAACGGCGGCGAGCAGCGAATTTTTACGCTTCACGGCGAGCGCGCGCTGAACAGCGTCGAGCCGGTCAGCCATGTCAGCTATTACGAGGCCGACGCCTTCGCCCGCTGGTCGGGCAAGCGCCTTGCGCGCGAGGGCGAATGGGAAGTCGCCGCCCGCGCCGCGCACGAAGACGGTAATTTCGCAGACAGCGGCGCGTATCACCCCCGGCCCGCGAGCGATCCCTCGACGCTCGGCCAGATGTTCGGCGACCTCTGGGAATGGACGCAAAGTCCGTATACGGCCTACCCGCGCTTTGGTCCCGCCCCCGGCGCCGTCGGCGAGTACAACGGCAAGTTCATGGTCAACCAGTTCGTCCTGCGCGGCGGCGCTTGCGTCACGCCGGCCGGACACGTTCGCGCCACATACAGAAACTTCTTTCCGCCCGCCGCGCGCTGGGCGTTTTCAGGGATAAGGCTCGCCGATGACGATTGATGTAAAACGGCGCTTAGCCGCCCGCGACATTGTTTTTCATGACTTCGAACCGCGTTCGGAAAGTTTCGAGGACGCCTTTCTCGCCGGCATACGCGGCGAGGAAAAGGCCATCCCGTGCCGGTTTCTCTATGACGCCCGCGGGTCCCAACTCTTCGACGAGATTTGCGCGCTGCCGGAATATTACCCGACGCGCACGGAAACGAAAATTTTGAAAGCGCGCGCTGGCGAGATTGCGGACCTGATCGGCCCCGGGGCGGCGTTGGTGGAGCTCGGCTCCGGCTCCAGCGTCAAGACGCGCATTCTTCTCGACCGCATGAAATCCGCCATCGCCTACATGCCGATCGACGTCAGCCGCGAACACTTGCGCGCGGCGGCGGGCGACATCGCCGCCGATTATCCGAAGATCAGGGTCGAGGCCGTCTGCGCTGACTACAGCGCCGATTTCGCGCTGCCTCCGAGCGCAGGAAGAAAGATCGGCTTTTTCCCCGGTTCGACCATCGGCAATCTCGGTGCGGGCGAAGCGCGCGCGCTCCTTAGAAGCTGGCGCGACCGGCTTGGGTCTGACGGACTGATGATCGTCGGCGTCGATCTGAAGAAAGACCCGCGCATCCTCGAAGCCGCCTACAATGACGCCGCCGGAGTCACCGAAGCGTTCATCAAGAATATTCTGGCGCGGGCGAACCGCGAACTGGGCGGCGATTTCGACCTCGACCGCTTCCGCTACGACGCGCGCTGGAACGCAGGCGCGGGACGCATCGAGATGCACCTGACGAGCGTGCGCCCGCAAAAAGCGCGCGCCGCCGGCGAGAGCTTCCGTTTCGAGGCCGGCGAGCGTATTCATGTGGAGAATTCGCACAAATACGGCGTAGAGGAATTCTCCAGTCTGGCGCGTTCGGCGGGCTTCTCGCGCCGCGCCGTCTACACCGACGCGGACCGCCTGTTCAGCGTGCATGTTCTCACCGTTTAAGGAGAGCGATGAAAGCGCCGACGCCGCGCAAAGCGATGCCAAGCCCCGCCCTCGACAAGGCGGCTTTTCGCGAACGGTTCCTCGGCCAGTTTATCGATCCCGTCTTCACGCCGCTCGAAGACCAGCTTTCACTCATCGCCGACGCCGCGTGGGATGCTTATTCCGGCGGACGCAAAAGCCCCCTGACCCGCAAGGCTGGCCAGGGCTATGCAGACCCTTCCTTCGAGCTTTCCCAAGACTGGCTGGCGGCGAGAGCGACCGTCGATGCCGCTCAGACGCGCCATGACGACAAAAATGGGCCCGACCGATATCTGATCGTCAACGCGTCGCCGCGCAGCGAACACACCTGCCCGGGAGAGAGCTCAAAAACGTGGCGGCTGGCGGAAATCGCGCAAGCGGCGATAGAGGAAAAAGAAGGCGCAGAAACGGAAATTCTCGACCTCAGCCGACTTGCATCCGAGTACGGACGAAAAATCCATCCCTGCAAGGCGTGTTTCTCCACCGCCGCCGCGCTCTGCCATTGGCCCTGCTCATGCTACCCGAATTATTCGCTCGGCCAGACGCAGGATTACATGAATGAAATTTATCCGAAGTGGGTCGCGGCGCATGGCGTTATGATCATGACCCCCGTGCATTGGTATATGGCCTCTTCGCCTTTGAAACTCATGATGGACCGTTTGGTTTGCGCGGACGGCGGCAACCCCGACCCCACGCTGACGCGCGGCAAGGACCCAATGCGCGCAAAAGAAACGGAACTGAAGGGCTGGGCGTATCCCCGTCATCTTGCGGGCCGGTTTTTCGCCGTCGTCGTCCATGGCGACTTCGAAGGGGCGGAGAACGTGCGCCGCGCCATCGTCGACTGGCTTCGTTTCATGCAGTTGCGCTCGGCGGGCGAGAAAGCGGAAATCGACCGTTATGTCGGCTACTGGGAGCCTTATGCGACGAGTCACGCAGCGCTCGACAAGGACGAGGCGCTCAAGGAGGAAGTGCGCAATGCGGCGCGGACGCTGAGAGACGCCGTGCGCGCCGACTGGGCTGGGAAATTCGTTGAGCCCGGCGCCGATTTGGCTGCGCCCCGCCAGAAATAACGGCGCGGCGCCCCCGTCGCCGAGCATGCTATGATTGCGGCAGCGAACGGAGAATGGGACATGGCGGACAGTCTCGAATCCGCGGTCGCCGCGCATTATGCGCGGCACGGGCTCGCCGAGGCGATTTTCGCGGCGGTGAAAGCCGGCGGCGGCGATCTTGACAATCTCACCGTCGAAGATCTCGCCCCGGTCGACGAGTTTCACACCGCCGGGCGCAAGGCGACGTTAAAGGCGCTGCACTTAACGCCGCTGAAACCGGGCATGCGCCTTCTCGACGCCGGCAGCGGCATCGGCGGGACGGCGCGGTGCATCGCTTCGGAACGCGGCTGCCATGTGACCGGCGTCGACCTGACGCCTGACTATGTCGAAGTCGCAAAAATGCTCGCCGAACGAGTCGGCCTGTCGGGTCTTTGCGACTTTCATGTGGGGAGCGTGCTCGATCTTCCGTTTGCGGATAAGTCTTTCGACGGCGCCGTGACGTTTCACGTCGCCATGAACATCGCCGATCGCGAAAAGTTTTACGCCGAGCTCGCCCGGGTCGTCCGCCCCGGCGGCCCGCTCTGCATCTTCGACGTGATGAAAGGACCGGCGGAAGGGATGCTCTATCCGGTTCCATGGGCGGAAACGGAAATGACCAGCTTCCTGAAATCCCGCGACGAAACCGCCGCGCTGATAGAGGCGGCGGGGTTTTCGCTCGCGAACGAACAGAATCTGCGCGAGTTCGCGAGGGCGTTCTTCCGCGAGATGCTCTCCAAAGTGAAAAAGGAAGGCGCGCCGCCGCGCCTCGGCCTGCGCCTTCTAACCGGCCTCAACACCGAAAAGAAGTTCGCCAACTACGCCGAGGCCCTTGAGGCGCACCAGATCGAGCCCGTGATCCTTGTGGCGAAGCGCCGCTGACCCTTACGCGCTCTCAAACCGCAGCAAAAGATCGGCGATAACCGTTTCGACTTCCTCGCGCGTTTCTTCCAACGTTCGGTCCGTGTCGATCACATAATCCGCCTGCGCGCGCTTCTCTGCGTCCGGAACCTGCTTGGCGAGAATCGCTTCGAACTTCTCCGCGTTCATGCCGGGGCGCGCCAGAACCCGCGCGCGTTGCGCTTTGTATGGCGCGGAAACGACGACCACGGCGTCGAACGAGGCCTCTGCGCCGGTTTCGAACAGGAGCGGGATGTCGAGCACGGCGAGCTTTTCGCCGCGCGCGCGGGCGGTTTCCAGAAACGCGGCGCGGTTGGCGGCGACCAGCGGATGCACAATCGCTTCGAGCGCTTTCAGCCGCGCCGGATCGCCGAGGACGAGCGCGCCAAGCGCCTCGCGGTCGATGGCGCCGTCTTTCGCCGCGCCTGGAAATTCCTCCGTCACCGGAGCGACCGCGGCCCCGCCTTTCGCATAAAGCCGGTGCACCGCGCTGTCCGCGTCCCATGTAGCGGCGCCTGCGTCTGCGAACATCGCCGTCACCGTCGACTTTCCCATGCCGATGGAGCCGGTGAGGCCGACGACGATCATCTCTCTCTCCGGGCGAGTTCCGTTTCGAGAAGCTGGCGCAAGTCCCCGTCGACCGACGCCTCGCTCCCGAGCCAGGCGCGGTAGCCGAACGCCGCCTGGTGCATGAGCATCGAAAGACCGTCTGCCGTCTTGTTTCCGCGCGCCCGCGCGGCGGCGAGCAAGGGCGTCACCAGCGGCGCGTAGACGATTTCGGCGACGACAGCCTCCTTCGGCAGCGTATCGAGAGCAATCTCCAGCGGCGGCTGGCCTTTCATGCCGAGGCTCGTCGCATTGACAAGAACGTCCGCCCCCGCGAGCGCTTCGGCGCGCGCCGTCCAATCGATGGCGGCGGCGCCTTTTGCGAGACTTGCGGCGGCTTCGGCCTTGTCGCGGCTGCGGTTGGCGATGACGATCGAGGAAAAGTTCATTTCCGCCAGAGCCAGAATGACGGCGCGTGCGGCGGCGCCGGCGCCGAGCACCGCGGCGCGGCCTGTCGCAAGACCCGGCGCGGCGTCGCGGAGCGCGGCCGCGAAGCCGGCGATGTCGGAATTGTCCGCAGACGCTCCATCGGGCGAGAAAGTGAGCATGTTGGCGGCGCCCGCCTTCGCCGCGCGCGCGCTCGACGTCGCCGCATAGCGCAGCGCATGCTCCTTATGCGGAAGGGTGACATTGCACCCCTGGAAGCCGAGCGTCCGCATGGCGTCGCAGGCGCGCGCGAAAGCTTCGTAGGTCGGCTCGACGGCGAGCGGAACGTAGTGCGCGCTGGCGCCCTCGCGCGACGCCCACGTCCTGTGGACAAGCGGCGACAAGGAATACTTCACTGGCCAGCCGATGACGGCGGCGAGACGGGGTTCCGGCGCTTCTTTGGTCATCAGAAGCCGATCGCTCCTTCTCGGCGCAGGAAAGCCAGCAGCGGAAACAGCGACAGGCCGAGCACCGCGAAATAGTCTCCCTCGATTTTCTCGAACAGGCGAGCGCCGAAACTCTCCACCTGATAGGCGCCGACGCTGGCGAGAATGTCCGGTCCCGCCGCATCGAGATAATCATCAAGCTCGTTCTCAACGAGCGCGCGCACGAACAATTTCGGCCGGTCGAGATGGCGGAAGACGATCTCGCCGCCTCTCGCCACCGCCACCGCGTTGATCAGCGTGTGCGCCGCGCCCGCGATCTCGAGCAACCGCGCGCGGGCTTCGTCCATTGAGGCTGGTTTGTCGAAGGCGCTGCCCTTGAACTCGAGAATCTGGTCCGAGCCGATGACCAGCGCCGCCGGCGGCGCGTCCGCGGCGAGGGCTTTCGCCTCGGCGAGCCGCATCGCCAGCGCCTCGAGATCGATCCCGGCGTTGGCGCGCTTGATCGCTCCTTCGTCGACATCAGGTTTCACAACCCGGAACGGCACGCCCGCGCCTTCAAGAATGCGGGCTCGGATGGCGCTGCCGGACGCGAGAATGATCGGAGAGTTCATTGGCTCAAGCGCGGTTCTGGCGTTCGGAAATTTTCGACAGGATCGAGGCCGCCGTCTCCTCCACCGATTTGCGGGTGACGTCGATCACCGGCCAGCGGTGCTTGGCGAAAAGGCGCTTCGCCGCCAGCACCTCGGCGCGGATGGAATCGAGATCGGCGTAGCTCGATTCCATGTCGGTCGCGTTCATCGCGCCGATGCGGCTGGCGCGGATCTGGGCCAGCCGCTCCGGTTGGGCGATGAGGCCGATCACCAGGGGCTTTTTCAGGGAGAACACCGATTTCGGCAGGTCCACATGCGGGACCAGCGGAATGTTCGCGACCTTCACCCCGCGATTGGCGAGATACATCGAGGTCGGCGTCTTTGAGGTGCGCGATACGCCGACGATGACGACATCCGCCGGTTCGAGGTCATAGGTCATCTGCCCGTCGTCATGGGCGAGCGTGTAGTCAAGCGCGGCGATGCGGCGGAAATAGGCGTCGTCCATCTCATGCTGGGCGCCCGTGCGCATGGTCTGTTCGAGATCGAGATAGTCGGAGAAGGCGTCGAACAAGGGGTCGAGCACTGAGATCGCCGGCGTCTGCAACTCCGAGCAGCGCGCTTCGAGGAGGCGGCGCAGCTCAGGGTTCACCACCGTGTAGAGGACGAGGCCAGGCGACGCCTCGATTTCGGCGAGCGCTTTCTCAAGCTGGGGGCGCGAGCGGATCAGGGCGTAGATGTGTTGGAGGGGCTTGGCCGCTGCGAACTGCACGGTCGTCGCCTTCAGCATCGCCGTCAGCGTCTCTCCGGTGGAATCGGAAACAAGATGCACATGAAAGTAGCGCGCCAGCGGCGGACGCCGAAGCGGTTTGACCTTCTCCTCAACGCTCTCGCGGCTCGCCATGGACTGGGCGCCTTCTGTGCAAAATCGGGACAAAAAGGCTCGCGCCCGCCCCGCCTGCGGATAATCGCACAAATCCTGCGCCCGCGGCGCCCTGTGGAAATTGAAAACCCGCGCTGTTCAAACCGGTATGGCCCGCTTGCCGCGCAACGGGAAGACTCGCGCTCATCTGAAAAGCATCGCAAATCCCCGCGAGAGGCTGCGCGGCATTATCGCGCCTTTCCCCAGACCTCGGAAAAGTTTATCCGGCGGGGAAATCCCCGGGACTCTTCTGGGATAGTCTGGAAAAACAATCGGATGCGATTCTTTCCCCAGCTTTCGGCCCTACTATTGGATTCATACTTTATTAAGAAAGATAAATAGAAGGTTAAGAAAGAAGGCTTGGCGGTGGATAGTAGTGCCTCTTCCGGATCGAAGTTTCTGCGCGCGCTCGCAGGCGAGCCGTCGGCCATACCGCCGATCTGGTTCATGCGGCAGGCGGGGCGCTATCTGCCGGAGTATCGCGAGCTGAGAGCGAAGGCCGGGTCGTTTCTAGACCTCTGCTACAATCCTGAGCTCGCCGCAGAAGTAACCCTCCAGCCCATTAGCCGGTTCGATCTGGATGCGGCGATCCTGTTCGCCGATATCCTCCTGATCCCGCACGCCCTCGGTCAGGAACTTTCTTTTGTCGAAGGGGAGGGCCCTCGCCTCAACCCGGCGATAACCCCTGCGCTTCTTGATGGATTTCGCAAGCAAAACATTCTGGAGAAACTGGCGCCGGTGTTCGAGACTGTGCGCCGGACGCGGGCTGCGCTAGATCCCTCCAAGGCGCTGATCGGATTCGCCGGGGCGCCGTGGACCGTCGCCACCTACATGCTCGCCGGCGGCCCGTCGAAGGACCCGGCGGCGCTCAGATCCGTCTTCTACCGGGACAGGGCATTCATAACGGCGCTGATCGACATGCTGGTCGAGACGACGACCGACTATCTCATCGCCCAGATCGACGCCGGGGCGGACGCTGTACAGTTATTCGATACATGGGCGCAGGGTCTTCCTTGGCCGGTGCTGGATGCGGTGTCGGTGGAGCCCATGGACCGGATAGGCCGGGCGGTGAAAAAGGCCCGGCCCGGAACGCCGGTGATCTTCTTCCCAAAGGGGGTCGGCGAGAAGGCGGGCGAGTACGCCATGCTGCCGGGCTGCGACGCCATCGGCATCGACTATGCCATGGACCCGTCATGGGCCAGAACCCATCTCAGTCCATCGAGGACGGTGCAGGGCGGCCTTGACCCCCTCCTCGTGGTCGAAGGGGGCGCAGCGATGGAGAAAGCGGCGGTGAGCCTCCTCAGGCTGTTTCACGACGTCCCATACGTCTTCAATCTCGGACATGGTTTTGTCCCCGAAACGCCGCCGGAGCATGTAGCGCGGCTGGTCGCGCTGGTGCGCGACGGAGCGTGGAGGGGCTGATGCGCGATTTCCTGCTGGCGCATTACCTGTGGATCAAGGCGGCGCATCTGATCTTCGTCATCGCGTGGATGGCCGGGATGATGTATCTGCCGCGCCTCTTCGTTTATCACCATCAGGCGGAGCGGGGCGGCGAGGCCGAGCGCCATTTCGTCCAGATGGAGCGCCGGCTCCTGAAGGCGATCATCAACCCGTCGATGGGCTTGGTCTGGATTCTCGGTCTGATCATGATTTTCGCCAACCCGGCGCTTCTGCAACAGCACTGGTTTCAATTGAAGCTCGCCGCCGTCATAGGCATTTCAGCGGTCCATGGCCTCTATGCGAATGCTCAGCGCAAGTTCGCCGCCGGCGAGCGCCCGCGCACCGAGCGCTTCTGGCGGGCGATGAACGAGGCGCCGTTCCTGCTGATCGTGATCGTCGTGGTTATGGTGATTGTGCGGCCGTTTTGACGGTCGCTGCCTTTCAGTCGCCGCCTCTGAAAACAAGATCGCCCCGCACCAGCCAGCGTCCGTCGAAGCGGATCGCCAACCCGGGCTTTTCGGCGTTCTCGCCTTCAAAGCGGCCCCGCACGGCGTGAATATGAAGATGCGGTTCGCTGGTGTTGCCTGAATTGCCGACGCGCCCCAGCGGATCGCCGGTTGCGACCCTTGAGCCTTCCTGCACGACAATCGAATCTTGCGCAAAATGCGCCATCAGGACCGCCGCGCCCTGACACTCAAGAGCAACGGCGTTGCCCGCGGGCGCGTCGGGTTCGCGCTGGGGTCCGCGACTGTCGGCGAGGCCGTCCCGCACCCAGGCGACGCGCCCGTCGCAGGGGCTCGCGACGGTGTCCCCGTAGATTTCATAGCGTTCGGGATCGTCCGGCATCAGTCCGAGAGCGCGAAAGCCGAACGGGTTTATCTTCAGGATATCGAGGGCGTAGGCCTGCGGCGTGTAGGCGTGGTGATAGTTCACCGCCGTCGCGCTGCCGCCATGGCCGACCGCGTAGACGCCCTCGAGCAAGGGAAAGGCGAGATCGATAGTCTCGTCCGGCGCCATGCGGCCTTTCACGGCGAACGCCGTCTGCACGCCGAAAAACAGCGCCAGAAAGCTGTAAAGCGCGACATTGCCCCAGCCCAGCGCGCCGCGCAGCGGGCCGTTTGGGGCGTCTTTCAGGCCCCTGAAAAAGTCGATGGACGCGAGAATAAAAAGAACGAACACCGCCGGGCGCAGCCAGTAGCCGACCATATGCCAGGCGCCGCAGAGCAGGATAAACCCGAAAAAGCCGAGCATGGCCGCGTAAAACAGGAGCGCTTCCGCCCTTGACCGGATGCTCAGTCCGCGCACATAGCGACGCCCCGACAGCATGAAAAGAAAAAGCGCCGTGAGGATAATATGCTGGGTCAGGACCTGAAACGCGATCAGCATGGCCCGCGCCTTTTACGAAGATCGCGCCGGAGCGGCAATCTCGGCGCCGGATTGACTACACCGCCGCCGTTCCTATATCTCTAGCCGAACCTACCTATCAGAGCGCAGCGGCCCCATGGCCAGCGCGCCGCACCAGTTCATCGCTGACCTTTCCCCGGACCCGCCCCGCCGCGCGGGCGTTTCCCCTGTCTGTCTCACTGAAGGCTATCCCCATGTCCGAGTCCGCTGTCACCGTCATGCCGTCCAAAATGTCGCTTGAGGAGCTGAAGCTCAAATCGCCGACAGAGCTTCTGGCCTTCGCCGAGGATCTCGAAGTCGAGAACGCCTCGACGCTCAGGAAGCAGGACATGCTGTTCGCGATCCTGAAGGAGCTCGCCGACCGCGACGTCGAGATCGAGGGCGGCGGGGTGATGGAAGTCCTTTCCGACGGGTTCGGCTTCCTGCGCTCGCCCGAAGCGAACTACCTCCCCGGTCCCGACGACATTTACGTCTCTCCCTCGCAGATCCGCCGCTTCAGCCTGAAGACCGGCGACACGGTCATCGGCGAAATCCGCAGCCCGAAAGACGGCGAGCGCTACTTCGCGTTGCTGAAGGTCGCGACGATCAATTTCGAGGACCCGGAGAAAGTCCGCCACAAGGTCCACTTCGACAACCTCACGCCGCTCTACCCGGACGAGCGGCTGCGCATGGAAGTGACGACCGAAGAAGGCAAGAAGAAAGACCTGACCGCGCGCGTCATCGATCTCGTCGCGCCCATCGGCAAGGGCCAGCGTTCGCTCATCGTCGCCCAGCCGCGCACCGGCAAGACCGTCATCCTTCAGAACATCGCGCATTCGATTTCGGTCAATCACCCGGAATGTTACCTGATCGTGCTGCTCATCGACGAACGCCCGGAAGAAGTCACCGACATGCAGCGCTCGGTGAAGGGCGAGGTCGTCTCCTCGACCTTCGACGAACCGGCGACGCGCCACGTCGCGGTCGCGGAAATGGTCATTGAAAAAGCCAAGCGTCTCGTGGAGCATGGACGCGATGTCGTCATCTTGCTCGACTCCATCACGCGTCTCGGGCGCGCTTACAACACCGTCGTGCCTTCGTCGGGCAAGGTGCTGACCGGCGGCGTCGACGCCAACGCGCTGCAACGCCCGAAGCGGTTCTTCGGCGCTGCGCGCAACATCGAGGAAGGCGGCTCGCTGACCATCATCGCGACGGCGCTGATCGACACCGGCTCCAAGATGGACGAAGTCATCTTCGAAGAATTCAAGGGCACCGTCAACTCCGAGATCGTCCTTGACCGGAAGGTCGCCGACAAGCGCACCTATCCCGCGATCGACATCGCCAAGTCGGGAACGCGTAAAGAAGACCTGCTCGTCGACAAGAAAGAGCTGCAGAAGGTCTACGTCCTTCGCCGCATCCTCTCCCCCATGGGCACGACGGACGCCATCGAGTTCCTGCTCGACAAGCTGCGGCAGGTGAAAACCAACGGCGACTTCTTCGACTCGATGAATACGTAAAAACGCCTCAGCGGCGGGCGGTCTTTTCGTCGACCGCCTCGCGCAGGTTCGTGGCCACCTCGATACGCTGGCTCGCGATCACGGCGGCGATGTGCATGCTCGAAATCCAGTAACGAAGCTCCGCCATCAGAGCGTCATTACGCCGGATCGAATCGGCTATTTCGGCCGCTTGCTCCTCGCTTACTGGCGAGGCGCAGTCGTGCAGCTCCTGCACGGTCGCTGAATCGGACGAATAGCAATTTTCCCAGATGTAGAGCTGAATGCCTAGCGGTATGACGCCGCGCACATGCTCGCGATAAGCGGGGCGTTCCGTCATCACGGGATTCGCCGCGTTCGTATAATAAGACGCCAGGCTGCCACGGAGAGCGATATCGCCAATGAGGCCAAGTTCGCCGGTGCTTTTCAGCTCTTCATAAGTCGTATTCGTCGTGATTTGCTCGGCGACCTGGCTGGCCTGAAAAAAGGCGAGGAGGATTTGCCACTTCGTCTCCTCAGTCTCTCCGGTTTCGGCGTAAGCGAGCCCTTTTGCGCCGTACCCCGAGACCGCTCTCCAGAAACCGAGTCGGTCGCGATAGCTGACGAGATCGACATCGAGGTCGGCGCGGATGCGTTCGAGAAATCCGTATGCGCGCACCTGATCCGCGCGTGCAGCGTTCCAGTTCGACACCTGAATGCCGATGAAGACGCCGACGACGACGATGAGGAAATCAATCGCGATGGCGGTCCATTCCTGTTTCTTGAAATGCGCGATAACGCGGCGGAGGATCATTCGGCGGTATCCTCAATTGCGGCGATAATGCTCCGGATTTCCTGAAGCTCGCGCTCAGCGTACAGAGCAAGGTCGTACTGGAATGAGATCCAGCCCTGCATTTCCGACCGCGATGACTTCAGGACGTCCCAATCGTAGGAGACGATAGCGCTCCCGTCGGTCCATGTGTCGGGATTCATGTTCCATTCAACGGCGCGGTAATAATTCGATTGCGGGGAGAAAATGACGCTGGTCGCGGCCGGGTAGAGCCGTTCGACGCGCTCATGCGCGTCGCCATAGCGGATCAGCGCGGTGCGCAGCTCGATGCTGCGGATATCCGAGAGGAGGCCGGTCGATACAAGTTCTGTGTACGACGTGGCGGCTTGAGGGACATTCTGCACCCAGTTGGCGCGCCCGAGGGCGAATCGGAATGCGGCTTCGTCCTTCGGCGGCGTTTCTTCTCGCAGGGCCTCGATTACCCCGGCGGTGCTTTCGTAAGATGTTTTGGCGAACGCCGCCAGTTCTGCGACCGCCGGCTCCAGCGTGCGAAACTCCTCCTCCAGCCGTTCAAGCAGTTTTTCCTGAAGCGCGGAATCCCTGCGCGCTTCATTCCAGTTGTTGACCTGCAAACCGACGAACACGCCGACGACGACGATCAGGAAATCGAGCGCGATGGCGGTCCATTCCTGCTTGCGGAAATGCGCGATGACGCGGCGGAGGATCATTCTTCTTCGCCGCGATCAATTTTGAAGAGCGCATCGCCAAGGCCGCTGACGTATATCGGCCCGCCCTCCGGAGAAATAATGACGCCAGTCAGCAGGCCCGGCATCGGACCGAACATGTCCGGACCGATCATATCGAGAATTCCTTCGCCGTTTTCCGAACGCCGAAGCGCTTCCGCAACCAGTTTCCGGCTCTTCTCCGGCGTCGCCTCGAAAAAGGTC
The DNA here is from genome assembly GCA_040216495.1 of Amphiplicatus sp. Taxonomy (GTDB): domain Bacteria; phylum Pseudomonadota; class Alphaproteobacteria; order Caulobacterales; family Parvularculaceae; genus Amphiplicatus. Next base: position 3,280 of record JAVJPA010000132.1, on the reverse strand, counting down.
CGCATCACGGCGGCGTCCGGATCAAAGATGTAGACGGCGTTGGCGGCGGGGGATGCGATCCATAGGCGGCCGCTTTCATCAAGTTCGATATTGTCCGGCGTCGCAACATCGACAAGGGTGCGGCGGTTGCTGAGCGCGCCGCTCTCTGCGTCGACGTCGAAGCTGAGGACGCGATGCGCCATTAGTTCGGCGACGTAAAGTCGTTCGCGGCGGGCGTCGAACGCGATGCCGTTGGCGAATTTGAGACCGTCGATCACGCGCTCGGCGTACGGCTCGCCCTTGCCGGCCTCCTCCGGGCCGATGCGATAGACCGCGCCGTCCGACAGCGGACGGTCGGCGGCGGCGAACATGCGCGCCTCGGACCCTTCGCCGGCCGGATTCTCGGTCGATTGCGTGAACCAGATCGCGCCGGACGGGTCGCGTACGACATTGTTCACGCCGAATGGATGATCGTAGATGCGCGTGACGGCTTCGGTCTCGAGTTCCACCCGATAGATGTGTCCGGAGGTGATATCCGCGACGAGAGCGTGGCGCCCATCAGGTTCCAGCGAGACGCCGTTGGGACTATTCCAGTCCGGCGCCGGCTTGGTCTTGAAACCGGCGGCGGGAAAGTCGCCAAAGGCGCGCTTGGCCCCAGTCGGCTCAAGCATGACGAGCCCGGAGCTCCAATCGCCGACGATAAGCCGGCCGTCCGCCAACGCGACGCCGTCTTCGGCGTGCGTCAAAGAACGATCAGATGGAAAAACAGCTCCGTCATTATATCCGTACATTGATGAAGCAGCCGCCCGCTCGCCGACCTTGGCGCAGCTTGCGGCGGCGAGGAGCGCCCCCGTAAGGAGAATGGGTTTGATCATGGTTTAATTATCTCCCATAGATTTGAGCCGCGCCTCGATAAGAGAGGCGGATAAGAGGTATTCCCGGCGCAGTTCCTCCGCATGCTTCCTTTGTTCCGAAAGAATGTCGTAGAGGAATGCAGCCAGGTTGCGGATCCGGCGGTCATCCAGCAGGTTTCGGTAGTCGGTCGCGCTATCTCGAACCGCGGCGACGCCGACAGCGTCGAAACTGATGATGTTTCCGAGATAATAATCGGCGAGCAGGAACTCGTCGACCCAGCGGTGTTGAAACCGAGCCATATCCGCTTCGTAGTCGCGGATCGCGGCGATCTGCATGCTCTGGCTGACGAGCGCGCGCTGCAGGGAAAGATCGCGCAAGAGGCCTATCCGGCCCGCATTCTCAAGCGCCTGATAAGTGTTGCGCTGCACGTCGAGAAACTCAAGGTCGTAGAGGCCGACGCGCATAAGAGCGTCGAAGCCGTCGCGGACGATTTCTTCCTTGTCCGCGTTGGCCAGAGTCGAAAGCGCGTCCTGACGCCCGCTGAGGTGGGCGAGATGCGCCTCGATGAGCTCTAGCGACACAGTGAGATCGGATTCAAGCGACTTAAGATATGTAGCCTCCATCGACCGCTCGTGCCGGGCGTCGTTCCAGTTCGCGACCTGGATGCCGATGAACACGCCGATGACCACGATCAGGAAATCGAGCGCGATGGCCGTCCATTCCTGCTTGCGGAAATGGGCGATGACGCGGCGGAGGATCATGGCCGGCCCGCTTCGGCTTGCGCGTCCGTCGTCAGCCGCGACGCATCGAGGGCGGCGCTCAGGAAGGCGTCATCGACCGCCGCCACGATGGGGCCGGCCACGGCGGCCATCGGCGTGCCGTCCCAGCCGCTGACCTGATTGTCCCACCAGTTCTTGGCGAAAGCGCTGCCGAAATAATAAGGCGCGACGTTTCGGATATGCTGCGCAACGCGCTCGCGCGAGGCGAGGCCCGCCGCCTGCATCTGAAACAGATTGTCCCATTGCAGCATGACGGCGACGAGGTGCGATTCGACCATTCTTATTTCGGCGTCGGTCATCTCTCCGGGCGCGCGGATCGACTTCGTCCACGCTGCAGCGGCCGCGGGCGAAGAAAGGCTCAGCTCGATTTCAGCAAGCCGGTCGTTTTTTTCGGCCTCCATCATCGTGCGCGTCAGCATCGCGCTTTGGCGCACTTCGATGATTAGAATAATCAGGCCTAGAACGACCCCGATATTGGCGCCGAGAGTCAGCCAACGGCCGACACGGTCGATTCTTCCCCCGTCAGGCATAGGTCACCCATTTTAGAGCTAAAGGCATTCCAGCTTTGCAGCCGCCGGGTCGTCGGCTGGCGCCTGCTTGCGGAAATGCGCGATGACGCGGCGCAGGATCATGGATAGGCCCCCAAGCGCACGGCGCGCGCTTCCCCCCGCGAGCCTATAGCACGATTTATTCATCTGGGGAGCGTCGGCGGGCGGGAACCGTTCGGACGCAGACGGGTTCCTTTCCCAGCGGGGGGTCCGTAACGGTATGGAGGACTCCACTGATGACTGATGTTGCAACCAAGGAAACCGGCACGCTGATTTCCGCCGACAAGGTTGAGGGAACCAAGGTCTACAACGCCAAGGGCGACAAGCTCGGGCATGTGGACGCCGTGATGCTCGACAAGAGGCGCGGCAATGTCGCTTACGCCGTCATGTCGTTCGGCGGCTTTCTCGGCATGGGCGAGAAACAGCACCCGCTGCCCTGGTCGACGCTGAAATATGACGAGAAGCAGGACGGCTATGTCGTGAACCTGTCGAAGGAGCAGCTTGAAAAGGCCCCGACCTTCGAGCGCGGCGGCCATTCGCGCCTCGCCGACCAGACTTATGGCGAGAGCGTCTACAAATATTACGGCGCGACGCCGTACTGGTACTAAGTCTGGCGTAATCAGACTGGCCGCGCGGCGCATCACTGCGCCGCGCGGTTGTATTGCGACGTCCATCTGGACGTCCTCTCCGCATGGATCGCGGGATTTGGTTCCTTGCCGTCAAGGAGCGGCTTGTACTTGCGTTTGGAAACGGCGCTCGTCGATCTGACCGCTGGTCTGCGCCCTTATCGTTCGGTCATAAAAGTATCGAACAGCGCGTGAACATAACGGTCGTGGGCGCCGACGGGGAAGCCTTCCATGAATTCTTCCGCCGTTAGCCAGCGCTGCGCGATTCCTTCGGCGGGCGGCCAGGGATTGTCGTCGCGGTTACACAGATAGGCGCGGCACTTGATTTCGAGCCAGTCGCGAAACTTGTGATCGTCCGCGCCCTTGAGCGTCAGCGACTGCACAATGGCGCTTTCATCGAACTCGTTGGATTCGTTCAACCAGACTTTCTTCCGTCGCCCGTCCCAGAGCGTTTCGAGCGCCTTTGCTTTCGGCGAGAGCGGCCGCATAAGGC